>JADGPR010000033.1 GCA_017882335.1 Bacteroidales bacterium | reverse complement strand
CTTATGAAACAAAAGAGAAACAATCAAGAACAAATAATAACTTTGAAAACCGTTACAAAAATCTCTTAAAAACGGTCAACACTATTCAGGCATAGTCAACCCAATACCCAGTACCCAGAACCCAGTACCCAGCATCCAGGATCCAGCATCTAGTACCTAGAACCCAGCACCCAGAATTCACCCCAAAAATTTGGTATTCCAAAAATTTGTACCTTTGCAGTACAAACCCTATCTATTAACCTTGTCTGTCTATTCAGACTATAAAATCAGATGAATCATGTCTTACGTAATTAATGAAGATTGCACTGCTTGCGGAACCTGCATCGATGAATGCCCCGTTGAAGCAATCAAGGAAGGCGACATTTACATAATTGTCCCTGATGTTTGCACAGATTGTGGTGCATGTGCAGATGTATGCCCGGTAGAAGCAATTCACCCGGCATAACGCTAAAGTGCTTCTAATAGAAACCAAGCTGTCTTGAAATAAGGCAGCTTTTTTTTATGATTAATATGCGCTTAGTGGTATTTCAATAATTGAAACTGATCTCCATCAAAAACCCCGTAGGTGAAATTGGTCAACCAGTCCCCCAGGGTGATCTGCCGGGATTTCTTCGAAAGTGCCATATCCGATGGGAAATGCCAGTGCCCGTAAACAAAATAATCCACTTCAGGGTGGGATTCCAGGATTTTCTTCGAATGAACGGACAACCGGGATTCAATAAAATTTTTATCCTGCTCACTTTTTCCTTCTTTGACGAGGCTTGCAAAACGGCTTTGTCTCGACCAGAACAAGGCGATACGAATCCCGAGGTCGGGATGGATCCACCGGAACATCCATTGATTGATCCGGTTCTGAAAAACTTTCTTGATGAATTTATAACCGTGATCGCCGGGGCCCAACCCGTCTCCATGTGCCAGGTAAAAAACTTTCCCGTCAAATTCCTTAAACTCCGGATCGCGGTGAATTTCAATATGGACCTCCTTGTTCAGGTAATCGAACGCCCACATGTCATGATTTCCCCTGAAAAGATGAATTTTTATCCCTGAATCACTGATCTCTGCAAGCTTCCCCAGCAACCGCACATAACCACGGGGAACCACTGTTTTATATTCAAACCAGAAATCGAAAAGATCTCCCATCAAATAAATCCCGGAGGCATCCTTTCTGACCATTTCAAGCCAGTTGACGAATAATTTTTCCCTTTCCAGGCTTTCCTTCCGGTCGGGAATACCAAAATGAAAATCAGATGCGAAATATATCTTCTTTTGCATTTTCTAAATTTCAGCCAAACTTACAAATATTTCTGGTTTGATCCCGGAATTCAATTTACGGAATTTTTAAGATTATTCAGGAACAGGCCTACCCTTGCCAGGTGAAAGAGGACATGTTTGTTATTGGGATAGCTGCGATACAAACTTGTCAGTTTCTGGTAATACGACAGGTCCTCTTCTATCGTAAGCACCGGCTTTAGGCCGAAAGAATAATTCAGGACGATGAGAGAGGCCAGTGACTGCGGGTTCCTGTCAATAAACTCCTTCTCTGACTTTTTCTGATCTTCGGATATCCTGAAAAACATAGAATCTGCAGTCATGCTGAACCTGAGAAAATCCCCGGAACCTTCGTGGTTGCGAAGAACTCTTTTTAAGGAATCGATTCTGACTTTGTTTTTCATAGTTGCACGGAAAAAACTTTCCAGCAATTGAGAACCTACCGAACCGGAAAGACTGAAAGCCCCGGCCGGATCCCTCAGGTCTCCTTTGATAAGAAGATTTTCTCCTCTTTTCATGACAAGGATGACCCGTCTTCCGTCAGGGAACATCAACAGGTAAAACCCCGCCTGATCAAGCTGATGGGAAAAGTCAATTTTCCCGTCTTTACCGATATTGGAAGAATCAAGTGCAATGACTTCCTTGACATCCATTTCGCAAAGCACGACCTTTTCACCACTTGAATTTGAGAACTGCCCCTTGATGGTGAAACGATCTGCTTTCTGCTCCCGGATACAGGAGTATCCAAGAACAATAAATACAAGAAACAAACAGAAGCGCTTCATCTTCCAAAAGTAGTAAATACTGGAATAAGTAAAATGCAGGAATTCAGAATGCAGAATGCAGAATTAATTGATAATTGACAATGGATAATTGATAATTATTTTCGATTTTAATTTACTCGCCAACTCACCAACTCGCCAACTCATTAGCTCATCAGCTAATCTTTGATACACCTAACGGAGAATGCGTTGGACCGGCTCGATGAATAATATGACACGCTTGGGTTGAAAAAGTTCATTCCGTGTGACCATGCTTTATAAGGCCCATGGGAGTCACTTGACCAGTAGAATCCCGCAAAATTATTTAAACTGAAACTGCGGTTGAAGAAATTGACACCTGCTATCAGGGCATTGAAACCTGAATACCCGGTAGCCTTCAAAGCGTTTCCTGCAAACCCGTTATTGATAAAGTTGCTGAAAAGTAGCGTCCATTCAGCTTCCGTTGGCACATGCCATCCCGGAGGACAGATTCCCTGGGATCCCGAAACATCGTTGTACGCCATCAATTCATCCCACTGGTAATAAGTCTGCGGTCCGCAGTATGCAGTCAGGTCATTATAGCAATACTTTTCAGGAATGCAATTATCCCGTTGCGAAAGGGAACCGGTGATCATGACTCCAAAATCGAGATTAACTGCCATCCAGCACTGGGCGCCGATCAGAACAGTATTATACAGTTTGTTGTTGCGTACATCATTCAGGTTCCCTCCGCAGTTGAACAACCCGGGATTTGTAACAGTGATAATGTGGGAGGCGGTTTTTGCGCAGCCATAAACATTGGTGTAAGAATAGGTAATGGTATGCGCTCCAATGCCCGCCGTTGCAGGATTAAAAGTTCCGGTCGGGCTAATGACGCCTGTCCCCGACCAGGTGCCTCCCAGCGGGATCCCTTCTCTGAGTTGAATGATCCTGGCAGTGGGAATGGTGATGGAATCGGTACACATGATAAATGAAACCAACGGGTTGGGATTTACCAGGACGGAGAAAACCGGCGATGTGACTCCGGTTCCGCAATTGTTCACCCCTTTAACCGTAAGGCTTGCAGTTCCGGTAAAGATAGCCGACCAGTTAATGGTAATGGAGGTTGTATTCCCGGTAATGATGCCTGCTGTCCCGGGAACGAGTGTCCATGTATAACTGGTGGCATCGGTAACGGCGCCAACAGAATAACTTATACCGGTTGCTCCCTGGCAAAGAACGGCTGTTCCGGTGATTGGCCCCGGCGTTCCGGGAATCGGATTCACCGTGACAGGGTAAACCGTTGAAGTTATGGCAGTGCATCCGTGAGCATCATGATAGTTAATGGAAACCGATTGAGCGCCGGGTGTGTTCCATGTAATTGTGACAGTATTATTAGTGGAGGTTCCACCGGCAGTAACCGTTCCACCACCGGAAACCGCCCACTGGTAAATCGTCATACCCGGTTGTGTGGAATAGATTACACCAGAAGTTCCTACGCAGAGTACAGCCAATCCGGATATTGCCGGTACCGGCAATGGATGAACGAGAACGGTAGATACAACAGTGTCTCCGGTACAGCCCAAACCATTGGGAACGATTTTATATGTGACAGTTCCATCTGCCGGACCGCTATTGCTTAATATTTGTGAGATCGTATTGCTGGAACCGTTCGAGTATCCGGAGAGACCAGGATAATTTCCAGTGGCTGTCCATGAAAAGGTTGTTGCTGGATTACTGGAAGAGAGGTTAACTGTAATAGAATTACCAGAACAGATCGTTTGAGAAAGAGGAGCAGCTATAACATCGAAAAACGGTCTGACTGCAACAATAAATTTCACGGTATCACTGGTACAAGTATCAGCAACTGCAACAACTGAGTAAGTGACGGTATCGTTAACAAAACCTGAGTTTACCAGTTTCTGCGAAATACTTAATCCTGATCCGTTTGAGTAGCCTGTGAGCGTTCCTGAATTGGAGAAGGCAGTCCAATGAAAGATGGAGGTTGGAAGGGTAGAAGTGAGATTAATTTTGATTGAGTCGCCCGTGCAGATGGTATAATTAAGAATATTGTTGGTAATTACAGGGATTGGTTTTATGACAACGATAATATCGGTTCTTGTCAGACTGGTGCAGGTTGTACCGTTTGTTACAGCTTGCGCATAATAATGAGTTGTGGAAGATACGTTCGTTGTAACGGTGGCTCCCGGGAATGGCAATAGGTTTCCGCCAACATCGGCATCATACCAGTGTATGGTTACACCCGGTGGCTGAATCACCCCGAATGTAACCTGACCGGGGCCGCAACGGGATACGTAAGTTGCCAGCGGAGTCGGAGGGTTTGGAGTGCTGTTTATAGTCAGGCTCTGGCTGGTAGAAACCGTACAAGGAGTTGAAATGGTGTAAGTAATTGTGTAGGTTCCCGGAGTACTTGCTCCAAGATTGATGGTGCCGGTATTCGCGTCTACAAAAATAATTCCGGCAGGAATTGCAGTAAAAATGCCGGTTGGAACGGCTACTGTCGGAGTAGGATTCGGATCAACCTGACAATAGGAAGGTTGAGGATAATTAAATTGTGCATTGATAACCGTCACCGTGACATTACCGGTTGCAAAACTTCCGTCACATACCCGAACTACTGCAGTAAATGTAGTTGTGACAGAAGGTGAAACTGTAAATGGTGTTCCGTAACCAACAATTGTACCACCGGGATACCCGCCGGTATACCATATGATCCCGCCGGGTACGAAACGGGTACTCTCGTTGAGGGTAGTCCAGCTTGTCTGATTTCTGCCCGGCACTATGAAGGCGACCTTTCCTGCTGAATCCTGGACTCCCTGTGTGGCAAGATTACCATTAGGAATACAGGCAGGTTTATTTTGAATGTTATTTTCAATGATGCTGTTTTGCTCATTGATCACTATCTGGAATGTCCCCAATGGATGAAGTCCGCTCCCGGAGGTGCATCCATACAGGGGGCAGTTTTTCCAATAAACCACAAGTTTCTGGTTAGGAGCTGTTCCTGTATTGTAATAAAACATATGATTAGTGTTATCAAGGGCATCCGGCTGCCAGTCCTGCCAGGGGGCGAAAATGACATTTTTAGGAATACTCGATGCGTTGTTTGGTAATGTATCCGGTGTATAATTTGTCCAGGAAGGGATCGGTGGTGAGAAGCTGATCCATCCATTGGAACTTACATAGAACTGGGTATAAGTTTGATTAAAAAAGCAAAACGAAAACCCAATGGGGAAAGGTCCTCCATAGCAATCATCATGAGCACTTGCTCCTGTGCAATAAGTAAAACTTTGGTCTAATGGAGTTCCCCCTGAAAATGGCTCAGGGGCATAAGGGATTATTTGAAAGGTATAACTGCTTGTACCATAACTGCCGCTTGTAACTGTTGCACTTAATGTTGCCGATCCTCCGAGGCAGATTGTGGTATCGTTGCTGATTAAGAGGGTTGTTTGCGAATAAACCTGTAAAACAAGCAACAGAAAGAATAGCGTAAATGAAAACGTAAACCGTTTAAACATGAAAAGCCGCGATAAATAGACAATAACCCCTCTGCTCCTCTTGGACAACCTTGCAACGGAAAGGTTGCTTTTTAAGGTTCATCTTCTCATGCAAAGATAAAAAAAATTCGTCAGGTTTGTTAGGATCGACGAGAATCGCAGAACCACCAGTTAATGCTTGATACACCCTTACGGAAAATACATTTGACCTGGTATTTGGATAAAAGGAAACGCTGGAGTTGAAAAAATTTCAGGGATCCACTTGTATGCAGTTTATTTACTAAATGAAAGTGATTTTCATCAGATAATTATTTTTTTACCGGGGGTAAGGGTTTCTTTTCTTCTTTTACAGGAACTATCTTCACATCCGGCTTTATGGCTTCCTTCTTGGTGAGCTTGAATTCTTTGTCAAATGTGAGTGCCAGTCTCTCAGATCCTTTGGAAACCATTACCTGGGTTGACATAACACCCTTATTGTCTATTTTAAAAGCCTTGTCAACCCTGTAACTGGAAAAATTCTTTGTGATATAAGTCGAAACGCCTTTTGAAAGGTCGGCTGGTTTTATTTCGGTTTTGGTTTGTGAATATGCGAATGTTACGAATAACAGGGCAATCATCGTTACTACAACTTTTTTCATTTTCCTTTAAATTTTATGTAAATCATTCAGGTTTTGAATGACAAAAATCAAAAATGAATCTGTTTCAAATCTGAAGAAAGCATGGATCAATGCGGTCTTTCCAAACAGGTTCTGTTCCATTCCCCGGCCTTTGCACCTTTTTTCTGTTGTAAAGGTATTCATGTTTTTTTTCAGGAAGACACATCTGTTGTGGCGATATCCTGTTTTTTGGAGGAATGAATATTCACCTTTATCAGATGAATATTTTCTTTTACTTCATACCGGATATCAAACTGGTAGAGCAAGGCGATCTTTTTTACAATGGCAAGACCAAGTCCAACCGAATCCTTTGTTCTTTCTGATTTCCGGAAACGGCTAAAAAGCTCATCCGGCGAAATGGTAAGAGGATGTCCGGTGTTGGCAATTTCGAAGCCATCGGAATCCATTGTGATACGGATCTCTCCTTCTTCGACATTGTGCCGGATCGAATTACTCACCAGGTTGGAAACCAGGATCTCCGATAATGCCGGGTTCATCTGTGTGCAGGAGGGAGCATTAAAATGATGAAGGATCCGGATCTTCTTAAGGTCAATGATCTCTTCAAAATGTTCCAGTGTTTTTTCCATGACCTTTTGAAGGTCCACCTGTTCGGTGTGATGGAACTGATTGTTATCGATCTTCGAGATCAATAGCAATCCCTGGTTGAGCCGCGACATTCTTGTTGTAGCATCATAAACTGAGTTGATCATTCCCATCTGCTCTTCGTTCAATCCTTCACCCTGGATCAGCAATTCCACTTTTGATTTGATGATAGCCAGGGGAGTCTGGATCTCATGGGATGCATTTTCGTTAAACTCCTTCAGGTTAATATAGTCGCGCCGCATCTTTTTCGCCATGCGGTCCAGGGTTTTGTTGAGCTGCCGGAACTCACTGATCCTTGTTTCTGTCAGCGCCAGGGGAGCATCTCTGCTGATGTCAAAATTCCTGAGGTTCTCCAGGGTTTTGTTAAATGGCACCCAGATACTTTTCGAAATAAAATAATTCACAAAGATGAGCAAGCCGGTCAAAAAAACGAAGAGTAAAACCAGGGCGCCCACGATGGTCGTGATCATCCGGGTGGTTTCTGCCAGGGGTTTTGAAATACTGATGATGTAACCTTTATCCTGGATGGAGGTGTTTTCGCAGATCAACTGGCGAACCGGTAACAATTTATCCCTGCTTTTATCATACAGCATCGTATCCTTTATGAATTCGAATTTTTTCTTGGGGGAATTAAATACCGTAACTTCGATCATATGGCTGAAAACCTGACGTAAATCGGGAAGGCTATCTGAAAAGTCGATCTGTTCTTCAATCAACAGTTTTTCTGTCTTGAGGTTTTCATCGATCTGGCGGTAAAAAATAGTTTTTATTACATGAAAAAATATGATCCCCCCGATCACGAAAGCTACAACTGAGAAAAAGATATAATTGATCGATGAACGGGTCAGCAAGTTCATGCCGTAAGGAATTTATATCCCATGCCATAAATGGTCTGAATATAATCATGGCCGCCGTTTTCGATCATTTTTTTCCGAAGGTTCTTGATGTGGGTATAAATGAAATCATACGAGTCTGCCATGTCCATTTCCTCGCCCCAGAGGTGTTCTGCAATGGATTCCTTTGTCAGGACACGATTTTTGTTTGAGAGAAAGAACATCAGGAGATCGAATTCTTTTTTTGTGAGGATGGTCTCTTTTTCATAGATGAAGACCTGCATCTGTTCAGGGAAAATCCTGATCTCGTTGAGGATGACCTCATTGGTTCCTCCGAAATTTCTTCGGCGGATGATGGATTTGATCCTTGCATTCAGCTCGGAAAGATGAAACGGTTTGGTGATGTAATCATCCGCACCGATGTTCAGCCCATCGATTTTATCATCCAATGAATTTTTTGCAGAGATGATGATAATCCCCGTGTCGATTTGCTCTTCTTTCAACTCCCGGATGATATTCAGCCCGTTCCCGTCAGGAAGCGTGATGTCAACGATCACACAATCGTATTTATACATGTGTATCTTCTCCAGCGCGCTTTGATAAGTAAGGGCCGTCTCACATAAATACTTTCCCTTAGTAAGATAGGCTTCTATCGTGGAAGAAAGTTCTTTTTCGTCTTCGATTAGAAGGATCTTCATGATTGCTGGATGCTGGATGCTGGATGCTGGATGCTGGATGCTGGATGCTGGATGCTGGATGCTGGATGCTGGATGCTGGATGCTGGATGCTGGATGTATATTTTTTGTACAAATATAAGTGAAATATATTAATCCTAAACCTTCGTCAACTCACCAACTCGCCAACTCGCAAGTTCGCCAGCTCACCAACTCGCCAGCTCACCAGCTAATTCTTCACGCAGCGTACATAGAAAGCATTGGAACGGTTTCCCGGATAATAGGAAACACTAGGGTTGATAGAATTCATGCCATGAACCCAGGCCTTGTATAGCCCATGTGAGGTGGAAGACCACATGAATGTTGCAAAAGTATCGAAATTCCAGTTCCTGTTATCGAAACGGATCCCATTGAGAAATGCGTTAAACCCGGAATACCCGGAATATTTCAGGGGACTCCCGGCAAATCCACTACTGATGTAAAGGCCGAACAGTGTATTCCACTCATTTTCAGAAGGAACGTGCCAACCGGGAGGGCACAAGCCCTGGATACTTTCAACCGCTTCGAACTGCATCATCTCATCCCATTGGTAAAGTCCGCCGAGAGTAGAACAGTTGGAAGAAATGTCATTGAAGCAGTATTTTTCGACCGTGCAATTATCGCGCTGCATGGCAGAGGAAAGAATCTGCATCCCGAAATTGAGGTTGGCTGCCATCCAGCAAAGCGCGCCTAATTTAATGGTCGGGTACTGCTTATTATCCCTTACATCGGTGAACGGACTGTCACAGAAAAATGGCAGGGGATTGAGCACCGTGATATTCAGGGAAGCAGTGTTGGCACAACCATACATGTTGCTGTAGGAATATATAATTGCATGTGTTCCGGCCCCGGCAACTGAAGGATTAAACAGACCGGTATTGACGCCGGTTCCTGAATATGTTCCGCCCAGGGGCAATCCGCCCTTCAGCGTAATCAGGTTGGCATCGGTGGTGGTGATTATATCGGTGCAGGGAGTAAATGAAACTGCAGCCAGGGGTTTTACGATAACAACCACGTTATTCGGAGTTCCTGTGCAACCATTGGCAGATGGGGTTATAGTATAGGTTACAGTTTCAATGTTTGAGCCGGTACTGTTCAACAACTGGCTGATCGGGCTGCCTGAACCCGGCCCAAACCCGCTGATATTTCCTGAACTTCCGCTGCCATTCCAGGTATAGCTTGCGCCGGTAACATGGGAGTTGAGCCCGATGGAAGGCGCTGTCCCGGAACAAATGGTTTGCCCGTTGGGTATGAAATAAACATCAGCAACAGGAAATACGGTGACCAATACATTTGTGGTTATTCCCGAACATCCCAGAAAGAATGGGGTTACGCTGTAGGTAACGGTTTCATTATTAAAACCTGTGCTGGCCAGGCTTTGAATTATGGAACTGCCGGAACCTGATGAAAATCCTGTAACATTCGGGGAACTGCCGCTGGCTGTCCAGGCAAAAGTTGCAGGTGATGGGTTGGATTGCAAAACAATATTTGTAGTACCTCCGGAACAGACGGAAAATAATGTGGTATTGGTCAGTACAGGGGTCGCAGTGACGGTAACCAGGATGGTTGTTAAAGTGTTTCCGGTGCAACCGTTTGCCATTGGAGTCACGGTATAAGTGACGACTTCACTGGTAGTGCCGGAATTGGTCAATGTTTGGATGATGGATGTTCCGCTGCCGGGACCATAGCCGCCAACATTGGAGGAAGGACAGGTTGCCGTCCAGGTGAAGATTGCGCCTGCTACATGAGAAGAAAGGCTGAGGCCGGTTGAATTACCTCCGCACAATGATTGAGCAGCAGGTGTGGACCATGAATCAGGGATCGGGTAAACTGCTACTTTTACATTGAATATTGATCCCGTGCAACCGCTGTTTACGGGAGTAATGTGATAAGTTACAGTATCGATCGTAAACCCCGAATTGATCAGGTTTTGAGTAATAAGATTTCCATTCCCGTTTGCGGCTCCGTTCAGGTTGGCTGAGCCCAGGGTGTATGTCCATGAATATGTAGTGCCGGAAAGGTGCGACAGGATCGAGATTGCGGTGATTCCCCCAGTGCAGAACGACTGGCCGTTTGGCTGGAAATAGGCATCAGCAGCGGGGATCACGGCAACTTTAAAGTCTTTCACCAGGGAAGAAGTACAACCCGCTGCTATTGCGGTAACATGATAAATGACCGTATCAATGGTTGTTCCCGTATTAAACAACGTCTGGTTGATCGTCAGTCCGCTTCCTGCCGAATATCCGGAAATATTAATATTGCCGCATGTGGGGGTCCATGAAAATGTCGATCCCAGTACGCTTGATTCTGGGACAATATTTGTCGCAAATCCCGTACATACTGTTGAGACCAGATTAATATTTGTAACCACAGGATGGGCAAGCACGTTGACAATCACGGTATCCCTTGCAACAGTTGTACATCCGTCGGTTATATCCACATAATAGATGTTTGGCCCTATGGGTGGGGATACCGTAATCTGCTGAAGTGTCGATCCGGTATTCCATAAATAACTGTAAGGGACTTGCCCCCCGGTATGCTGGGCATGAAGTGTGACCGATTGTCCCTGGCAGATCGAGGTGTCATTCCCGACACTGGCGATGAGTGTAAAATTGTCGAGGATAAAGATGGTGTCATGGTAAGTGGTTCCTCCGCTGCAATTAATCATCGGGATGTCCAGAATTACCATTTCGGTGCCTTCAGGGATATTATCCATCAGGGGATGAATGACGAGAAAAACGCTGTCCATCCCGGCAGGAATGATTACACTATCCGGAATAGAAGTATAATCAATGCCATTGGTGGCAGTTCCACCGATGGTGTAACGAATGGTATCATTTATTGGCGTCGGCGCTTGAAGCTTAAAAGTGATTGTGGCATCGCTGCAGCCTTCAATGGCCACCTGTCCGAGACCCGGGTGAGTAAAATTATTAGTGACGGTAAAACCGCTTGCCGAAAAACTGTTTTCCTGCAAAAAAACTCCTGAGTCCCATATATCATCATATGCATCTGCAACAGCTAACTTAATATGGTAAACCTGGCAGGGTTGAACAATATGCCAGGCTGTGAACACGAATGAGAATCCATTGTACCTGAAATATACACCGTCCCCGCGAGGAAAGGTACAGGTTGGCCAGCCAGTGGTCGGGGCATTACACCATTGAGACATGTTATCATTACAGAGGTTATTAATTGTAACATCAGTAATGCCATCAAACATTTTGGCAATATTGATACTGTTGTTGGAATAGGGGCCGGTTATACCAGGACCACTTAGGAAAAATCCAAAACAATCGTTGTAATTTGAATTACAATAAAAGAAAAATTCCTCTGAGCCAAATACATATTGAAACTTTAGCGTATCGGCAACAGGAATAAAATCAAATTCTATAATAGCTGCATCAGCAGTGGTTTTTCCTGAGAGCAGGTTTAGATCTGGATCGCCGGGCGTACCCATTGCAGAGCTGGCCAATGGTAGCGTATTTGGCCCGATTGCATCTATAACCTTCCCGCTGGACATGATAATGCCACCACTGAGCCCTAATTGAACATAAGCTCCAACGACGGCATCAAAAGAGCCGATCTGGTTTGAGGTAATATTTGTGGCAGAACCGTTGAACGTTACATTTGAAACTGTGACACCTTGGCCCACAAGCCTGGATTGAACCAGTTGAAGAGGGGTCATACCCAAAGCGGCACCCTGGGTAACTGTCAGCTGGGCAAACACCACACTGGTGCAAGAGAAAAACAACAGAAGAAGCAGAAAAAAGTAACGTATTCTCATTTTAGTAATCAGGCAATTTTCTTCCAATAAGTTGTCTGATTAAAACAAAGATACATAAATCGAAGGGAAATGGAAGGATAATGAAGAATGAAGAATGAAAAATGAAAAAGGTAATAGAGATCCTTAGTTAACAATGATTCTCTTTGAAGAGTTGTGACAAGAATTGCAGTTTCCGTTTGTTGTGGGCGATTGCATATAACGAATTTCACCTGAGGAACTTTTTACCTCAGGATAGAGACCGGATCCGAAACTGACTGAAGAGGAAGTATAAAAATTACCTTTTACGTCAACTGGAAGTGTGAGAAGAAGGTTCCCTGTTCCATTTGCGCCACTGAATAAATAAATCGTCGAATTGGAATTCAGGCTGGTTGAATCCGGTTTAAAAACCGTTCCGGCAACAGTCCACCAGTATTGATTCGATCCTCCTGAATTATGGCAGTTCATGCAAGCTGTACCGACATTATGGCTGCTGTTGTCGTTATATGCGGAACTTTTCGATCCGCCCCCTGCTTTTTCTTTTTTACAGGAGAAAAATACCACAGAAGAAAAAATAAGGAGGTATGAAAGGAATATTATCCCGAAGTTCTTCATATTAAAAATCAAATTGGAAATTAATGCCGGGTTTATACTGATGCGGAATGAAAATACGAAATTACAAACATTTGACTATTAAAAAAATCCCGGCCGTTGACTTAGTACGTGGTTTGGGGATTTTAAAACTACAAAATAATTGATTACATTTCACATTTCACATATTAACCCGGAATCCGGAATTTTCTTACTTTTGCCGGATATCATAATTCATAATTCAAATTTCATAATTCAAGAGTTGCTTCTCCTCAGCATTACCGGTCTTTTTGACATCCGCATCGTCGACATCATCGATGTCATACTCTTTTCAGTATTGCTGTACGAGGTGTACAACCTTGTAAAGGGTACAGCCGCTATACGGATCTTCATAGGCATCATTGCAGTTTACCTGATCTGGAAAGTGGTTAAGGCATTCCAGATGCAACTGCTGAGCGAGATCCTCGGGCAGTTTATCAGTGTCGGATTTATTGCGCTGATCGTGGTATTTCAGCCGGAGATCCGGCAGTTTCTCCTCATGGTGGGAAATACCCGGATCATCAAGTCGACCCGGAAACGTTTCCTCTTCTGGAAGATTCAGCTGGATGATCCCATCCACTTTCACATTGACACGATCGTCAAGGCCTGTCAGAAAATGGCAGATACCCATACCGGAGCCCTGATCGTGATCACAGGGCAAAATGAGTTAAAGGCTTATATTGAAACGGGACAGGTAATGGATGCCAGGATCTCCGAGTTTCTTCTGGAAACGATCTTTTTCAAGAACAGCCCCCTTCACGATGGTGCAGTGATTATTGCCGGCGGTACCATCCGTGCGGCACGGTGCATCCTGCCGGTCAGCAGTAACCCGGAAGTTCCACCCAATTATGGTTTGCGCCACCGCGCTGCCGTAGGGATCACCGAAAAATCCGATTCCCTGGCTATCATTGTTTCGGAAGAACGCGGAACAATCTCTTACAGCCACGAAGGACATCTGTCGAAAGAAGTCACCCCCTCCGACCTTGCCAATGCTATGGAGAAATTCTTTAAATAGAAGAATCCCGGTCCCGGTTTATTTCTTTTTCTTTGGATGTTTGACTGGTTTCAACGCGGCCAGCGAGTCTGCAACACGAATGCTGTCAGTTTTGCGTTTTTCCTCGAATTCCCGGACCATCTGTTCCGGTGATTTTCCAAGGTTTTGTAAGGCAATCCGCGCATCATTGGTAAAATCGCCCTCGGGGTACTTTTCAATGAATTGCAAGTAGATCTCCTTGGCCTTATCCAGATTCTTTATCTGGTTTTCGTAGATATAAGCTTTGAAAAACAAGGAGACAGCGGCTTTCGGGTTATCCGGGTATTTTTCAATAAACTTGTCGAAAAGTTCGATGGCTTTTGTACCATCTCCCATGTTCATGCCCAGGTTTGCAGCTTTGAAGGTGATTTTCACGGTAAGCGAATCCTCCGGGAAATGTTTCATAAAGGATTCATAAGCTGAAAGAAGGCTGTCGGCCTTTACTTTATCAAACCCAGTCGCAGCCGGGGAGAACAGCCTGGTTTCCAAACCGGTGATCGTTTTAATCGATTTTTCCCTGGATGGGGAACAACCAGATAGAACAGCGAATGCCAGAACTATTGTTAGTAAACTTAATTTTCTCATGGGAAACGAATTAATTATGAATTATGAGTTTGAATTATGAATTATGAATTATGAATATTTGTTTTTAGGTATTAGGTTTTAGATGCTGGATGCTGGATGCTGGATGTGTGGGTAAAGGGTATTGGGTTGTGGAATTCAATTTCAATTATGCATTATCAATTTTCAATTATCAATTACTTTCTGCCTTTTTTCTGCAAGGGGAAGATCATCTTATAAAATGTATCCACATTCCCCTTGGAGATATCGTTCAGTTTGCCTTTCAGGAGCATTTTCCGCAATGAACTCAGCCTGTCGATAAAGAGGATGCCCTCGGTATGATCATATTCATGCTGGATCACGCGGGCCACAATTCCGTGGAAACGGTCATCATGAGATTGAAAATTTTCATCCTGGTAGCGCATGTAAATTACCGGTTTCCGCTGAACATCCTCGCGGACTCCGGGAAAACAGAGACAGCCTTCATTGAAACCCCATTCATCACCCTCTTCTTTATAGATTTTCGCATTGATAAATACCTTCTTGAAATCTTTTGCTTCAGCGTATTTATCGGCATAGGGAGCAGCATCGATAATAAAAAGGCGGATGGATTGGTTAACCTGCGGTGACGCCAGTCCGACGCCATCAGACTGGTACATGGTTTCAAACATGTCGCCGATAAGCTTTTCCAGGCCGGGATGATCCGGATTGATTTCTTTTGCAACTTTTTTTAACGTAGGATGACCAAATGCTATAACCGGAAGAATCATTCTGTTTTGCTATTTATTGGTTAAAAAATGCCCGGACGATGTGGTTACTTTGTCATCGTTCGTTTTTCCATAAAAGACTGCAGGATGATCACAGCGCTGACGGTATCAACCAGCGATTTATCCCTGCGATCTTTTTTCTTCGCCCCTGATTCCCGTATGGCCTGCACGGCTATCATAGAAGTAAACCGCTCATCCATCCTTTCTACCGGTATTTCCGGGAATTCTGCTTTCAGTCTCCGGATAAAGGGCTCGATGTATTTTGCCGAATCCGAAGCCGTATTGTTCATCTGTCTAGGTTCTCCAACAACAAAACACTCCACCGCATTCCGCAATGTATACTCTTTCAGGAAGGCCATGACCTCATTTGCAGGAACCGTAACCAGTGCTGTGGCAATGATCTTCAACTCATCGGTCACAGCAAGTCCAACCCTCTTTTGTCCGTAATCGATCGCAAGTATCCTTCCCATTGTTTCAAAAATCGCTACAAAGGTATGAAGGAATTGGAAACGAGCGGGAAAATGAGGCATGAAAAATAAAATACCTTTTTTTTACAAATTTTTCATATCGAATAATATTTATATTTACATTTGTTAAAAATTTCACAAACAAAAAAAACAATTCGGGGAATGAAAAAACTACTGATACTTGGTGCCGGAACAGGTGGAACTATTATGGCAAATAAAATGCGAAAGATCCTGGCCCGTGAAGAATGGGAGATCACCATTGTGGATCAACTCAAAACCCATTATTATCAGCCGGGTTTTTTATTTATTCCTTTCGGGATGTATACCCATGCTGATGTTGTAAAACCCAAAACCAGTTTTCTTCCGTTGGGGGTGAATATCATTTTCGCAGAAATTGAGAAGATCAATGCGCCGGAGAATCATGTGATCCTGAATGATGGCGTTTCCCTGAAATACGATTTTCTCATCATCGCGACAGGCACGCGGACGGTACCGGAGGAAACGCCGGGCATGAAAGGTCCTTCCTGGCACAAGAACATTTTCGACTTTTATACTATTGAAGGAGCGCTGGCGCTGGCCAATTTCTTCAAGACCTGGCAGGGAGGCGAACTGGTACTGAACATCGCCGAAATTCCCATTAAATGCCCGGTTGCTCCATTGGAATTCGTGATGTTTGCCGATGCATTTTTCGTAGAAAGGGGATTGCGGAAAAAGGTGAACATTACCTATGTAACCCCGATGTCAGGCGCATTTACCAAGCCGAGGGCCTCGAAAATGCTGGGAAATTTACTTGAAGATAAGAACATCCGAATCGTTCCGGATTTCTATCTTGAAAAAGTGGATAGCGAAAGGAAGGTCATCGTTTCTTATGATGAAAGGGAAATCCCCTACGACTGCCTTGTAACCGTACCTGTTCATAAAGGAGATCCGTTGATTGGCCGGAGCGGGTTGGGCGATGATATGAATTTTGCAAAAGCCCATAAACACACCCTGCAGTCGGATCTTTTTCCCAATATCTTCGTGATCGGGGATGCAGGAAATTTCCCGACCTCCAAAGCCGGGTCTGTAGTGCATTTTCAAGCCGATGTTCTGACGGAGAATTTACTCTGTGCAATCGAAAACAGACCCTTCACAGCCTCCTTCGACGGCCATGCCAACTGCTATATCGAAACCGGATTTGGCAAAGGCGCCCTCATCGATTTCAATTATGATACTGAACCTCTTCCGGGATTTTTCCCTTTCCCGGGCATTGGCCCTTTCGGGTTATTGAAAGAAAGCCGTACCAATCACTACGGGAAACTGATGTTCCGGTGGATCTACTGGCACATCCTGTTAAAAGGCAAGGAAATGCCGATAGATTCCAAAATGACTATGGCAGGTAAAAAAATGTAAATAGAATCATGGAAGAAAAAGATATCCGGGAACAAATCCAACACCTCGACCAAAAACTGGACCGGCTGCTGGAGTTTGTGGAGCAGCAAAACAGGAAAAGAGAGGAATTTGACGACCTCGTTACTGATGTTTCCATTGTTGCAAAAGATGCATTCAAACACAGCGTTGTAATGCTCGACAAGGCACAGGTGGAACTTGATTCCTGTGGCATCTCCTGTTTGGTCATCAAGGTCCTTCAAAACCTCGACACATTTCATGAAATGCTCGGCATGATGGAAAGTGCAAGGGATTTTATGAAGGATGCCACCCCGATCCTGCATCAGGTGGGGCTGGATGCAGTGAATAAAATGAATGAACTGGACCAGAAGGGATATTTTGACTATATCCGGCAGTTATCGCGTTTTATGGATAAATGGATCCAGACATTTACAGTGGAAGACCTCCGGAAAGTAGAAGGCAACCTGGAAAATATCGCCGGAATCCTGCGGAATCTCTCCGATCCTGCTCTTGTTGCTGCGTTGAACAGGGCCACCAGGGTGATTACAGAGGTAAAGATGGAAGATGAAAAGGACAATCTTTCCCTGTGGCAGATCTTCCGCCAGCTTCGTTCGAAAGAGGTGAGAAAATCAATTTCCTACTCGCTAAGGTTAGTAAAAGAAATAGCGGAATAGCGAATTAGCGAAACAAAAAACTG
The DNA here is from genome assembly GCA_017882335.1 of Bacteroidales bacterium. Lineage (GTDB taxonomy): Bacteria > Bacteroidota > Bacteroidia > Bacteroidales > FEN-979 > FEN-979. The sequence continues at coordinate 14,776 of JADGPR010000033.1, read as the reverse complement.
GTGAATTGGTGAACTGGCGAACTGGTGAGTAAAAAGATTAATGGTACTTTATAACTTTATAAACTTTACAAACTTTATAAACTCAATTCATAAATCTAAAATTCATTTTTATGTCACAGAAAGCAATAGCAGGTGTAACAGTCGACGTTACCGAAGAAGGATATCTGACAGATCCTTCCCAATGGACAAAAGAAATTGCCGTTGAAATTGCAAAAGAAGAGGGTCTCGAACTTACGGAACAACATTTCGCGATCCTGAATTATCTGCGTGAAAAACAGAAGAAAAGTGAAACCCTTACGATCAGGTTAGTTGGTCATTCGGGGATCGTAGATATCAAAGGATTTTATGGCCTATTCCCGGGTGCTCCCATGAAGAAAGCTGCGAAGGTCGCAGGGATCCCAAAGCCCGCCAGTTGTGTTTAACGGAATAAAAATACAGTAAGTAAATAAAAATTGTGTCATCATCCTAAATCAAACCAAAAATGACAAACAAAGAAGAATTCCCCTTAAAAAAAGTCTGTATCATCTGTGCAAAAGGCACGATCGAAGATGTCTTTGCGACGCTGGTCATGGCCAATGGCGCGGTGATGGAAGGAATTGAGACCAGGGTATTTTTTACCTTTTTCGGTCTGGATGCTATAACAAAAAAACAAATGAACAGGTTGCATACCGGAACCATCGGAAACCCGGCCATGCGCATGCCCGGTGGATTGCCATTCCCGTCAATCCTGGGGATGCTTCCCGGTGTTGAGGCTGGCGTATCGGCGATGATGAAGAGCCAGATGGAAAAACTGGATATTCCCGGCGTGAAGGAGTTCCTGGAGATGATCGATGCCGGTGGCGGTGAGATTTATGCCTGTAAACTTGCCATGGACATGTTCAAACTGAAAAAGGAAGATCTCTGGGAAGGAATTAAAGGTGTGCTGACCGTCGGCGATTTCTATGCACTATGCGGAGGATTGCAGACCCAGATCATCTTTACCTGATATTTTTGCTACCGGTTCATCTACAGCAGAAATCCCTTGACTCGACTACCTGATTCAGGAAATTCTATAAGCGGAATTTACGGTAATCCTCTTTTATCCGTTACAAGGTCAAGCAGGAATTCCTCTATGTCCTGTTCATGTTCCATCTCCTCATTCAGGATGATTGTCGCCATCTGTTGTGTCGTATGGTCTTTACTTGGCTACAACTTGGTTTTAAAATATCTGTATCCTGTTAAAAAAAATCATAGTAATTAAAAAAAGTGTACTTTTGTTTCGTTATTCTACGAAATACAAAATGAAATGATCACAGAAAAGAAATATTATACAGAAAACCAGGAAAAAATAGCCCGGTATGCAAAAGCAATGGCACATCCGGTAAGGATTTTTATCCTCGACTTTCTCGCTGATAATATCGATAAATGCTGTTACAGCGGCGATATGGCTGAAGAACTGCCCATTGCCCGGTCAACACTCTCCGAACATCTGAAAGAGTTGAAAAAGGCCGGTCTAATCCAGGGCGAGATCAACCCTCCCTATATAAAATATTGTATCAACAAAGAAAACTGGGAAGAGGCAAAAAGTCTATTCAACTTATTTTATCAGCGGTAAGAAATTCAATTAAAATTACTATTAAACGAATGGTATATGGAAATTAAAATTCTAGGTCCGGGTTGTTCCAAATGCAAGACACTGGACAAACTTACACGTGAAGTGGTTGAGAAAAATGGCATCAATGCTACGATAACCAAAGTGGAAGACATTATGGAGATCATGAAATATGGGGTAATGTCGACGCCTGCCCTGGTTGTGGATGAGAAAGTGGTCGTTAAAGGCCGTGTTCCTTCTTCCGATGAACTCAAGCAATTATTGACAAAATAAATTCAATTATATGAAAAAGAGCATAATGTTTTTTCTGACAACTTTTATGATTGCCGGGATATTTGCCGGAAATCCTGTCCCTACCACTAAAATTGAGGTCTATTATTTTCATTTTACACGTCGTTGTATGACCTGCCAGAAGGTGGAAAATGTATCTAAGAAGGCCGTTGAAACATTGTATCCGGAGAAAGTAAAAAGCGGTGAGATCAAATTCAAAAGTGTCAACCTCGATGAGAAAGCCGGAGAAGCTATTGGCGCTAAATATAAAATTGAAGGTCAAACCCTGATCGTAATTTGCGGAGACAAGCATGTGGATCTGACAGAAAAGGGATTCTTGTATGCCAACAACAATCCTGAAAAGTTAACTGCCGAGATTAAGAAAACGGTTGACAGTATGATTAAATGATTTGAAGATTTGAAGATTTGAGAATTTGAATATTATGAGGAATGATAAGGAAAATCTGATAGTAAAGTTATCTCTTGAGTTTGCATTATCGATAATTGAGTATTCGGAATTGCTGGAAGTTCATAAGAAATTTGCCGTTGCACATCAGATACTTAGATCCGGAACTTCGATTGGCTCGAATATCAGGGAAGCGCAAAATGCCGAAAGCAAAGCAGATTTTATCCACAAAATGAAAATTGCCGCCAAAGAAGCTGATGAAACTGAATACTGGCTCCATTTGTGTGAAATGTCAAAGAACTATCCCTACGATAAAAATTTAAAAGAAAAACTTCAGTCAATAATCAAAATCATTTCAAAAATTATCAGCACCTCAAAGTCACATTAATCCGATTTTCAAATTTTCAAATCAACATCATCATTTTCAAATTTTCAAATTTTCAAATCAGAACTTCATGCAATATCTCCAGGCAATTCTAGAAAATTCACAGTATGCGACGCTGACGGCATTCATATTAGGTCTGATGACGGCTATAAGTCCATGCCCGCTGGCAACCAATATTTCAGCTATAGGGTTTATCAGTCGTGATATTGAAAGCCGCAGGCGGGTTTTCATCAACGGGTTGGTTTATACCCTGGGCCGGGCAATCACATATACTGGGTTGGGTGTTATTTTATATTTCGGAGCCAGCAAAATGCATATAAGCATGCTCTTCCAGGGATGGGGAGAGAAACTGCTGGGGCCGTTCCTGATTCTGATCGGGATTTTTATGCTTGATTTTACTAATATAAAACTGCCTGGGTTTTCTGGTTTGACTGAAAAGATGGGGGAACACAGCAAACGAAGCTATTGGGGTGCACTATTACTGGGAGTGGTCTTTGCCATGGCATTTTGTCCATATAGCGGTGTTCTGTATTTCGCGATGCTGATTCCCATGACCATTTCCAGCGCCAGTGGATTGTACCTGCCCGTAGTTTTTGCTATTGCCACCGGTCTACCAGTTATCATCTTTGCATGGCTGCTTGCTTACGCAGTAGGAAATGTCGGGACACTTTACAACCGGATAAAACTTTTTGAATTGTGGTTCCGCAGGATCATATCAGTATTGTTCATCCTGGTAGGAATCTATTATATTTTGGTTTCATTCGGAATAGTCTAAATAATACTTGATTGAATACGGACATGGTAAGTAGAAATATCAGCAACATGAATCTGAAATCGTATAAATGGCTGATACCAATAATTCTATTAGGGCTGTGGGTTCTGATATATTTCAATCTTCAACCGGTCACCAACTGGTTTATTGATGATGTAATAAAATTGCCATTAGGAAAGCGTCTCACTGAAACCCTGCGTTTCTTCATCTTTGAAGTGCCGAAAGTTCTTCTGTTGCTGATTCTGATCATTTTCGGAGTAGGGATTATCCGGAGTTTTTTCACTCCTGAAAGAACCCGGAAAGCATTGGAAGGAAAGTCGCTTTTCACTGGGAATGTCATGGCCTCTATGCTGGGGATCGTAACACCATTTTGCTCCTGTTCTGCCATTCCCCTGTTTCTTGGTTTTGTTGAATCCGGGATCCCGCTTGGTGTCACTTTTTCGTTCCTGATTGCAGCCCCTATGATCAATGAAGTTGCGGTGATCCTGCTTTTTGGAATGTTTGGATGGAAAGTCGCTGCAATTTACGTTGGTACGGGGCTGGTCATTGCCATCACCGCCGGATGGGTAATCGGCAAACTCAAATTAGAAAAATATGTTGAAAGCTGGGTTTACGAAATCAAAACTGGACATGTAGATGATCAGGATGCAAAAATAAAGTTCAGTGACAGGATTCAATCCGGTTACACTGCCGTAAAGGAAATTGTTGGTAAAGTCTGGATCTATATTATTATTGGTATTGCTGTTGGAGCAGCAGCTCATGGCTATGTTCCAGAGCAATTTATGGCAAATCTCATGGGAAAATCGGTCTGGTATTCTGTTCCTTTGTCTGTCTTAATAGGTGTCCCTTTATACTCGAATGCAGCGGGCATCATTCCTATAGTTAGTGTGTTGATTGAAAAGGGTGTGCCATTGGGAACTGCGCTGGCATTTATGATGTCAGTTATCGGTCTATCGCTACCTGAAATGATCATCTTGCGAAAAGTACTTAAAATGAGGCTGATATTTACGTTCATCGGAGTGGTTTCTCTGGGGATAGTATTTGTAGGATACATTTTTAATCTGATTTACTAAAGGTACTATATGTTTTGGTCACTTATTTAGTACAACTGTCATTCCCCATTCTATTTCCACCCCCCTGTTGCCCTTGTCCCCTCCGGTATTGGTGCATCATACCTTTTCCTTTCTCCATTCCTTTGCACTTGCCCTGACATCTATACAATTCAAAGTATAATGCAGAAAGCCTTTGGCATTGGTAATTAACATCCAAAGGCGAAGTGACTTTTATCACCCGCCTGGATTTCATTAAGAACGCTGACTTTATTGTTATACCTTTTCCTTACTTCGGGTGCTGATCCCAAAGGGAAGATAGGCTGGGCAGAAACTCAAAAAGCTGGTAAGGATGAAGATTCCGGCAATGATCAATAGTATAATAGCGAGCGTTCCTGAAATAACATGTGTAAAGTACAGAACGATGACCAAGGCTGCAATTACTAACCTGATGGTAATATCGATGATTCCCATGTTCTTTTTCATAAGATTCAAGTTTTTGGTTAAGAAATTAAATTATAAATAAACAATGCTGCTAGTGCAAGGAAAAAAATCGTCCTCACTATTTTTTTTATTTCAAAAATACGATATTCCATGGGTGTTATCATATTCATTGATGATATGTTAATTCTGATTGGGCAAGAATTTTTATTTCAGATGTTAATTCTGCCGATTTTCTAAAGGTGTTCCAAACAGGGTATCCAGGATCGTTGTGATCTGCTCCATGGATTGTATGCTCGTGGTTGCTTTTTCGAGTTTTCCTTTTTTGTAGTAAACTGTGAAAGGTATTCCCATGAATCCCTTGCATTCCGGAGCATTCCTGATGACATGGGATTCCGGACTGTTGAATTCCATATCGCGGAATTTCACATGCTGGTACTTCGGTTCAAGGTCTTCTATGATTCCGTATACCGGGATGCACATTGGCCCCATCCTCCCGCAGCAGATCATAACGTTTTCATTTTCTTCAATGAACTTCTTGTGTTCATCCGCGGTAAAAATGTGTTTCAAATTTGTCTGTAACATATTGTTTAATTTTATGATTATTATTTCCGGATAATTGATTTACTGCATTCCCGCATTCCTGCATTCTACTTTCGCGCATTTAACATTTACTACAGGGACTGTTTAATGCAAAGAAGCCAAGGAAGGCTCCTGAGATCGTACTCATAAACGGATTGCCGGTAATGGCGCAGGATCCGGAAGAGCATCCTATAAAATGATAATAGAAGTACCCGGCAACTCCACCGATAACGACACCCAGAAAGGGTCTCAGGAAATAGGAGGATTTAATGAACTCCTTAAATGTTTTTGGTTTCTTCTTTACTTCGCAGGATTGATCCATGGCTAAAATATTTAATGCTGCAAAGATAAAACAGTTTTTGAAATAAAGCGCATAAATATCACTTAAATCGTTTTAATATCACTTTTTGTTCGTAGTTTTGCAGAAGCGATATTAAATTTGACACAAGAATCACTTAAAAGAAAGAATATGGAATATTATTTCAGCAAAACGTTAAATACCTCATTTGATGAGGCTGTTCAACAAACAACCGATTCACTGAAGAAGGAAGGATTTGGGATCATCTCAGAAATAAATATTCATGAGAAACTCCATGAAAAGCTGGGTATCAATTATAAAAAGTACAAGATACTCGGAGCCTGTAATCCCGGCTATGCCTACAAAGCTTTATTGATCGAAGAAAAGATCGGCACCATGCTTCCCTACAATGTCATTTTAGTTGATCAGGGAAACGGAAAGACAGAAGTTTCAGCTGTAAACCCGGTTGCTTCGATGATGGCCATTCAAAACAAGGATCTTGAATCAATAGCATTGGAGATAACAGAGAAGTTAAAACGGGTCATTGCGTCTCTATAAAATGGGTAAGAAAATGAATCTGACAACGATACTGATCCTGGCCATTATAGGTTTGATGGCTGGGGTATTTGGAGGAATGTTCGGTGTTGGCGGCGCCATCATAATGATTCCTGCATTGGTTTATTTTCTGGGCGTTGATCAGCATACGGCTCAGGGAACCAGTGTTGCCATCATGCTACCTCCCATAGGCTTGTTTGCCGCTTATAATTATTACAAGGCGGGAGAGGTGAACATCTGGTATGCAGTCATCATTGCTGCTGCTTTTATGGTTGGAGGATATTTTGGTTCAATGATGGCATTGAAACTTCCGGAAAATCTGATGAAGAAAATATTCGGGATTTTATTAATCCTTATTGCTTTGAGAATGATTTTTTCAAAGCAGGCAGGTGTTATTGATTGATTCGATAATAATTAAATCTAAATAAGAAAGAAAAAATATGAAAATCGCCTTACCTATTCATAATGGTTTCGTAAATGAACATTTTGGACATTCTGAAAACTTTACAGTTTATACAATTTCACCTGAAAAAAATATTGAATCTATAACCCCTGTGGTATCAGACGGATGTGGCTGCCATTCGGGAATAGCAAAAATTCTGGCTGAACAGGGAGTATCCGTTATGCTTGCCGGGAACATTGGTGCCGGTGCAATCAATCACCTGAATGAATTTGGTATTGAGGTGGTCAGAGGATGCTATGGACAAGCAGATAAAGTCGTTGCCGAATTCCTTCAGGGAACCATTAAAGACAATGAGCAAACCTGCACAGAACATGAACGTGGTTGTCATGATCATAAAGTAAAATAACAAACCGATGAGCGAATTCGATCAAAAAGCACAGGACTGGGATAAGAACAAGATGCATCTTGAGCGAACAATGGCTGTTGCCGGACAACTTCAGAAGATGGTTGCCTTTAAACCAAACACGAAGGCAATGGAATTTGGAGCCGGTACCGGTTTGCTCAGTTTTTACCTGAAAGACCGGTTTTCGGAAATTACCCTGATGGATAACTCCCGGGAAATGCTGAATATGGCTGAACAAAAGATGAAGACTGGTGACCATTCGAAATTCAAAACATTGTTTTTTAATCTTGAAATAGAAGAATACAGTGGCGAACAGTTCGACATCATCTATAGCCAAATGGTGCTACATCATATCAAGGATATCAATACCATCTTTCAGAAATTTTATCATCTTCTAAATCCGGGAGGAATTTTGGCAATTGCGGATCTTTACCAGGAGGATGGTTCATTTCATGATGGTAATATGGATGTTCACAAGGGCTTTAACCCGGAGAAGTTGAAAGCAATCCTTCTTCAGGAAGGGTTCTATAACAGTAAAATTGCCCCATGTTTTGTTATCCGGAAAGAAGTCTCCGCGGAAATAATCAAGGAATACCCGGTTTTTTTAATGACGGCACATAGATAGATAGAAGGATATCATCATGTATTTATACCCTCAACAGGATTATTTTAACGCTTTCTCGATTTCATCCTTCAGGCCTGACTTGAATTTCCCGGGATTGCTCTGGCCATAATCAAAGGCAAAACGGGTAAGGTCCTTCTGGATCTCTTTGCCCTTTTCCAGTTTAACGATGTAAAGGGCCTGGGCATTAATGTCAAATTTTGCCGTGATCTTTGCATTGGCCTTATCATCGGTGTTGATTACCCGGAACGTTATCGTTCCGTTCCCGGTCTCTTTCGAGAAAAACGACTGCATAACTATTTTTGTATTTGCTTCAATGGATTGATCGATCGGACAACGGTCGGTAGGGTGAAAATAATATACCAATACCTTTGGGACATTAGTTACAGGCATTTTATTTTGTGCGACGCTATCTGTTAATCCTGCAATTATTGCCATAAATACAAGAAGAATCAGGAACTTTTTCATAATACCGTGTATTTATTTAATTTAACGACCTGCGTTCGAATTCACGGAGAATGGTCTCTTTTGATTTAAAACCTGTGAAACGATGAATTTCTATCCCATTTTTAAAGAGGATCATCGTTGGAATACTGCGGATCTTAAATTTCGACGAAGTCATCTTTTGTTCCTCCACATTTACTTTGCCAATGGTCACTTTCCCGTTTACTTCCTCCGCCAGGTCATTCAAAACGGGGCCCATCATTTTACAGGGGCCGCACCAGGCTGCCCAGAAATCAACAAGAACAACCCCGATTTTTATCTTGTTTGAAAAATTCTGATCCGTAAGGGTTACAACTTGGGGACTATCAGGTACAGATTGGATGCTTCCCATCTTTCGTCTGGCAACCATCAACAATAGTGTAAAAGTAAAAGCTACGATTCCAAGTATTATAAAAGTTATCCACATAAAGATATCATTAACGGGTACAAAGATAAGAAAGATTTTTTAATTAGTGATATTTATGCGATTTAATTTATTTTCAAAAATATGGGAAGACTATCCAGGTATTTAATAAATGCTTTAGGAATATCTGTTTCGACCGTTTGGATGATATCTTTCTTTTCAGCCTTCAACCTTTGGCATTGACACTGTCCGATCTCGTTAACGATTACTGCATCGCAATCGCAAAGATTGTATAATGATCCATGTTCCGAAATTATCATTTCACTTAAAAGATTCCATCTTAACTCCTGGTGAATGATTTTTCCTGATTCAATGGTCGCAACCAGGAATCCTCTTGAACCCTTGAACTTCTTTCCTATCACCTGACCATTATCAGTTGGGATTGCTACTTTCATTATACTTGTCATAAATCAAATAAACAGATGAAGGTCTGCCTCCTGTGCATTGATGATATATTCACCTATTCCGCAGATATCATCGACAATATCAACGAAGTCTTCCATTTTTTCACCACCCCAGATCTTTCCTGCAAGGCCGCAGATATGGATTCTAACCTCACCCATTCCCTTTGCTTCTTTGAAAAAATCGAGCCAGGATTTAACTTTCAGTCTTTCAAGTGATGCCACAAATTCAGATTTAAGATTTGCATTCTCAGCCATAGAAAGCTTATCAATATCTGCGCCTATATCTTTTTTAAAGGCACGGGCACCCTGTAAAAGCACGTAGATGTCAACCGACATGCCATGTGCAATTGCACCGCTCAGGATAATACCTGCTGCTGTCAATTTATCAAGGCTTCCGGAAAACAAGCCCATAGTAAAATTCTTTTTTTCCATAATGTGTTTTTTTAAAAGATGAATACCATTTAATTAATTACTATTCCCATTGTTGAAATAAAAAAACAGAGCCAATGGCCTGTAAACTACATGGGCAAACTTTGAAAAAGCAAACAATAAGACCAATTCCATAGAAATGATCGTATGAATGAGTAAGACAATATGATTAACCAAATAATCTGCATTTAAAGCAACTGAAACCTCCAGCCAGAACCCAGTTATTCCTGCAATCCAAAGGAATAATAAAAACATCCAGTCGGCAAGACGAGTCTCTGAATAGGCTTTGGTCACTTTTTTAAGACGGTAATTTATAGCAAGGCTGGTTCCATAAACCAGGAGCAAACCGGCAACGGTTCCGAGGATACGGCTTGGCCACCAGATATCCGTTGCAGGATCTTTAAGCATAAAATCCAGGACGGTTGCAAGAAGCAAGCCTATAAACCCCCACATTATTGACCAATGGACAAACCAGGGTTGGACTGCCGCAGGTTTATTCTTCCAAAAGGAGTCTTCTTCCTTATCGCATGTCTGGTAGCGGTTCATGGTTGCAAGTTCATTCATGACTTCTTTCAGTGATTTCAAGGTATTCCTTTTAGGGTTGTCTGTTTTCACGATATTCTTTGAAAGTTTTAAGAACATGGTTATCAAACCCCAAACAACAGAAATTCCGGTGATACTGAAAATGATCAATCCGAGATTATGGATCACTGCATAAGGGATGATGGTAAACAGCCATCGGGAAACTTCGTGATCGGGTTTCAATGTGAAGAGAAAGAATCCAAGCAAAACAGAAAGAGAAATTGTAAACAGGATAAAAACGGGTTTGCTTTTAAAGATCAGTTTTGTCAGGCCGGTGGGCTCGTAACTGGCGATTGCATAACGACGAAGGGCAGCCATATAGTCGCCTGGGCCAGCTTGCCGGGGACAGGTTTCAGAACATTCACCACAGGCATAACACAACCAGATTTCCTTGCTTTGCAGAATCTCTTCCTTTAGCCCAAGCATCCCATAACGAAGGAATATACGTGGATAATTCACGCTTTTATCAGTAAGACCGCAAACAGCCGTACAATTACCGCAGTTGAAACAGGCATTAAAATCCTTCGCTCCGTATTTTTTTATTTCCGATGCAAATTCAGGATCAATTCTGGACATGAGGAAGGTTTTTTAGTTTATACGTATAATATTCATCCGAATCATTCAATCCATTTGCTTCTACCAGGCTGTATTTATTCATAGTCATCAGGTGATAGGTAATGAGTTCAGGATTCAACTTGAGTTCTATTGCTAATGCAGGAATTGTCTTTGAACCATCCTCCAGAGAACCAGCGATATTACGCCAGATTTGAGGCATGTCTTTCATCATGATACGTTCTCCGCCTGCACTCTGTGACGCATTACCTTCTGCGGTTTCAAGTTCGACTTTTTTCATAAATCCATCAATCATTCCTTCGACCTCAGCATTAGAATACTGGGCAATGTCGATGGCATCTACGGGACAGATTGGAGTACACATTCCGCAACCTTTGCAAACAGCTTCATTCACCGATGCCACAACTTTGCCATACATTTCCAACGGATGAATTGCATCGTATTCACATACTTCTGCACATTTCTCACACCAGACACAGGCTTCAAAATTGATCCGGGCAATAATTGGTTCAAGCAGAATAGTTGGGTTTTTCGTAAGCGCATTGATCTTGACTGCAGCCGATAGTGAGGACTGGACGGATTCTGAGATATTTTTAGGACCCTGGCAGGAACCACCTAAAAATATGCCATTGATGACAGTCTCAACAGGCCTTAGTTTTGGATGTATTTCATTGAAGAAGTTATCATTCCCGGCAGGAATCTTAAGTTTTCCGGAGATCTCTGCACTATCATTGCGTGGCACCATCCCGGTGACAAGAATTACCAGGTCTGCTTCAAGCTCCAAATCCATTCGTTTGGTAAGTTCATCTTTAATTTTTACCAGGAGTTTGCCATTGTTTTGTTCGACAACTGGTGGCGTTTTTTCTTCATATTTCAGGTAAATATCTCCGTTTTTGGACGAGCGTTCATACAGGATCTCTTGTTTGCCATATGTACGTATGTCCCGATACAGATGATATGCCTTGATGTTCCTGAATTTCTCATGAAGAAGCAAGGAACTATGAATAGCTGTAGTGCAGCAAACCCTGGAACAATATTTATTCTCGCCCTTGGCCTGCCTCATTCCCACACAATAGATATATGCAATACTTTTTACCTTACGATTATTGTAAACCAGGGTTTCTTTGGTATGATCAATCAATTCTCTGAATTCAGGAAGCGTTAATACAGACGGATAGGTTTTGTAACCAAATTCTCCATCCTTTGGGATATAAGAATCAAATCCTGTTGTCACAAGGATAGCTCCCGATTTCAGATTCAGGATTTCAGAGCCTATCTTAACATCGACTATAAAATTGCCAATACTGCCGGATACCTTTTCAACAGATGCAAGTGTAAAAATGGTAATATTTGTTAACCTTTTAACTTCCTTTGTAAGAGCGGCAATTATGTTCTTTCCCGTTTGGTCCGTGATATACAGTTCACCCCATTTTGCAACATGCCCTCCCAGGGTATCCTCCTTTTCAATCAGGTACACCTGGTTTCCCATTTTAGCCAGGTCAATGGCTGCACGCATTCCGGAAATACCAGCTCCAATGACGACAGCCGCCCTGATGGATGAAACTTCAATATTTTCGAGGGCTTCGGAAAAGGAGACTTTCCTTATTCCCGCCCGGATGAGCCCGGCGGCTTTTACGGTTGCCTCTCCGGGTGTGTCTGAATGTGCCCATGAACATTGTTCACGGATGTTTACCTGGGTATAATTATAAGGATTGATCCCGCCCCTTAATGCGACATTCCTGAAAGTATGAAGATGAAGTTTAGGAGAACAGGATGCCACTACAATTGCATCAAGTTTTTCGTCCTGTATATCCTTGATCATCTCCTTCTGGTTAGAGTCGGCACAGGCAAACATGACATTCTTTGATACGATTACACCCTCTTCGTTTTTCACGATATCTTTGATCTGGGCCACATCAACGTAGTCAGAAATATTTCCACCGCAATGGCAGATATAGACTCCTATTCGTTCTTTTTTTTGTTTTTGTTCCATATGATATATTTTACCCTTCTTCACTCCATCCCCGAATGGGGAGGGTCGGGGAGGGGTCATTTTACATTCAAATAACTGGCAACTTCTGAGGCGGCACAACCGGCCGAAAGTATGGAATCCGGGATATCCATTGGTCCGGCAGCGGTGCCGGCGACAAATACACCTTCTATTGTAGTTTTGGAAGGGCTCGTTAATACATCAACTTGCTTAATGAAACTGAATTCATCCAGTTCAAGAGGTGAACCCTTAAAAGCCTTTACAATTTCATTGTTTGGCTGAACTCCCACGGATAGTATAACCAAATCATGCTTGACCTCTTTCACTTGACCTGTTTCAATATTTTCAAATCGCAGGATCAAATCACCACTCTTATCTTCTTTCCTAATCCTTGCCACTTTTCCTTTCACAAAGTTGACACCCATTGATTTCGATTGCTGATAGAATTCTTCATATCCTTTACCGAAAGCCCGGATATCGATGTAATAAATGGTAATATCCGCCATAGGCAAGGCTCCCATTAAAAGCTGTGCTTGTTTGATCGAATACATGCAACAGATTTGCGAGCAAATTGGGTTGTTTGCAGAAGCCATGCTGCACGAACGATAGTTTTCAAGACTTGAATCGCGTGAACCTGTACAAAGGACGTAGGCAATATTTCCAGGTACTTTTCCATCACCCGGGCGTAAGACATTATTATACGGTCGCGTGGGTGCTATCAGCCGGTCCATCTGCAATGAATCGATCACATTGGCATACTTTGCAGAACCATATTGTGGTTTTCCTTCCGCGTTAAAAAGATGAAATCCGGAAGAAACAATGATGCTGCTTGCTTTGGTCGATATTTTCTCTTCTTTTTGTGAGAAGTCGATAGCATTGGCAGGACAGACCGAAATACACTGATGACATTCACGACAATTGCTGCAGTTCAGGCAACGTTCAGTACTCTGTTTGACCTGCTCTTCTGTGAAAGTGTGTTCAATGTCTTTAAAATCCCTGATCCTTTCTGCAATCGGTCTTAAATTATCATCCATTGCAGGCAGGTGTAGAATATTCTCCCGATTAAGAATCACTTTCTTATCGACAGCAGCCAGTTTATCTCCGAACTCGAACTCTTCCGGATTTTCATTATTAAGGTATTTGTCCATGTATAGAGCAGCCTTTTTCCCTTGGCCCACAGCTTCAATGATCGTAGATGATCCGGTAACAGCATCCCCTCCTGCGAAGATCCAGGGAGTAGAAGTTTGGAGCGTTTTTGAATTGACCTTTATTCTGCCATTTTGGGCAAGATCAAGTTCGTTTTTAAAGATGGAAGTTGTTGGTTTTAATCCAATGGCTTCAATAACAAAGTCAACTTCTTCTGTATATTCAGAACCATTGATCCCGATAGGGCTTTTTCTGCCGCTTTCATCCGGTTCGCCTAATTTCATCCGGATCAATTCAGCTTTTTTAATGATATAGTTCTCACCAATGAATTTGACCGGATTACAAAGCACATCGATTTTAACACCTTCTTCTATTGCTTCCTTCAATTCCACTTTCCAGGCAGGCATTTCTTCCCTGCTTCTCCGATAAATAATTTTTACCGATGCAGCCCCAAGCCTGATAGCAGTGCGAGAAGCATCCATTGCGGTATTTCCTCCACCAATCACCATAACTTTTTTACCTGTCAGATCGGTCTTTTTGCCGATTTTTGATTCACGAAGAAAATCCAGGCAGGAGACAATACCCTGAAGGTTTGATCCTTCGACTTTCATTGAAGTGGTTTCATGAGTACCTACAGAAACAAACAGGGTATCAAATCCTCCTTTTTTAAGATCATCAAGATGTTCGATCTTACAGTTGACCTCATGTTCGACTCCAAGCGACAGAATGTTTTGAATATCCCTGTCTACAATACTGTTCGGTAAACGGTACTCAGGTAACGTCAATTTTAACATTCCGCCTAATTCCGCAGCTGCTTCAAAGATTTTTACCTGGTGGCCTTTTAATGCAAGAAAATAGGCTGCGGTAAGGCCTGCAGGCCCTGAGCCAACGATGGCAACTCTTTTACCGGATTTTTTTTCAATTATAATCGTCGACGGTTCAGGGTGTTTTGAGTAATAATCTTCTGC
>JADGPR010000032.1 GCA_017882335.1 Bacteroidales bacterium | reverse complement strand
TCGTGAATTATCAAGAAATTATTTTGTGATGCGTATTCTACTAAGATTTCCATTTTTGAAGAATATTATTTTTAAGCTATGTTCCCATCAATGGGTAACAAATTGGATTATCCATAAAATGAAAGTTTAGAGACTATAACCACGCTAATTTTTCATTTCAATGCCTTTCTGACTTTCCAAAAATAAACACTGACAAAGACACACTCAATACAATTATAATGATTGATGTACTTTGGTTTCAGAAATCAACAAACATTATCATCGGTGCATTTGAAGTAGAAAAAAGCACAAGCATTTATTCGGGCATTTTGCGTTTGACAGATCTGGCATATTCTATTGCAGCAGGTGACGAAGTATTTTATATCATTATTCCTGACAACAGAGAAAAAGATGTAAGAATACAGTTGTCAAGGCCATCAATAAAAAGCATTAAAGTTCAAATTAATTATATTTTATTCTCCGACTTACGACAAAATTGTGATGCACTTTGCAAGTTTGGAGAAAGTCATCACATTATGAAAAAGATTGCAAAGACAGTTTAACAAAGAAAAGTTTGTCTGCTGCTATCGAGCCGGCAGCCTGCCAATGCGGGGCTTCCAGGTAAGGAGGGTGGTTTGGGGCATATAGGGATAAAGTATTTGGAAATTTGAGTAAACCGTACTATCTTTGGATTAAACATTTAAGTCATGACAACTCTTGAATTAAATGCATTATCAGTTAATTAATTAAAATGTGGAGACCAGCGACCACTATAATAAACGGGGCAAATCCGAAAAGCCAAATGATTAGGGAAAAAAGAAAAAAATTAAGAACTATGAAAAATAACATTTATATAATTTCAATATTCTTGTGCATCGCTATGCTATACAGTTGCAAAAAACAAGAGGATCATCAGGATTCAGTTCCGTCGATTTCATTACCTGCAGATCAGTATGCTCATTCAGGAGCACCTACCGAATGGTGGTGGCACGTTGGTACACTGATAAGTGCAGATGACCGCAAATTTGGCTTTGAAATAAATGCAACAGGAATGTCGGATTATGCTTTCACACAGATCGAAATTACTGATGTGCACAATCAACGCAATTATCAAAAAGTGAATCCAATCATTCCTTGTCCAACCAATTGGGCTCAATACGATCAGGCCAAACCTTGGAATGTTCAATTACCGGGTTCAGCTTTAAGTCCGTCTGATGGCGCCATATTGATGCAGGCCATTGACGGCAATCCCCTCAACATGACAGTTAATGCAAGCTTCGTGGATGCAGCAAGCAACACCCCTTGTCAGTTACTGCTTAACTTCTATCAACAGGGCGCACCACTGCTTGTTTTTGGCACCGGTTGCCAGTTATTGGTTAACCCGAGTGGCACAACTCCGCTAACAAAGAACAATTACTATTATTCGCTAACCCATTTGCAGGCGAGCGGTACCATCACCATAGGAAACGAAGTAATTGAAGTGACAGGGATTACCTGGATGGATCACGAATATGGTGCATTTCCAAATGGAACAACCGGGAAACCGGTAGTTTGGTTGTTACAGGACATCCAATTGAGTAATGGCTTGCATTTATCCAATTTCACCAACTTTGGAGTAGTGCCAATAGAAAATGTGCCAATGAAATCGAATGCAACTATATTGTTTCAGAATGGTGAAAGTGTTTATGTTGAAACCATGACCACTCCAATGGGACCTACTTTTATCAGCAGTAAGGGGGTTATATATTTTTTAAAATTCATCGTGGAGATTAACAGTCCTAAATTAACTGCCACCTTTGAGGTAAAAAGTTTATATCCAGATCAACTGTTTAAAGACGGAGAAGGTGCCGATGTTTATGAAGGAGTTGGCTCATGTCTTGCCCATTTTGGTACAAAAGAAAATATTGTTTCAGGAACTGCATGGATCGAACAAAATTTAGGAGATTAGTTCTTAAGACTTGAGGCCACCAATTTATTTAAACAGAAAAGTGCCATTGAAGGATAAAAACCTGCCCATAACAGCAGCCGGCAGCCGGCTAATGCGGGGCTAGTAGGTAAAGTAATAAAATTGAGCTGATGAAATAATGAAAAAGTGAATTATACTTCGGCTGTTTGAGTTTGCAAAAAATGCAAACTCAAACGCTCAGTATAACTGAATCTAAGCATATTTGCTTTCGCAAACCTGCCAAGATTCAGTATAATAAGATCAACTAAGTAAAATATTCCGGACCATTTAACTGATGAGTTGATGAGTTCGTTAGTTCGTCAGTTAATCATCTATCTTTGTTTATCAAATTCTTACCGCCGTGAAAAGATCAATCCTTTTATCCGTTTTATTATTCGCAATGATTTACCCGGGGATCGCACAGAATGCCGACAGTTCGCTGAAAGAGATCAAAGATAAAATCGAATCAATGGGATATGATATATCCAGCCTGCAAAAGACGATGGACGATATTTACTGGTACAACCGGGTCGGTGATGTTGCATTTATTGATAAAGTCTATATTACGGGTCCGCCTATATCGGAAAAGCAGGTGAAAAACCCTACCGCCATGGGAGTTCATAACCCGGTGAAGTTCTATTGCTATATCTTCATCCCGAAAGACATCAAAACGGATAAAAAATACCCGCTGCTGGTACTCCCTCACGGAGGTGTTCATGCCGATTTTACAACATACCATACCCACATCATCCGTGAACTGATGGCGCAGCAGTACATTGTGATTGCGCCGGAATATCGCGGAAGTACCGGTTATGGAAAGGATTTTTATGAAAAGATCGATTACGGTGGATTGGAGAATGATGATGTGAACGCCAGCCGGGATTACATTGTCAGGAATTACGAAATGGTCGATAGCACCCGGGTCGGCATCATCGGTTGGAGCCATGGCGGGATGATCGCGCTGATGTGCGTGTTCGACCACCCGGAAAAATATCAGGTTTGCTTTGCGGGAAATCCCGTCAGTGACCTGGTGGCAAGGATGGGGTATTCGGATGACGAGTACCGGAAACTGTTCTCTGCAGATTACCATTTGGGTAAAGATGCAAAGGCGGATATCAAAGAGTACCGGAAGCGTTCTCCTGCATGGAATGCGCAAAAGCTTAAAATTCCGTTGCTGATCCATACCAATACTAATGATGACGATGTCAATGTGCTGGAGGTCGAACACCTCATTCAGGCATTAAAAGCCGAAGGAAAGAAATTTGAATATGAAATTTTCAAAGATGTGGAAGGCGGACACTCCTTCGACCGAATCGATACCCGCATTGCAAAACAGATCCGGCTGAAGATCTATTCTTTCCTGGATAAATACCTTGACCCGCCACGGGAATTGAAATCGATCTCTGAAATTGATAAAGCAGCGTATAGATAACTATCGTGCTATATTCCATACCTGAAGAATCCGACAACTACAGAAAGTTTATGGGGAATATGTGGCAATTGATCAATGTTTTTATTTACAGTTTTTGCACTATTATTCCCATTTCCTTTTTTTCTTCGTACTTTCGTTAATTATTTCCCTGAAATTCAATTTGTTAAGTTATTCACAGCTAATTCCAATGCCATGAAAAATGTCGTTGACATTTTACTTATTTTCCTGTTTGCAAGCCTGATTTTTGCTTCGGGTTGTAAGAAAAACAAAGAACCAACACCAACACCAACGCCCATTAAACAAGTACCTGTTTTATCAACATCCGCTGTAAGCAATATATCTGCAACCACGGCAAGCTGTGGTGGTAATATTACTTCCGATGCCGGTTTTACAGTATCAGCCCGTGGGGTTTGCTGGAGTACAGGTACAACTCCTACCATAGCCGACAGTAAAACCATCGATGGCACAGGTGCCGGAAGTTTTACAAGCGATATTTACGACTTAAGCCTGGGGACTACATTTTATGTACGTGCTTATGCGACCAACAGTGAAGGAACAGGTTACGGAAGCGCTATGTCGTTTACCACCTTATCAACACTTGCCGTTGGCATGAGCTATCAAGGAGGTAAAGTAGCTTATATTTTTGTAGCTGGCGACCCGGGTTACATAGCAGGAGAGCAACATGGCTTAATAGCCGCACCATCCAACCAAAGCAATGGTGCAGCATGGGGTTGTCTCGGAACAATAACTAATGCAACTGGCACAGCAATAGGAACAGGATTACAGAACACCGTTTATATTTGGTTATGGTGTCCAGATGCAGGAATAGCAGCGACACTATGTTATGATTTGGTATTGGGTGGCTATAGCGACTGGTATTTACCAAGTAAAGATGAATTGAACATACTTTGCCTGAACAAGGCAGCAATTGGCGGTTTTGTCAGTGTTGAGTATTGGAGTTCATCCGAGGTCAGTGCTAATTTTGCGAGTGATAAGGACTTCGTGAATGGCGCCCAGAACTCTACCCCTAAAAACAACGCATTAGCTGTGCGTGCAATTCGGACTTTTTAATTATCTATTCAGCTATTTAACATTTTATTTTATTAAAATGAAAAAATTAATTACAGTAATCAGTCTTGTTTTCATTGGTTTAATCGCTTTTTCTCAAAACGGAAACAGTGCCTTGACCATTAATGGTCGTCTGTTATCAGACAGTTGTGGTGAAACAATTATGCTGCGTGGCGTTAATCATGGTAATATCTGGACAACTAATTTGGGTATAGATGAGTTTGCACAGATTGCTCAAACGAATGCAAACTGTGTACGGATTTGTCTGGAAAGAAAATACGAATCCTGGGTTGGTGGTAATCCTGTTATTGAAGATTTACGGGGCGGCCAAATTGACACAATTATTCAGGCTGCACTTGACCAAAAGTTAATACCCATTGTAGAACTTCATGATTTTACGGATGGCTCAATAGAACATTCCCGCATTCAAACGAATTTAGACAGTGCGGTAATGTTTTGGACAGAGCCCTCTGTAATGACTGCACTGAAAAAACATTCACGGTTTTTGATTTTGAATTTAGCCAATGAACCCGAGCACTGGTTAGATACCGAACAGGAATTTTACAATGCCTGTTCCTCTGCCATTGCCGGCATCAGGGCTGCCGGTTTAAAAGTTCCGATTATGATAGATGGAATGCATTGGGGGCAAGACCATACATTTTTTATAAACAACGGGAATGGGGCAAATTTATTAACAGTTGACCCCGAACATAAATTACTTTTTTCTGTTCACACGTACTGGGAATCAGCACTTATACCTGATGCCGAAATGACCAACCGTTTCACCGACATGTATAACTCCAACCTGCCCTTTGTAATCGGTGAATTTGCATATGATATTGGTAATACATGTACCAACACGATAAACTATCATCTCATTATGGATTTATGTCAGCAGAATCACATAGGTTATTTGTATTGGTGGTGGGGCTTTTATAATGCAGGTTCCAATACCTGTTTAAGTATGACTCATTCTGGTACCTATGCTGGCCTGGCTGATCAAGGATTAGAGGTGGCCGTCACATATGCTAATTCTATACAAAACACTTCAGTAAAACCACATTTGATTATCTATGGCAATTGTCTAACCGGTATTAATGAGCATAATAGTTTTGACTTTTCTGTGTCTCCAAACCCATCTTACGGAACATTCACAATAAACTCATCTTTTAAACCAGTAAACGTAAAACTAATGGATGTGCTTGGAAATGAAATTCCGTTGACCAAAATAAAAACTGCTTCATATTCATTTTCCTCTGCACGGTCCGGTATTTATATCATTATGGTTTCGATGACGAATGGAGAGCTGGCAATTAAAAAATTAATTGTACAATGATATATGGCTATTCATGAATAAAAATTATTGACATGAAAAACAAAAGTATAATCTGGATTTACCCATTGGTTTTAATAACAGTATTAATAATCTTTTCCATTAGTTGCAAAAAGAAAGATAACAACAACAATCCTACTCCCACAACAGGAACAGTAACCGACATTGATGGCAATGTTTATCACACGGTAACCATTGGTACACAGGTGTGGATGGTTGAGAACCTGAAAGTAACCCATTACCGGAATGGGGACCCGATAGCACATATTATAGATGATACACTATGGGTCCATCTTACAAGCGGAGCGTTTTGCAACTACAATGACGATGGAGTAAATGGCAGCACGTTTGGGCGGTTATATAATTGGTATGCTATTGCCGAAGCCCACATTATCTCACCTGTAGGTTGGCATATACCCAGTGATGCCGAATGGACTACACTAACAACCTATTTGGGAGGTGAAAGTATTGCTGGTGGCAAATTAAAAGAAAATGGTACCATACACTGGAATGCACCTAATACAGGAGCAACCAATGAAACCGGATTTACGGCCCTTCCGGGTGGCTACCGGGGTTTCCTCGATGGTACATATTACAGCGTTGGGAATGGCGGTTACTGGTGGAGTTCTACCGAGGGCAACACAAGCAAAGCCTGGTGTCGATACTTGAGCAGTAGTAGCAGCGAGGTAATCAGCAGCAATAACTGGAAAGGGTTTGGCTTTTCTGTTCGTTGTATCAGGGATTTTTAGCTTCATTGAAAAGAAACAACAAAAAAAAAATGAGTCTCACTATTGATAGTTGAATTATTATGAAAAACAAAAGCACAATCTGGATTTTCCCATTAATAGCACTATGCTTCCTTTTAATGCTTTCAGGCAGTTGTAAGAAGAAAGATAACAACAGCAATCCTGATCCTATTGTAACAACAGACACAGTGGTTAATATTAAACAAACCACAGCCACCGGTGGTGGAAATGTAATCTCTGATGGAGGCTCAGCAGTTACCAGCAGAGGTGTATGCTGGAGTATAAGCCCGAATCCAACCATTGCAGACAGCCATTCTACTGATGGTCCTGGTATAGGTGTGTTTTTTAGCAGCCTGATAGGGCTTACTCCAAACACCCTTTATTATGTCCGTGCTTATGCTGTATATAGCGCAGGAACCTCTTATGGAAATGAAGTGACATTTAATAATACATTCTATATTGGCGCGAGTTATGGTGGGGGGATAATTTTTTATATTGATAACACGGGCAAACATGGGTTAATATCTGCCGCCAGCGACCAAAGTGCAGGAGCGGAGTGGGGTTGTGAGGGAACCTCTATTCCGGGCACATCCACAGCCATTGGATGGGGACAGGCCAATACCACGTCAATTGTAAACATATGCAGCACGCCAGGTATCGCTGCCCGCATTTGTAATGACCTTGTGCTGAACAATTTCGATGATTGGTTTTTGCCATCCAAAGATGAGTTGAACCTGATGTACCTGCAGAAAAATATGATTGGCATTGCCGGCATTGACTATTGGAGTTCCTCCGAAAGCGGGGCTTTCTATGGGTGGACGCAATACTTCAGCTTTAATGGTCAACAAAACTACGTCGCAAAGCAAAACGCCTACTATGTGCGTGCTGTCAGGGCATTTTAATAAGTTAATTAATAAAAAATGACAATCAGTAAATCAGCATAACCACCTCAAAAAAAATTATGAAAAACAAAAACACAATCTGTATTTACTCATTAATAGCACTATGCTTCTTTTTAATGCTTTCAGGCAGTTGTAAGAAGAAAGATAACAACAGCAATCCTGCACCCACAACAGTAACAGTTACCGATGTTGACGGTAATATTTATCATTCTGTTACTATTGGCAGCCAGGTATGGATGGTTGAGAACCTTAACGTTACCCACTACCGTAATGGGGATCCGATAGCACACGTTTCAGATAATGTTCAATGGAGTAATCTTATCACAGGAGCATATTGCAACTACGATAACAATGCAGTAAATGCCGGCACTTATGGGCGATTATATAATTGGTATGCTGTAGCCGATGGGCCCTTCATAGCACCCTTAGGTTGGCATGTGCCAAGCGATGCTGAATGGACAACACTTAGCGATTATCTTGGAGGTGAAAATGTTGCGGGCGGCAAGCTTAAAGAAGCAGGTTTAGATCATTGGAACACCCCCAATACAGGTGGAACGAATACCAACGGTTTTACTGCACTTGGGGCTGGCTTCTGTGACTTCACTGGTTGGTTCGGGGATTTTCATGACTATGAATACTGGTGGAGTTCTACTGAATCCAGTTCGGATAAAGCCGAATACAGGGACGTGGCCTACGATTACATCGATTTGAACAGAAGCGATCTCAATAAGAAAAGTGGTTTGTCTGTGCGTTGCGTTAAAGATTAATCATCATAAATTAAATTGTAATGAAAAAGAAAAACACAATCTGGATTTACCCATTGGCTTTAATGGCAGTATTATTAATCCTTTCCAGTAGTTGCAAGAAGAAAGCCGACACCACTACTTCGACGACCCCTAAAGTAATTGGACAACAATATGGCGGGGGCATTATCTTTTATGTTGATGTCACAGGGCAACACGGTTTAATAGCAGCCTCAAGCGATCAAAGCTTTGGAATACATTGGGGCTGTTACGGAAACTCAATACTAGGCACATCCACAACCATTGGCTCGGGACAGGCCAATACCACGCTAATTGTCAATGGATGCGGCGATGCAGACATTGCAGCCCGCCTTTGTGATGATCTGGTCCTGAATGGTTACAGTGATTGGTTTTTGCCATCAAAAGACGAACTTAATCAGATGTATGCTCAAAGAACTGTTATTGGCAATTTGGAGTACCATAGTTATTGGAGTTCCTCTGAGGAAAGTGTTAACTATGCATGGTTTCAATACTTCAACGGTAGCAACCAGTACAACGACCCTAAGAATACCAATTACTTTGTGCGTGCTGTCAGAGCTTTTTAACAAGTTAAAAAATAAAAAATGACAACCAGTAAATCAGCATCATCCTTTAATCAAAAAACCATGAAAAAGAGAACAATAATCCGGATTTACCCATTGGTTATAATGGGATTGCTATTAATGTTTTCAAGCAGTTGTAAGAAGAAAAAAGCAGCCGATACTACCAGTGAATGTGTAGCAGTTGGTAATACAGGTGTTAGTTATACCAGTGGTTTTGACCGTCCGGTGGGTATAGCTTTCAGTCCTGCTCAAAAAGTAGTTGTTACTGAATTTCATGGGATGAACCCTGATGGTACCGGCTATGCTTATGGCAGTCCAGGAGCAGTAAAGATATACAACAGCACTGCTAATTTTTATACTAATATTTCTGATGTAAGCATACCTTTTGCCATTATCAATAATGGGCCTGAGGCAGTTGTATTTGATGCAAACGAAAATTTGTATATAGCTGAAACAGAAAACACAGCGGGTATTTCAATTTTTCAACCACCCTATGCAATTAAACTTAAAACCATTTGGGGCGGATTTAATAATCCCCGGGGGATTGCTCTCGATGGATCGGGAAATTTATATGTTGCCGATGATGGAAATGGTAAAATTGTAAAAATCACCAACCCTTTAGGAGTTGATGCTGAATCGGATTTAATAACCGGTTTAACTACACCTAAAGCAGTTGCAATTTCAGGCAATTACATTTTTATCGCTGAATACGATGCTAACAGAGTTACCAAATATAATATAGCTTCTCCCGCAGCTTCTGTTGAAACATTCAACATTGACCACCCGATAGATTTACATATTTCCGGTTGCATGCTTTATATTTCCTCACACGGAGCTATTTATGGCGGTTATGGCTCTTCAAAAGTGGTAGCGGTCAAAGCGGATAATATGAATGCGGGCATTCAAAAAGAATATACCGGGTTCACAGGCATTACCTTTGGAATTGCAACTGATCAAGCCGGGAATCTTTTTATATCCGATTTCAGCGATGGGAAAATCAGAAAATATCTCAAATAAGGATAAATGCATTATACTTCTGAACAACATGGTGGTGCTCAAGAAATTATACCTGGTTTGGAGAGGTTGAATGATGTTTCCTTCGACAGGCTCCCTTCGACAAGCTCAGGGAGCGAATGATGACGGTGGTCGAGCTTGTGAACTGCTTCCTTCGACAGGCTCAGGGAACGTAAGGCTCAGGGAGCATCACGGTGGTTGAGCTTGTCGAAACCACCGAAATAAATCCATTGGTCTGTCAATGCAATTGCCCTTGATTTTTCATTTATCGCCAACAAAAAACCCCGTCGTTTCCGGCGAGGCTTTTTTTCAATCTGCGATTCTTCAATTTCGCTATTTATTTACGATAATCTTCTTAACCACCTGTCCAAGGCTGTTTTCAAAGATCACGGAATAAACGCCGTTCGGTATAGGTCTCAGGTCGATGATTTTTTCAACTGTGCCTGTAACTTCGACATTGTTAAGTTCGCTGATCATCAAGCCGAAAATATCAAACACTTTGATGGTAAAGGATTCATGTGAAGCAGATGTCAGGGAGACCTTGAACCGGCCGTCGTTTGGAACCGGGTAAATATTGATTGCCGATGATGAATGATTATCGATCCCAAGCATAAGAATCCAGTGATTTGATTCATCCGAAGAACAACCGTTAAGTGTTACAATTGTCCAATAGGCACCTTGTCCTGTCAGGCTTACGTCATATGTCTGGGCGGTAGCACCGGGGATGGGCACTCCCGTTCCGGAAAAGATGTAGGACCAATACCACTGGTTTCCTGCAGGGGCACTGCTATGGAGAATTAATCCTGTATTGGTGACCCCAGGAGTGGCAGGAATAGGATTAACGGTTACTGCGAAGTTCGGGGAAACCGTGCCGTTTCCGCAGGTGTTGGTACCGAGAACGGTAATGTTTCCTGAAACGGCAGAAGCGCTGAAATCAACTACGATGGAGTTGGTATTGCCACCAGTCATGATGGTAGCTCCTGCAGGAATTGTCCAGGTATAACCAGTAGCACCTGTGACAGGAGGAACTATGTACACTGCACCCGTAGCCCCCTGGCATACGGAGGCCGGGCCGGTGATAATACCGGCATCAGCTGGTAATGGAGTTACGGTAACAGCAAACGGAGGCGAAGCAGCACCGTTTCCGCAAAGGTTGTTTGCATAAACGGTGATGTTTCCGCTGGATGCATTGGTTGCAAAGTCCACCGCGATGGAGGTGGCCTCTGAACCGGCAGGATTGGTAGCACCGGCCGGAAGTGTCCATATATAGGATACTGCTCCTTGTATGGCAGCAATTGAGTATACCACGCCATTAGCTCCTGCGCAAACGTTTGCAGTTCCTGTAATGGAACCGGCAGCAGCGGGAGGCGAGTATACGGTGACGTTCAACTGAGAAGGATTCAATGCCTGGCATCCGCCAGCATTGGTATAATTGACCCTCACCCACTGTGCCCCGGAAGCCGTCCATGAAACGGTGATGACACTGGTACCGGCTCCAAAGTTGATCACCCCACCAGGAGAAATGGTCCAGATATAACCGGTCATTCCGGCTTCAGTTGTATAGGTGTAATAACCGGAGTTGACGCACGATGATCCTGCACCGGTGATTGTGGGAGTTGGTCCCTGTTGAACGGTGACGCCATAAGATGCGGGAACAGTATTTGTGCAACCACTGGAATTGGTATAGGTCACATAAACGTTCTGAGCGCCAGCTATATTCCAAACTACCGTAACGGAACTAGTTCCAGCCCCGGCCGTAATTGTTCCACCGGCAGAAACTGTCCAAACATAATTTGTCATGCCAGTAAGAGTAGTATAAACGTTGTTCAGCGCAGTACACGGATTAGCATTCCCGGCAATGACCGGAGCAGGCAGTGGGTTCACAGTAACATTGAAGGTGCCGGGAGTGAGACCGGCGCATCCGCCGGCATTGTTGTAATTCACTGAAATGCTTTGCGTTCCGGTGGTATTCCAGGTCACGGTAGCCGTATTGCTGCCCACTGTCCCGCCTGCTGTAATGGTACCTCCAACGATCGACCAAACGTAATTTGTCATTCCAGGTTGGGTAGTATAAACGTTACCGGTGATCCCCGCGCAGACAGTCGCAGGACCTGTTAAAGTTGGTGTTGGGGCGGGATTTACATTAACGACCATATTGGAAGATGAGCCGTTTCCTGCGCATCCAAGTCCGTATACATAAAAATTACCGGAATAGGCAGGGTTCGGAAAGTTGACTGTAATGCTGTTTGTATTCGCACCCGCGGTGATGAAGGCCCCGAAAGAAACGGTCCAGTTGTAACCCGAGGCGTTAGTGATGGGCGCTACTGAATAGATATATCCGGTTCCTCCATTGCAAACCTGGGATGGACCTGTTATAGGTCCAGCTGAGCCGGCAACCAGGCAAACTGTGAAGAAAGTCTGGTCAAGGCCATTGGAAGTACCTGCTGCATTCACACCCCTTACCCTGAAGTGATAGGTGGTAAGCGGCGTAAGGCCTGAGAGGTTGGCGCTGACATTGGTAACCGTATTTCCGGTAACCGGGGAAGGAATGCCGGGTACTGTACTCCCGTATGCGGCTGTCAGGCCCCAATCGAAGAAAACAGTAGTGGATGAATTATTGGCATTAACGGTTCCGTTCATGGTGGCAATAACAGTTGTCACTCCTGTTGCTGCGGAAGTAACAACTATAGGTGGAATGGCTAATGTTGTAAAAGTTAAATCATTCCCATTGGAAGTCCCGACTGCATTTACACCAATCACCCGGAAATGATAGAGTGTATTTGGGGCTAATCCGGATATCGCAGCGCTGACGGGAGTCACAACGTTGCCGTTCACAGGGCTTGGAACGCCAGGGACAGTACTTCCATATGCAGCAGTCAAACCATATTCAAATGTCACAGTGGTGGAAGCATTATTGGCATTGACCGTACCGTTAAGTGTTGCTGTGGTCCCTGTGATGGCGGTAGCAGCAGTTGTCACGACCGTGGGAGGCGAGGGCGGTACGCTGGTTGTAAATGTGAGATCCGATCCGTTGGCAGAACCGTTTGAATTGGTCCCTTTTACCCTGAAATGATAAAGCGTAGCCGGAGTAAGACCTGTAATTGCAGCTGTGACTGGTGTGACGCTGTTACCGGTGACCGGGGAGGGAATACCGGGAACTGTATTCCCGTAGCCTGTAGTCAGTCCATATTCAAAGGTTACGGTAGTTGAGCTGCCATTGGCATTGACCGTTCCGTTAAGCGAAGCCGTTGCAGATGTAATTGCTGTAGCTGCTGTAGTCACGACTGTCGGGCCACTGGCGGCTCCGAGAGTAATTCCAAAATTGAGAGTCGATGCATCGTTGCCGCTGGGAGCAAACGGACATCCTCCAACCGAATAGATCCTCTTGATACCCGATGTGGATGTATTGCGGACAGATCCACCAGATCCTGTAGCTGCGCATTGTCCCATGTCAACAATTAAACTTTGGGTGGGATCGTATGGAAACGGCGTGTCAAGAATGAATTCCAGCCATCCGGCTGCATTGTTTATAGTTACCGAAGCCCTGGTATAAACCGTGGTCATGGTGCCTGTGTAAAAGGTGCCGGGAGTTAAATCAGTGATGGCCGATTGTCCCATTTTAATGGTCAGAGTGGTATAAACTCTTGAAACCATGGCAGCGGATAAACAAACTGAAATACTCGTGATAGTTCCGGCCGGAGCCGCTGATGGCTGATTAAATGCTCCCGCAATGAAGAGAGACTCGACTTGTTTTCCCCCCGCCACATTAAACGGGAAAGAATTTGACGAAGCACCGTTATTGTAATTGTAATACTGGGGTTGGGCGCTTAACGAACTATTCAGTACTGTAATCAATGACAGTATTGAAATACAAAGGGAAATTTTTTTCATACATCCTGTTTTTGGTTAATGAAACTCCAGTGACGATTTAAAGTTTAAAAATTACAAGTTATTTCAATGAACAATATAATCCAAAGACCAATGTTAAGTAAAATCTTATCTTAATGGAAAAAGAAGTGCGCGCTAATATACTGTTAATTTTCAATCAAAGCAAATGGGAATAGGTATGAATCTTTCTTTTATTAATAAAAATGAGAGAAGAAGTGTGTCCGGATAAAAAAAACATCCTCTCGAAACGCCTGTTATTATTGGCGAGTTGAAAGGATGTTTGCGGAGAGAATGGGATTCGAACCCATGAACCGCTTTTGGCGATTACACACTTTCCAGGCGTGCGCCTTCGACCAGCTCGGCCATCTCTCCAAAATGAGTGAAAAATGAAAAATTAAAAGTGAAAAGTTAAATCGATATTTTTATTCTTCACTTTTCACTTTTCATTCTTCACTTTTAAACCGGGGTGCAAAAGTAAGAATTTATTCTCTATTCTCAAACTGTCATCTCACCCCGCAGTGATACCTGCAGTAAACGCTCCACCTCTTTCTTTGGAAAACCGCATCCCAAAAGATACATCAACTTGGTAACCGCCGATTCGGTTGTAATATCAGTTCCACCGATCACCCCGATCTTCCCCAGTTCAGCGCTGGTTTCATATTTCCCGATATCCACACTGCCACCTTTGCATTGTGTTACATTGAAAAGGACAATCCCGTTTTCGACGGCTTCTTTCAGCAGGTCAAGAAACCAGGCCACTGTCGGCGCATTGCCTGCCCCGAAGGTTTCCAGGATCACGGCTTTCAGTCCCGGAGTGGTAAGCGTATTCCGTACAATATTCTGATTGATCCCGGGAAACAGTTTCAGGATGGCGATGTTCTCGTCCAGTTCCTTGTGGACTTTCAGCTTTTTAAAATTGGGTTTAAGTATCAGATCTCCGTAGTAGCGGATGTAAACCCCAACTTCCGCAAGGACAGGGTAATTCCCGGAAACAAACGCGCCGAAATGTTCTGCATTGAATTTTGTGGTCCGGTTTCCCCGGTATAGCTTGTTTTCAAAACAAATGGCGACTTCCGGCACTACCGGTGTTTCCTGTTCGCTGGCCGCCGCTATTTCGATGGAGTTGATGAAATTCTCGCGTCCGTCGGTGCGAACCATCCCAAGGGGAAGCTGGGAACCGGTAAAGATGACTGGCTTGTTGAGGTTTTCCAGCATAAAGCTGAGTGCCGAAGCAGTATAGGCCATCGTATCGGATCCATGCAGGACGACAAACCCGTCGAAGGATTCATAATTCTCCTCGATGACCTTTGCCAGCTCAATCCAGAATGAAGGACTCATATTGGAAGAATCCAGCAAGGGCCTGAATGTGTAAAAATCGAACTGGTAATCGAAATTCTCAAGCACCGGTAAGTATCGGTAAAGGTTCTTGAACGTCAATGGTTTTAAAACACCGGATTTTGGATCCTGCACCATCCCGATGGTTCCTCCGGTGTAGATGATCAGGATTGAGGTTTGTTCACGCATGTTAGTTGTTACTTGAATTGTTGGTTCATGGAGACTTTTACTGGATGCTGGATGCTGGATCCTTGATGTGTGGGTAATGAGTTCTGTGGTTTTAGAGTAACAGTCAAAATTATCCAGAATCCAACAACCAGCATCTAGGATCCAGCATCCAGCATCAATTTAAACAAAGTTACCGCGTTCTGTGTAGTTATTTCTGCAACTTCCTCCAATGGGATTTGTTTTAGTTCCGCGATTCTTCCGGCAATCAAGGGAATATAAGCGCTTTCGTTGCGTTGACCACGGTATGGAACGGGTGGAAGATAGGGCGCATCGGTCTCCAGCACAATGAGGTCGAGACTAGTTGCCTCCACTACTTTCTGCAATCCTGAATTCTTATAGGTGATGATGCCGCCGATACCCAGCATGAACCCCAGACTGGTTGCTTGTTGCGCCTGTTCAACCGATCCGCTGAAACAATGGAAAACCCCTTTCAGCTCCGGGTTATTTTTCTGACGGATCAGCTTAATTGCAATATCGAAAGAATTTCGGGTATGGATCGCAATAGGTAACTGAAATTTGATTGCAAGGTCAAGCTGATCGCTGAAAGCCAAAGCTTGTTCATTTACAAATGTCTTGTCCCAATAAAGGTCGATTCCGATCTCACCGATACCATGAAATTTTTCCCGGCTTTTCTCCAGGGTTTCCTTTATAAAATTAAGCTCTTCACGAAAATTGGCCTTAACGGAAGTCGGGTGCAACCCGATCATGGGGAAACAAACTGTCTTGTGAAACTCAGCCACCGACATCATTCGTTCGTAATAACTCTTGTCAATAGCAGGAAGCAGGAGCCGGTCAACGCCTTTATCGACCGCCCGTTGAATGACGGCATCCCGGTCGGGATCAAACTCCTCCGCATATAAATGGGTATGGGTATCAATAAAATTCATGATGCAATCCTAACGTTTTAGGGCATTAATCATGGCATCCACGTCCTGGTCATTCATGCAACGGAAATGACCTTTCGGACATTTTTCAAAACCGATCTTGGAACATGGACGGCACGAAAGGCCTTTTACTTCAAAGATTCCGGAAACAGCATTTTCTTTTCCTTCCAGATAAGGCCCCATCCCGAATTCAGGAATAGTATTTCCCCATATGGAAAGGATGGTTTTACCGAAGGCGGCAGCAATGTGCATCAGGCCGGTATCGTTGGTAATAACCTTATCAGCCTGCCGGATCAGTGAGGCACTCTGGTTGATGGAAAACCGGCCGCAGGCATTAAATACAGTGGATCCTGCAAGTTGTTCAATCCGGTTTCCCCTTTCTACATCTTCTTTTCCCCCCAACAAAACAACAGGTCGGGAAAGTTTCTGACATACCTCAACAACTTTATCTTCGGGGAACATTTTTGTTGCGTGTTTACCGCCGATGACAAAAGCGATGAAACCCTGCCTGAACGGATCAGGCAATACGGATAAATCAACCTCTTCCCCGGAGGGGATAAAATAATCGAGACCTTTTTGGTCATTTATGATTCCCATGGATTTTACCGCTGTGAAATAACGGTCCACAATATGGATACCGGGAAGGCAGTTGATCCTGAGGTTGACGATCATCCATTTTTTAAGGTTCAGCTTTTGAAAGGTACCGTAAGGCTTCCGGAGATGAAGCAGTATATAAAAGGAGCGGAGGTTTTTGTGAAGGTCGACAATGAAATCAAACTTTTCGGCTTTGAGCCTGGGGAGAAGTTCTTTAAAGTTTTTCTCATACAGCCAGGTTCTTGTAATAAAAGGATTTTCCTGAAGAAGGGAACCATTTTGTTTTTTTGTCAGGTAATGAATCTCCGAATCCGGAAGCTGTGTTTTCAGGCAACGGATCACCGGGGTGGTAAGGACGATATCCCCGATAGAGCTGAAGCGAATGATCAGTATCTTTTTCAACGGATAAACTGGTTATTCTGCTTTTCATACCCGACTGTGGTTTCCGGCCCATGGCCGGGATAAATCATAGTATCGTCGGGTAACGTAAATATTTTTTCGCGGATACTTTTCATCAACAGGTCGAAGTTCCCCGATGGCAGATCGGTCCTGCCAATCGTATCCCGGAAGAGTACATCGCCTGTGATCACAAACCTCTGTTCCTTATTGTAAAAGCAAACACTTCCGTCGGCATGTCCTGGAGTGTAAAGGACTTCCAGGATGGAGGTGCCGAAGGTGATCTTTTCATTGTCTTTGAGATACCGTGCATGGAGAGGAATTTCATTCATTGCATAACCAAATGAACCTGCGATCTCACCGGCGGCAACCAGGAAAGGAACCGAGGCTTCATGATATTCGGGATAGATCCCGAATGTTTCTGCGATAAAACCATTCCCTAAAATATGATCGACGTGACAGTGGGTATTCAGATTCCTGACCAGTTTCAGGTTGTTTTTCTCAATAAATTCTTTTACCTCACTTTTCTCGCGGATTTCATAGCAGGCGGCATCAATGATCACACATTCACCGGATTCATCCTGCAGGATATACGAGTTGACCTGGAACGTATTAAAAACAAATTTCTGTATCTTTATCATGCGAAAAACGGTTATAGATCCTGATTCACAAAGCCCTGCAAAGGTACGAAAATAGGGGAAATTGCCGTGACATTTAAAATAATCTTAACTTAGCCGTTCCTTCAATACCCCTTGTCTATCGAAACCATGAATCCTGCGGAACGGTATAAAATTCGCATCTATTTTGCCAGGGTATCGTTCATCATTTCCCTTGTTTTATGTTGTATTTCCTTTCCTTCTCATGCACAGTTTTACAATGGGTCCCAACTGACCTTCGGGAAAAGCCGGGTTCAGTTCAGGAATTTTTTCTGGAGCTATTTCCGGTTCGAAAAGTTTGATACCTATTTTTACCTCAATGGGAAAGAACTGGCGATGTATACGGCTGAATATGCCGATACTCACATCAAAGAAATTGAAACCGAGCTTCAGTCTACCCTTGAGGAGAAAGTCCAGTTTATTATTTTCAATAACCTGACCGACTTGAAGCAGAGCAATATCGGACTGGAAGGTGATTGGGACAGTTATAACACCGGCGGGATTACCCGTATCATTGGTGGGAAGGTGATGGTATATTTTGACGGCAATTATGATCATTTTGAACGGCAGATACGGGCAGGGATCGCAACGGTGATATTAAACGAGATGATCTATGGTACAGGGATCGGGGCGCAGATCAAGAACAACGCCATTTTTACGATGCCGGAGTGGTACATGAACGGGTTGATCTCCTACATATCTGAAAAGTGGAACCCCGAGGTGGACAACCTCGTGAAAGATGCCATCCTGAATAAAAAATACGAAAAGTTCAACCACCTGATGGGAAAGGAAGCCACGTATGCGGGGCATTCGCTCTGGAATTACATCTCCCTGAAATACGGGGAATCCTCCATTCCCAACATCGTTTACATTGCCCGCTTGAACCGGAATGTTGAAAAAGGATTCTTTTACGTCCTGGGAATTTCTTTTAAAGACCTGATCGCCCAATGGCTTGACTTTTATAAAGGAATCTATCAGGCAGAAGATCTTTCGCGGACCGACCCGGCTGGCGATAAGATCATCAAAAGACTGAAACCGGAGAAGGTTTACCGCCAGCTGAAGATCAGCCCTGACGGGAAATATGCTGCTTACTGCGTTCACGATCTCGGGGTTTACAAGATATATCTGTATGACCTGGAGACCAAAAAAAGCCGCAGGATCTACCGCGGAGGTTACCGGCTTGCTGAAAAACCCGATTTTTCTTTTCCTATCCTGGCCTGGTATCCAACCGGAGAAGTGCTGGCCATCATCACGGAAAAAAAAGGAGAAGATTATCTCTATTTTTATTCCATCAAAACAAAAACCCTCGACCTGCAGATCCTTCATGATTTTCAGAAGATCCTTGATTTTTCCTATTCGGATGACGGCAGCAAGCTTGTTTTCTCTGCCGTTCAGAAAGGCCAATCGGATATTTACGTATACAATATCATTGCCGGATCCTATGAACAGATCACGAAAGACATTTACGATGACCTGAATCCGCGTTTCATCCGGCATTCAGGCGAAATCATTTTCAGTTCCAACCGCGATAATGATACCCTGCGTTTTGATCCTGTTGTAGCGCCAAAAAATCTTCACTTTAATCATGATATTTTTATTTATAATTATGCAGGAAAGAAGCCTGTACTGCGAAGGATAACTGCAACACCGCTGGTGAATGAGATACAGCCCATGTCGTATGATGACCGCTTTCTTTGTTTTCTCAGCGACCAGAATGGAATTTACAACCGCTACCTCGCCCGTTTCGACAGCGCCATTACCTTCATCGATACGGCTACGCACTACCGGTATTTCACGACTTCATTCCCGGTCACCAATTATTCAAGGAACCTTCTCGAACAGGATGTTAACACCCGGGCAGCAAGGATCGGGGATGTTGCTTTTCTGAATAACCATTTTGACCTGGTCACTTCCGACCGGATCGATCCGAAATACCTGAAACCTTTGCAGATCCGGAACACCTTTTATGAAAATTTTAAAATGGGATTATCCCTGGGCAAGGCAACATCTGCAGGGAAAGATACGATCCCGAAAAAGCAGGAACTATTCAGTCCAACGGTAAAAAAACATTTTACGACAGTCAGGATCAGCGAAACGGCAAGAGCCGGGAACGCT
Organism: Bacteroidales bacterium; assembly: GCA_017882335.1. GTDB lineage: Bacteria > Bacteroidota > Bacteroidia > Bacteroidales > FEN-979 > FEN-979. The sequence goes on along the minus strand of JADGPR010000032.1, from coordinate 12,607 downwards.
AAAGAATTTCCTCCGCTTCCCTCGGAGCAAGCCACTGATACGTTACACCGCACGGTTACGGATACTTCACAAAAACAACGTGGCACGGCATTATCCCACACCCCGGCAAAAGATACTGTAAACAAGTACCGCACTTCAAGGCCCCTGAATTACAATGTTGAATATTCGATCGACCAGATGGTCACCCAGATCGATTTCAACTACCTGAATTCAGCATACCAGCCGTTTACCGGCATCAAGGACCCCATTTTCATCAACCCGGGGCTGAATGCCCTGTTTATGGTTGGGGTAACTGATCTGATGGAAGACTACCGCATTACCGGTGGGGTTCGGCTGAACTTCAATTTCATCAACAATGAGTACCTCTTCAGCTATTCCAACCTGCGCCGGCGCCTGGATCACCAGTTGATATTCCATCGCCAGTCGATTGAAGAATCCGGGTATTATTCCTATGTCCGGCACCGGATTCATGAACTTTATTACATTGCAACCTATCCCTTTACTCCGGTATTCAACATCAGGGGCACAGCGACCATCCGATACGACCGGGCAGTATATCTCTCTACCGACCAGTTCAACCTTCAGACCCCCGACATTAACCGGTATTGGGGCAGCATCAAGGGGGAACTCACCTATGACAATACCCGGAGCACCGGGCTGAATCTTTACAACGGAACCCGCTACAAAATCTTCGGAGAATATTATCAATTGCTCAATGCAACCAATAATAATGTGGTTGTGTTGGGCGCTGATTTTCGCCATTATGAAAAGATCCACCGCAGCATGATCCTGGCTGTGCGGATTGCAGCAAGCACTTCGTTTGGGAGCAACCGGTTGTTGTATTATATGGGAGGCGTTGACAATTGGCTGTTTCCGAGGTTTGACAACAAGACTTCGGTGGCGACCAACCAGAATTATGTTTTTCAGACCCTGGCGACAAATATGCGCGGATTCAACCAGAACATCCGGAATGGCAACAGTTTCGTTGTGATCAACAGCGAGATCCGGCTTCCGGTTTTCCGATATTTCTTCAACCGTCCCATTCGTTCCGAATTCCTGAATAATTTCCAGATGATCGCTTTTGGTGATCTTGGAACAGCCTGGACCGGTTGGAACCCCTACTCGGAAAACAACCAACTCTTTACATCCTATATCGATAACAAACCGCTCTTCATAAAGGTTGAACTCATGAAGGAGCCTTTTGTCGAGGGATTTGGCGGCGGCTTGCGGACAAAGCTTTTCGGGTATTTTATCCGGGGTGATATCGCATGGGGCGTGGAGGAATGGAGAATTCATAAGCCGGTTTTTTATCTATCACTCAGCACCGATTTCTAACATGAACCATCCTGTCGACAATAGGATCCTTTCACTGATCCGCGAACATCACATCTTTACTCTTGCCATAACCCGGGAGGCTCAACCCTGGTGTGCAACCCTCTTCTATGTTTATGATGAGGAATGCAATCTTTTTATTTTTACTTCCGAAGACGATACCCGTCATATCCGCGATGCAGTTGAAACCGGGAACTTTTTAACAGCCGGTGCCATTGCGCTTGAAACGAAAATGATTGGCAAGATCCGGGGGATTCAATTCAGCGGGATCATGCATAAATTGGAAGGAGCAGAATTAAAATCTGCTAAAAAATATTACCTGGAAAAGTTTCCCATTGCCCGGTTTTCAACCTTGTTTCTCTGGGGAATCAAGCCCGACATGATGAAAATGACTGACAACCGGTTGGGATTCGGGAAAAAACTGATCTGGCATTCATGAAATCCGCCAATGACAAGGTTTTTCAGACATCTATTCCAGGATATTTCAGTCCTGATTACATTCTTCTGCATAAATAATGAATTATCAAGCACTATTATTTTTGTAGTCAAACGATTACAGATTCTTAAACACAAGATGTTAATAAATTAATTAGAAGGCAGGCATTCTTCGTCGTAAATTGCAATGAAAATTCTTCGCGATTACAATCATTTCACATTTGATTTTGCGTTGTATACAGATTTATGATCCCATAATAGATTATTGACATGGAAAAAGAGCATATTGTAAACACTGATCAGGAGAAGAAATCGGATTTTTACAATGATGTTCTGTCGAAAAGAATACGTCCGAAAGTGACGATTGATGAACCGGAAATGAAGAATCAGGAAAAGGAAGAGGTACAGAACAAAAGTAAGGAAGAACATAAGGGTACTGGTAAAGGGAAACAGGAAGTTTATTCTACAGAAGAGGCAATAAAGGCATCTACAGAATATTTTAAAGGGGATAATCTTGCAGCCAACGTCTGGGTGAACAAGTATGCATTAAAAAATTCAGAAGGGCAGCTGTTCGAACTCGCACCTGACGATATGCACCACAGGATCGCCCGTGAGATTGCCCGGATCGAGAAAAAATACCCGAACCCAATGAGCAAGGATGAAGTATTTGAGCTCATCAGGGATTTTAAATATATCATTCCCCAGGGAAGTCCAATGGCAGGAATCGGGAACAATTTTCAGATCGGTTCCCTTTCCAACTGTTTTGTGATCGGCAATGAAGGATCTTCTGATTCATATGGCGCCATCATGAAAACCGATGAGGAGCAGGTTCAGCTGATGAAGAGGCGGGGTGGCGTTGGCCATGACCTGTCGCATATCCGCCCGAAGAACAGCCTGGTCAAGAACAGTGCATTGACCTCAACGGGTATAGTGCCTTTTATGGAACGGTATTCCAATTCCACGCGCGAGGTTGCGCAGGAAGGCCGCCGTGGCGCCCTGATGCTCAGCATCTCGATACAGCATCCCGATGCCGAACATTTTATCGGGGCCAAACTGGAAGCCGGCAAGGTGACTGGTGCCAACATTTCTGTAAAGATCACGGATGAATTCATGAATGCTGTGGTTTCCGACGGAGAATTTACACAGCAATTTCCCATCGAAGTATCCAACCCTAAAGTCACAAGGAAAATCCAGGCCCGGGAACTCTGGAAAAAGATCATCCACAATGCATGGAAATCGGCCGAACCCGGGATCCTCTTCTGGGATACCATCCGGAGAGAATCGATTCCGGATTGCTATGCCGACCTCGGGTTCAAAACCATATCTACCAATCCCTGCGGAGAAATCCCGCTTTGTACTTACGATAGCTGCCGCCTCCTGGCCATCAACCTTTACAGTTATGTGGATAAACCCTTCACAGAAGATGCCAGCTTCGACTCCGACCTGTTTATCGAACACGTTCATAAGGCTCAACGGATGATGGACGACATCATCGATCTGGAACTTGAAAAGATCGATAATATACTGAAGAAGATCAACAGCGATCCGGAGGATGAAGCCATCAAAGCCCGTGAACGGAACCTCTGGCTCAACATCAAGGAAAAAGCCATCCAGGGAAGAAGGACCGGCTTCGGGATTACAGCCGAAGGAGATATGCTTGCAGCCCTCGGAACCCGGTACGGATCGGATGACGCCATTGATTTCTCCGTGGAGGTTCACAAGATGCTGGCCATCGAAGCCTACCGTTCATCAATCACCCTGGCTGCCGAAAGAGGCGCTTTTCCAATCTGGAAGGCAGAGCGGGAGAAAGACAATCCTTTCATCCTGCGCATGAAAGAATTTGCTCCTGAGTTGTATAAAGAAATGGTAAAACATGGCCGTCGCAACATTGCCATCCTGACCATCGCCCCCACTGGTTCTGTCAGTATTCTCTCACAGACTACTTCCGGCCTGGAGCCTGTATTTGCGGTGAATTACAAGCGCAGGCGCAAAGTGAATCCCAACGATAAACATGCCCGGGTCAGCTTTACGGATGAGATTGGGGATACCTGGGAAGAATACCATGTCTTCCATCATAAATTCGTCACCTGGCTTGAATCTAAGGGATACAATTTAGATGAAGTTTCCCACATGGATGAAAAGGAACTAAAGTCCATCATCAAACAATCACCTTATTACAAAGCAACGTCCAACGACATCGATTGGGTAGCAAAGGTTCATATGCAGGGCGCCGTTCAGAGATGGGTGGATCATTCCATCAGTGTCACCGTGAATGTACCCAATGAGACCAGGGAAGAGATGGTTGCCAGCATTTATGAGACAGCCTGGAAAGTAGGCTGCAAAGGCATGACCGTTTATCGCGACGGCAGCCGTGAAGGTGTACTGGTGAGTAACGACAAAAAAGATGACTCCGGAAATCCCGAGGAATTCAGGGAGACCCGTGCACCTCACCGTCCCGACAAACTGGAAGCAGAGATTGTCCGTTTTCAGAATGATTACGAAAAATGGGTTGCTGTGGTTGGCCTCCTGAATGGACATCCCTATGAGATCTTTACCGGTGTTGCCGATGATTTCTGGATGCCCCAATGGGTGCAGAAAGGGTGGATCTGCAAAAACCGTCTTGACGGCGTAACCTCACGGTATGATTTCCAGTTTGAAGACAGGCAGGGATACAAAATCACCATCGAAGGGCTTTCCCGGTCGTTTACAAAAGAATACTGGAATTATGCAAAACTGATCTCCGGGATCCTGCGACATGGAATGCCATTGCCGTTTGTCGTAAACATCATCAGCAAACTTCATTTTGAAGTCGATTCCATCAACACCTGGAAAAACGGAGTTGAACGGGCGCTGAAAAAATTTATTCCTGACGGGACCAAAGCGCCTGAACGGGTTTGCCCGAAATGTCATGAGGCCAATGTCCTGATCTACCAGGAAGGTTGCCCGATCTGTACCAAGTGCGGGTATACCAAATGCAGCTGATCTCCTTCTCAGAAATGCAACTTGTGATAATCAAAGGTGTGACTGTCGCGTAATTTCCGGATTTTTTGCGTGATGTTCAGCAGCACGTTCAGATTATGGCTCAGGAACCATTCGATCGCTTCACCTTTTCCATGAACGGCTTCGGCAAAAACAATGTGGAACGTAAGGTTGTTTCGCTTTAACCATTCATACGCCTTCTGGTCTTCATCGATGGCGCTGTCGAGCGCAGCCAGTTCCGGAAACCCATTTTTCAACAACCAGTCAACGGCTTCATCACTTCCCTGCACGGCATAAGAAAAGGCAGCCAGCTCAGGATACCCGTTCTTTAAAAACCATTCAAGAATATCTTTCCCACCTCCGATGGTTTCACCGAAGGCGATGAGTATCTTGGGAGGATATTTAAGAAGGTTGGGCATACTGGGTACTTGATGCTGGATGCTGGATGCTGGAAGTGTGGGTATTGGGATTTGGGGTATGAGTATTAAGTGTTAAGTTTTAAATGTTCACTATTCATTCCTGCATTCTGCATTCCTGCATTTTGCATTCCTGCATTCATTAACTGTAAACCTTTGCTTCAATCCCCAGTTTACGAACTCTTTCAGCGATTTTTTCAAGTTCAAAGATACCAATTTTTTCAAGGTTGTGTACCGGGGTGGCACGCGAAATCGGGTAGATCATTACCATGGAAGGGCGGATGACAGCGAGGTGCTGAAGCCATTCTCTCACTTCCGTATCGGTGGAATTATCAATCACTTTTCCGTTATAGGATCCACGCAGAAACATGCTCTGGATGATCACCTTTCCGTTGAATTTTTGCAAGTCCAGTATGAGGTCGTTGAATTTTACAGGAAGTACAGGGTTGTTGAACCGGAGAAAAAGCCGTTCAAAACCCACATCCAGTTTCTGTATATTGTTATCGAGCTTTTCTAATGCATTAAAAACGGCAGGCTCATGAATCATTGATGCATTGGAAAGGATGGCAACTTTGACCCCCGGCATATATTTGTCACGCAATGTAAGAGTGTCATCCACGATCCCTGCAAAATCAGGGTGCATGGTGGGTTCTCCGTTCCCGGCATAGGTCAGCGCATCGGGGATATGATCTTCCTCAATGAGTTCCTTCAGCCTGTATTCAAGGTACTGGCTGACCAGTTCACGCGAAGGAAGCTCGGGGACAATATTCATGTTTTCAGGTGTCCACCCGCATTCACAATAGATGCAATTGAATGAACAATATTTTGAATGTAAGGGGAGAAGGTTAATTCCCAAGGAAAGGCCGAGACGCCGGCTGCGAACCGGACCGAAAATGACATCATGAAAAAGAAATCCGGACATTGAGGTTGAATAAGATTACAAATGTGGGAATTTTCCATGGATTAACTTACCGCTGCTGAACCAATTTTGATTATTTTTACCGAATCTAAAATATCCGATGCTTACGCTCAAGGAAATACAGGCACCCGTCGCAGAACACATTGGGAGCTTTGAAGAAAAGTTCAGAGCTTCCATGAAGAGCAGCGTTCCGCTGCTGGACAAGATCACCCACTACATCATAAAACGAAAAGGGAAACAGATGCGTCCGCTATTCGTGTTCCTAGCTGCCAGCGTGACCGGAGGCATTAAAGAATCTACTCACCGTGCAGCTTCTCTCATTGAATTGCTTCACACTGCTACCCTGGTGCATGACGATATAGTGGATGACTCAAACCTCCGCCGGGGATTTTTCTCCATCAATGCATTATGGAAAAATAAGATTTCCGTATTGGTTGGAGATTATCTCCTTTCAAAAGGATTGTTGTTCTCTCTGGAAAATGATGATTATAATCTCCTCCGGATCGTCTCCAATGCCGTCAGGGAAATGAGCGAAGGAGAACTCTTGCAGATCGAAAAGGCACGTCGTCTCGACATCGAAGAAGCTGTCTATTTTGAGATCATCCGCAAAAAAACCGCTTCCCTGATTGCTTCCTGCTGTGCCTGCGGAAGCGCTTCCTCCGGTTCCGACCCGGAAACCATTGAAAAGATGCGTCTTTTCGGGGAATATACCGGGATTGCTTTCCAGATCAAAGATGATCTTTTTGATTATGAAGCTGGAAATGCCACCGGCAAACCTGCTGTCATCGACATCAAAGACCAGAAGATGACGCTTCCGCTGATCTACCTCCTCAACCATTCAGGCTTTATGGAAAAAAGGTGGATTGTCAATACGGTCAAGAACCATAATACAGAACCGGCCAAGGTTGCTGAACTGATTGAAAAAGTCAGGGCAAGCGGTGGCATCGGGTACGCACGCGAAAAAATGTTGGAAAACCGGCAGAAGGCCATCGACCTATTGCGCACCTTCCCGGAAAGTATCTACCGGAATTCACTCGAACAACTTGTCATCTTTACAACTGAACGTAATAAATAAACAAAATCAAAGTTTAAGTTTATTCCATCAAAATGGATCGCAGTATGAAATTGATTTTCCCCGGAACAGCGTTCTTCCTTCTTTTGCTGGTGATGGCTTCGTCTTCGCTCCAGGCTCAGCGCTTCAATGCGGGATTGATGCTGGGTGGCGTTACGAGCCAGGTTGACGGGGATACCTATGATGGTTATCATAAATGGGGCTATCTTGGCGGGGGATATGTCACCCTGCAGATATCGCCCCATTCTTCCTTCCAGATGGAACTGGAATATATCCAGAAAGGCAGCCGGAGAAATGATACTTCGGTCAGTGGAGGAGATACATACCTGCTGAGGCTTCACTATATCGAGATTCCGGTATTATACCAGTACACTTTTAAGAAGCGGTTTTACTTTGAAGCCGGTCCTGTTGCTGACGTTTCTATCGGCTCGCTTGAGCTGAAAAATGAAGCAGTCCCGCCGGAGACGGTACCCTTGCGGCCCGTTACATTTTCAGGAATCTTTGGTTTCGGAGCATACCTTACGAAGAACCTGCGCCTGAATTTACGGTCAAACTATTCACTGAACTCTATCCGCAGCAAAAATAACTACGGCGGATACCGCCGTATTGTATTTGAAACAGGGCAATACAACAATGTATTGTCCCTCTCACTTTTATGGGATTTTAAAGCTAAGGAGTTTTGATCAAAAATGCAGGAATTTAGAATGCAGAGTGCAGAAATTCAGAATTATTAGCTGGCGCGCGTCTGCCAAAGGCGGATAAATCTGTAACGCGTGCCCACAACAGTTACAGATGAAGAAACAAAAAATAATTATCGGGATTACGGGTGCCAGCGGTTCCCTTTATGGCAAGCTGCTCCTGGATAAGGTTAAAAAACTGGAAGACCAGGTAGAAGATTGCGGAGTGGTCTTCTCCGATAATGCAAGGGCAGTCTGGGCATATGAACTCGGTAAGTTTGATGAAAAAGAAGTTCCTTTTCCGGTATATCGTCCTGATGATTTCTTCTCCCCCCTTGCTTCCGGATCGGCAGGATATGATGTTATGATTGTCTGCCCATGCACTATGGGAACACTGGGAAGGATCGCATCAGGGATTTCCTCCGACCTTTTGACCCGTGCAGCCGATGTCATCCTGAAAGAAAGAAAAAAACTTATCCTCGTTCCCCGCGAGATGCCTTATAGCCTGATCCATCTCAACAACATGAAACTTCTTACGGAAGCAGGAGCAGTCATTTGTCCTGCATCACCTTCCTTTTACAGCAAGCCGCAGAACATGGAAGAAGCGGTCATGACCGTTGTTGACAGGGTTTTGACCCTGGCAGGTTTTGAGTTTCCTTCATTCAAATGGGGGAAATAAATGCGATTTATTTTGTCTATAAGAAATATTCCCGGTTCTTGTTATCTTTTACCCTCAGGCCGGGCGGCCTCGTCACCGCAACGCAGCTGCGTCTGGGCTAATCTCACTTCGTTCGATTACCCCAGCCAAGGCTGCTTATGCGGCGACTGGTTTATTTTTTCTTCTTTTTGCCTTTGGGTTTTCAGCGGGGTACCCACTCGGCGAAGATTCCGTTAAAAGCCAGACGGAGAAGTGAGTACCGGAATAAAGAAATAGAATGTTAATATGAAGTAAAATATCGGTACGAACGGCTTGTCTGGCTTAGGAATCAAGCCGATAGTGGGTCGCTGAAAATCCGAAGCCGTCTTTTTCTTTGGTTCATTTCTTTTGGACGAGCAAAAGAAATGAACAACTCTGGAAAAAGGCAGTTGAGTTGTGACAAAGTCTCCCGTCCTGAAGCTTCTCTAATTTTATTTAATGAATTTTTAATTCATGTAAACTGCTGGCAGCATAAATTCCTTTTACTTCAATTTCCTGTCCAAATAAAACATAAGAAAAGTTTAAGATCAGTAACCCTATTATTGCTCTTTTCATCATCACTAGTTTTGTTTTTTCTTTCCCGGAAACCGGTAAATAAAGCCGAGATCCACTGCTACCATGGTAGCTTCAAATCCGGGGCGTGAAACATTAAATGAAACGCCAAGATCTCCCGTGATACCGAAATACCTGGAGAATAGCCAATCACCACCGACCATGATTGATGGACCGCAGGCGGTACGGATATCATCATGATAATTATTATGGTAATTATGGATCTTACTGGTATCGACGGGTGTGTACTCTTTCATCTTCTGAATAGCGAACGTCCCGAACTGGACCCCCAGAAACCATCCTTTATAAAAGAAAAACTTGCCCCCGGCTGAGAAATTCAGGGTCACCGGATGTTCTGAAGTTCCAAACGGAGAGATGCCGATCCCGGCATGATATCCCCAGCCTTGAAGTCCACCCCAGCGATGCTGAAACCTGACACCTAAAAACCCGTGACTTTGCCCGATGCCCATGGAAAGCGAATAATATTCATTCTTCCCGTTTGAAAAATATTGTTCAGGTCTCACCGTTTTTTTCGACCCGAAGATCTCTTCCTTCCCATTCCGGTAAGTTATCATATAAACCTCACGGGAAGCGACTTCCCTGACAAGTCCCTCAGGATCATCAGGTGCATGATACCTGATCTTTTCTTTGGAGACTTCCAGAACAGTAGAAGCGGTTTTTTTCCCATTTAAAAAATAGATATAGTCTTGTGAGAAAGAAGTACTGAAAATAAAGAAGAAGGAGAATACGAGTAAGATCTGTTTCATGGGAAAAAGTTGTCTTTCCCATAATACACCTTACATCGTGATCACCCTTATAAAGAACCCGCAGCGATCCGGATGTTCTTTATCAGCTTCTCATACCCGATCCGGTGGATTGCCGAATCTTTGAAAAGGGAATCAAATTGCTTTTCTGTTAATTGAAGCCAGTCTTGTTTGCGGTACGACTTCAATACCGGACTTGGGAGGAAATCATTTACAGCATGTGGTACGGCAAACCGGTTGTAGGGGCAAACATCCTGGCAGATATCACATCCATAGATACGGTCATGAAATTTATCCATTAGTTCTTCAGGAATACCGGCTTTTTCTTCAATGGTAAGATATGACAGGCATTTCGATGGATTGAGCACGTAAGGATGTTCCAGCGCACCTGTCGGGCAGGTGTCGACGCACAAGGTGCAATTTCCGCAATGACCGGTTTCGGCAGTATCCGGTTCGAACAGCAGGTCAGTAAGGATGATGGCGATAAAATGAAAAGATCCCTTCTTCGGATTGATGAGCAGGGTGTTTTTACCGGTCCACCCGAGGCCGCATTGCCGCGCCCAGGCTTTTTCCAGAACAGGTCCTCTGTCGACGAATGCCTTCGATCTTGCTGACCCGTATTCTTCTTTCATGAATAAGATCAAGGCATTGGTGCGTTCCTTAAGTACCTCATGGTAATCCTTGCCATAGGCATATTTCGAGATGATGAAATTGTCTTTCTCCGGTAAGATTTCTTTCGGAAAATAATTAAGCAAAAGGCCGATGACGGTTTGAGTCCCTTCAAATACGAGCCGGGGGTCCGTCCTTTTTTCAGGATCCCGTTCCAGGTAATGTAGTCCGGCATTTCTTTTTTCCCGGAGGTAAGAAACGAAAAAATCCCTTTCCTGTTCCAGGGATCCGGCTCTTGCAAAACCACAAAATGAAAAACCCAGTTCGAGGGCTTTGGTTTTGATTTTCTGACCGGATGTTTCCATAGATCATGAATCAGAACAATTCCGATTGAGGGCCGGGCTTAAGTTTTCCAAGGTGTTTGTAAGCGGCTTCTGTGGCTTCCCTGCCCCGCGGGGTCCGCATGAGGTAACCTTCCTGGATGAGAAATGGCTCATAAACTTCTTCGATGGTGCCGGGATCTTCCGAGACGGCAGTGGCGATGGTATTGAGCCCTACCGGTCCTCCTTTGAATTTATCGATGATGGTCAGGAGGATCTTGTTGTCCATTTCATCCAGTCCGTGTTTATCAACACTCAGTGCCGACAAGGCATATTGGCTGATCTTCAGGTCAATCTTCCCGTCCCCTTTTATCTGGGCAAAGTCGCGTACACGGCGCAGCAGGAGGTTGGCAATACGGGGTGTTCCGCGGCTCCGGCGGGCGATTTCGGCAGTTGCATTGGGTTCGATGGGTACCTTCAGGATCTCAGACGACCGTAAGATGATGCGTTCAAGGGTGGCCGCCGTATAATAATTCAGGCGTGAGTTTATGCCAAACCTTGAACGGAGAGGCGCAGTAAGTAAGCCCGAACGGGTCGTAGCACCGATTAGTGTAAAGGGATTCAGTTTTATCTGTACGCTTCGTGCATTCGGCCCGGTCTCGATCATGATATCGATTTTGAAATCCTCCATGGCCGAATAAAGGTACTCTTCCACAACAGGGCTCAGCCGGTGAATCTCATCAATGAACAAAACATCATTTTCTTCCAGGTTTGTGAGGATTCCTGCCAGGTCGCCGGGTTTATCCAGTACCGGCCCCGAACTGACCCTGATATTGACGTTCAGCTCATTGGCAATGATGTGGGAGAGGGTGGTTTTTCCCAATCCCGGAGGCCCGTGCAAAAGCACATGGTCGAGCGGCTCTTTCCGTTGCTTTGCAGCCTGAACAAAAATTTTCAGGTTCTCAATTATGTTTTCCTGTCCGGAAAAATCAGTAAACTCCGTAGGCCGCAAAACCTTCTCGATCTCCTTCTCAACACTGTTGAATTGATTCCCGGTCGGGTCAAGGTTGTCGTTCATATCTCGAGATATAAGGCAGGTCACAGGATTGGAATTCATATGCAATTCCTGTCACGCTGTAACACAAAAGTAGCAAAATTAGCTTTTAACATTAAATTAATTCCATCCGGTAGTATATTGTGAAAATAAAATTTGTGTAACTTTACCTTGGATTATTACCCAAACTTTCTTTAGAATGCAACCAATCGTAGTGGCCGTTGATTTTTCGAATACCTCCATTAATGCTTTGGAGTATTCAATTCCATTAGCCAACAGGCTAAAATCCGATATTGTCATGGTATGGGTGGATAAGATCGCCGCAACGGAAGGCATCTATTCGGACACTTCCAATGAAAACCGGAAGGAAGCAAAGAAACGGTTTGAAGAGTTGATACGGCAATACCATAAAGAGGTTTCGAAAGAGATCAAATTGGAATATAAACTCCGGAAAGGGAAGATCTATCATGAACTGGACGGACTTGCCAGGACCATCGGCGCCATGATGATCGTTACCGGTGCACATGGTATCTCGGGTTTTGAAGAATACTGGATCGGAAGCAATGCTTTCAAGATCGTGACCTATGCCACTTGTCCTGTGATCACGGTAAGGCATGATTTTCCGAAAGGAAAAAACATTGACAGGATCCTGGTTCCGGTTGACAGTTCATCGGAAACTCTGCAGAAATTCCCGTTTATAGCGAATCTGGCGGAGATGTTTGGCTCGGAAGTCCTTATCGTTGCTACCCATTACAGCCAGCTGAAATCCATTCAGCGGATC
>JADGPR010000088.1 GCA_017882335.1 Bacteroidales bacterium | reverse complement strand
TGGCAGGTTATATGACTGGCAAACAGCGCTTGGAGCCTGTCCATCGGGCTGGCATTTGCCGAGTGATGCGGAATGGACAGCGCTTACTGATTTTCTTGGCGGAGAATCCATTGCCGGAGGAAAGATGAAAGAGACCGGAACAGTTCATTGGTTATCACCAAATACCGGGGCAACCAACTCCAGTGGATTCACTGTCCTTCCGGGCGGCCTCCGGTACGGCGATGGCAATTTCTATGATCTCACTTTCTACGCCCACTTCTGGTCGTCGACGGAGTACTCGTCGACATACGCATGGTACCGGTACCTCGGCTACCATACCGAGAGCGTGTACCGTGACTACGGCTACGACTACGAGACGAGCGGTTTTTCGGCCCGCTGTGTCCGGAATTGATTACCTGCATGCCGGCAGGCAGGTTTGATTATTTTATAGGGATGGCCATGTGGGTGGGAGGAAAATAAAATGGCTCAGTATGAATATCTGCCGGTATTCAAAAAGAGCACCTGGAGGTTGCGCGGTTGTACATCAGGATTACAAAGGATCTGAAACAAATCACCTTGAAGAAAATGATATTTTTGAATAAATACATCGAATCAATCTCAAAGCAATTAAAAACAAATCTTATTAACCTTTAAAATTGAAAACCATGGAAAAACACACCCTTATTGTCATTTTATTTACGCTTACTATGCTGAATATTCAGGCACAGAATTACCTGATAAACTTTGCGGTTACAGGCGCCAGCAATGTGGTAGGTACCGTAAAGGTTGATAATTTAACAAGCGGAGCCTCGGTCACTATCAATGGATATGATGTTTTACATTTAATTCCAGCAGTTGGAATTGGAACCCTGGATATTAATAATGAGACTTTGCACATTTATCCGAACCCAATGACAGTCCAGTCGATTTTAACATTTGAGGCATCTGAAAGCGGCAATACGGTTATATGCATTGTTGATTTATCAGGAAAAATCGTGTGTCAAATCAGCTTAGTGCTATCGACAGGAAGTCACAGTTTCCGAATTTCAGGAATCAGCCGGGGTATGTATTTTGTGAAAATTACTGGTATAAACTATAATTATTCCACAAAACTGATAAGTCAAAGCAACTTGCAAAGCACAGCAAGAATTGAGTATGTTTCTTCTGTTAAGAATCCTGCAAGTAACCAGTTGAAAAACATTACAGCAACGATTGATATGCCATACACCGATGGTGATCAATTACTTTACACGGGTAGTTCAGGAATATACAGCACAATAGTAACCGATGTGCCAATCAGCAGTAAAACAATAACTTTCAATTTTGTAGCATGTACGGATAACGATGGCAACAATTATACAACAGTCCAGATAGGCACAGGAAAATCAGGCATACAGACATGGATGGCAGAAAACCTGAACATCGGAGTCCGCATTAATGGTATTCTGGAGCAAGCCGATAACGGAATCATTGAAAAGTACTGTTATAACGACAGTGTGAACAACTGCAATACTTATGGAGGATTATACCAATGGAATGAGATGATGCAGTATGTCATCACGGAGGGAGTTAAGGGGATTTGTCCATCGGGCTGGCATTTGCCGAATGATGCTGAATGGACAGCGCTTACTGACTTTCTTGTTGGAGACTCCATTGCCGGAGGAAAGATGAAAGAGGCCGGAACAGCTCATTGGTTATCACCAAATTACGGGGCAACCAACTCCAGTGGATTCACTGCCCTTCCGGGCGGCCACCGGTACTACGGTGGCTACGGTCATTTCGAGGGTCTCACTCAAGACGCCACCTTCTGGTCGTCGACGGAGGACTCGTCTACAGGCGCGGTGGCCCGGTGCCTCTTCTGCAGTCACGAGGACGTGGACCATTGCGGCAGCGACAAGGCGAACGGTTCATCGGCCCGCTGTGTCCATGATTGATTACCTGCCTGCCGGCAGGCAGGTTTGATTATTTTATAGGGATGGCCATGTGGGTGGGAGGAAAATAAAATGGCTAAGTATGTGAAAAATCCGCACATATTGACCCCCTCGTTACGGTTTAAAGTGACCCCCTGGTTACGCTTCAAATTGACCCCTCTTTTACGGAGTAAATTGACCCTCCGTTTTTCGAATCATTAAATTTAGTGGTTTAATCCACACAAACCTCCAAAACTCATCACATTCTGGCGTATTTCTGGCGTGACAATAAAAAAACCACTTACAAGTGATCTGTAAGTGGTTGAATATCTGCGAGCCTCTCAGGGGACTTGAACCCCCGACCTGCTAATTACGAATCAGCTGCTCTACCAACTGAGCTAAAGAGGCAAAAGCCCCTTCCCCTGCCCCTCCCCCAAATGGGGGAGGGGTTTGGGGTGGGGGTGTCGGGATGAGAAGACTCGAACTTCCGACCCCCACGTCCCGAACGTGGTGCGCTAGCCAACTGCGCTACATCCCGGTGTTTCTAATAATCCGGCTGCAAAAATAGTAATTTTTTATTCTTCCTTGCAGGATTTTCAGATAATGTGAACGAATCGCCGTGTTAATTCTTAGCAATTGATCCGGGAAACATCTCCTGAATCCTTCCTTGTTGCTTTTTCCAATTATTTTTCATATATTTGGTACATTGTGACGTAAACCAGGACGGAGTTGATATGGATAACCTTCTATTGAAATACATGGAAAGCCGGTTTCAGGAACAGTTCAACACGGAAATCAACAAACCTCATCCGTTTGTTACAATATCAAGAGAATTCGGCTGTCCATCAAAACTTATCGCCAGGATGCTTGCAGAGGAACTCAACCGGAAAGCCGGAAATGTGAAAGGCCGGCAATGGCAATACATCAATAAAGAAATCGTAGAACAGGCAGCCAGGGAACTTGAACTGGAACCTGTCAAAATAGAACATCTCTTCAGAATGGATCAAACGGGTATCCTGGATGATCTGTTGTCCTCTTTCTCTTCAAATTATAAAAGTACCCGGAAAATAAGGAAAACAATCCTGGACGTAACACAAACTTTCACAAAAAAAGGTCATGTCATCCTGGTCGGGCGCGGGAGTGTCGCAATCACGCACGACAAGCCCAATTCCCTACATATACGCCTGCAGGCCCCCCTTGACTGGAGGGCTCATTGCGTAAGCGAGCTCAAAGGAATCCCGGTTTCAGATGCGTTGCATTTGGCTATTGAGACTGATAAGAAGCGTACGGCACTGATCGAGTCATTCCTGGGTTATAAACTTGAACCCAATCTTTTTGATGCTATTTTAAACTGTAAAACCCTCTCCAATCCGGATATTGTGGGTACAATTATAAAAATGATGGAAACCCTTAAAATGATCTGATAAAATGAATCAGGGGAGAAAAGGGATCAGGTATAAAGGAATCGCTTGATCTTTTGCGTGGGGGTCTTTTTAAATGGAACAGGCTGAAGGATGACAACCTGGACACGGGAGAATTTGTTGACCCGGCTGTTTACATACTCCTGCAACTCTTCTATGAGTTCCTCAATCATGTTCTGCACATAGGCCGAAACATCTTCTTTCAGATGTTGGTATCTTAATGCGATCTCTTCCTGGTTAAAATGTACCATGGCAACAAGCTTCCCCTTTTTCTGGACCACCAGCGATTCGACCACAAATCGGAAGTTGTTGATCACGGATTCTATTTCTTCAGGATAGATATTTTCTCCGTTGGCTCCCAATATAACGTTCTTTGACCGTCCTTTTATGTAAAGAAAATTATGCTCATCAAATACACCGAGGTCACCTGTTTTAAACCATCCATCTTCTGAAAAAACCGCCTTCGTCAGGTCAGGCTCTTTATAATATCCTACCATCACGTTGGAGCCTTTCGCCCAGATTTCACCTTCACCGGTAACAGGATCAGGGTCGTTAATTTTAAGGGTCACTCCTTCCATGGCCGGGCCTGTGGATTGATGCTTTGTTTTTTGCGGATTCGCTCCGGCAAGAAGAGGAGACGTTTCAGTAAGGCCATATCCGATGGCATAAGGAAAACGGGCTTCGATAAGAAATTGTTCTACGGTTTTATCCAGTTTTGCCCCACCGATCCCAAAAAACTTAATCTCACCACCAAAGGTTTTCATCAGTTTTTTCCCTGCAATTCTGTTCAGCTTTTTCCGGATCAGCGGTATACTATATAGCATCCTCATGATCCATTTATCCTGGAATGCCGGGCGGATCTTGTTCCGGTAGATCTTCTCCATGATCATCGGAACAGAAAGCATAATTGTTGGCCTGACCTCCTGTAATGCGGGAAGCAGAAGCGCCGGTGTAGGGGCTTTCCCGAGATAGTAAATGCAGGAACCGCATAACATAGGAAGGATAAAACCAATGGTATTCTCGTAGGTATGGGAAAGCGGCAATATGGAGAGGAAACGGTCTGTTTCGTTGATCGGCTGTATCAACCTGCTCTTTACAGCCGTGAAAGAAATATTCCGGTGTGTCAGCATGACTCCTTTCGGTGTTCCCATGGTACCGGAAGTATAAATGATGCCTGCAAGGTCATCTTCATTGATGCGATATTCTGTTCCGGGAATTGCTTCGGGATTAAAAGTGATTTTGTTCCCCACTGAACCTTCCACTGAAAAATCTTCCATACCGATCCGGAAGAGAAGAGAATCTGTTGCGATATCGCTGATCTTCGGCCAAAGGATATCGGAAACAACGATGGCTTTCGCCCCGGAATGCTCAAGGATGTTTTCTATTTCTTTCGGAAGGAAATCAGGAAGGAGTGGAACGACGATGGCACCCATGAATGTGGTGGCAAGAAATGAAACGACCCAGTTCGGCATGTTGGTTCCGAGAAGGGCAACCTTGTCACCGGGACGGATCTCCAGTTGTTCAAACAAGGCGATGAGGGCCATCACCTGCTTCCGGGTTTCATTGTATGTTTTCGGTTTTTCGCCGACCATTGCAATAAATCCTTTGTCACCAAAATTCTTAACCGATTCAGCAAACAATGCAGGGAATGTCAATTCACAAGTATCCTTCATCCCGGAATCCATATAAGCGGGCAAAGGTAAGACTTATTCAATTAAATCGGTTTTTTTTATACCTTGGCCGAAATTATTCCCTATGAAAATCCGGATGTTCCAGGTGGACGCTTTTACAGAAACCCTGTTCGGGGGCAACCCTGCAGCTGTTTGCCTGTTGACTGAAACGCTCCCTGATGAGATGATGCAAAAGATTGCCGCCGAAAACAATCTTGCAGAAACTGCTTTTGTGACCGAAACCGGCGATTCGTTCAGCATCCGCTGGTGTACACCGAAAGTTGAGGTCGACCTCTGCGGCCATGCCACACTTGCAAGTGCCCACGTCATTTTTAATCATCTCGCGTATTCAAAAAAAACAATCCGGTTTACATCACGAAGCGGAATCCTTGAAGTAAGGAAAGAGAAGGATCTTCTGGTCCTGAATTTCCCAACCGACACCCTCCAGAAAGGCTGTCTTCCGCCCACCGTGACCGAATCCCTCGGCATGGATCCGGTAGAGATTCTGAAAGGGAAAACCGACTATTTGCTGGTTTATGAAAGTCAGCGTCAGATTGAAGCGCTTGATCCCGATTTTGCCGGACTTTGCAAAGCCACGGCGAGAGGCATCATCGCGACGGCCAAAGGAGATGAAAGTGATTTTGTATCCCGGTTTTTTGCCCCCCAGGTCGGGATCAATGAGGATCCTGTTACCGGTTCGGCGCATACAACCCTGATTCCCTATTGGTCGGCCAGGTTGGGGAAGAAAGAGATGACCGCTATTCAGCTTTCCGAACGCCGGGGCTATCTGAAATGCAAAGACCTCGGTGAGCGGGTTGAGATTGCCGGGAAGACTGTTACTTACCTGGTTGGGGAGATCGATGTTTACTGAACAAACTTCTTCACTCTGCGCATGACCTTCAGCGGGGTTTCCACGATCACCATATTATACAACCAGGAAGGAACATTCCCGGCAGGGTCAACAAACCCTTCGAGGGTGAGACGGATCACTCCATTTTCCATGGGTTGGATCGTCCATTTCTGCCAGTATTTTTTAATTCTGATCAGATCGGGTTTTTCCGGTATGACATTGCTGAGTGGCGTGGCAGTAATCGTTCGCCGGCCGGTTGAAGGATCTGTATTCACATTGGCCTCCACACAGAGATCACGGTCGGTAAAGGGCCAGGGAACATGATAGATGAGATAATACTGGAAATATTTGTCTTTTTCAAAGGTAAGCACCTTGATTTCCCTGAGATTTTCATCCCACCAATCATGATTCTTTACATTACCGAGCAGGTTACAGACTTTATCCATCGAGGAAGTAACATCCATTACTCCCTTGAATGACTTCAGCGAGCTGCCCTCCTCTTTGCGTGTATAAAGTTTTATCCCTTCCTGTTCTTTCACGAAGTCCCACGGTTGAGCTGAGAGATCAGCAGCTAATCCCGAAAAAAGAAAAAAGAAAACCAGTCCTAAACGTATTTTATAATTCATCAGGGCTTCGAAATTTTCTACAAAGTAAAAATATTCTTTTCACATTTTTAGAACTTTGACAGGAAAACGAAAAAAAACATTTTTTTCATCTGTACTTTTAACCTTATTTCAGTTCGATCGAAAAGGGATCCTTCATTTACAAGAGAAGTTTCCGAAGTTCTCATTCAAATCGGAGTAAATGATCCCGCACAGCGGCAAGTGATGAAAATCGTCATCAAACATTGAGGGTTTCCCGGTTTATTTCTGCATGCATCCCTGGTAATGGCAATAATTCCATTGACCGGTACGTTTTTAATTTCCATGGAAGAAATAAGATTCTTCCATGAACGCTGACAGATCAACGTAAGATATTGAAATTACTTTTTACAAATAATCAATCGGGAAACAGGACAAGCAGGATCCAAATCACATGGATCATATTACTGCTATCCTGTTTTACGATGCTTCCTTCCTGCTCCTTTTCCCAATCCTTAACGGCGTTGATTCAATCCGGGCAAAATTATCTCCGTAAAGGCCAATATGTGGATGCACTCGAACAGCTGAATTTTGCCATCCAGAAAGAGCCGGCATCATCGGAACTTTACTTTTTAAGGGGATATGCAAAATTCAGTCTGGACGATTATATCGGTGCAGAAGAAGATTACAACCGGTCCATCGGTTTTTCACCTTTCCAGGCTGAAGTTTTTGTGAACCGTGCGATCGTCAGATGTGAACGGCTCAACTATAACGGAGCGTTCGAAGATCTTGCGAACGCAAAGAAACTGGATAGTACAAATGCAGATACCTATTTCAATCTCGGAAGGCTCAAACTTATCTTAAAAAAATATTACGCCAGTATCAGCGATTGCAATACGGCCATCCGGCTGGGTTATGCACATGAAAGTATCTATCTCCTGAAAGGCAGTTCAGAATGGGGCCTGAAACGAATCGACAATGCCATCTCCGATCTCAAAAAGGCGATTGAAATAAATCCTTCCTATTCCTATTCCTATGTCCAGCTGGGGTCGATATGGCTGGAACAGAATCATGTGGATTCTTCGATCACTTGTTTTGACCAGGCGATTAAACTTGATTCAAATAACGTTTATGCCTTATTCAACCGGGCTCTCGCACGGGTCAAGGTTCCCGATCAGCCTGGGGCACTGGAGGACCTAAACAAAGTCATCCGGCTTTCACCTTATAATTCCTATGCCTATTTTAACCGTGCCATTCTTTTTATCGACCGGAATGAAAAAACGAACGCCATCCGCGATTTTACTTATGTGATCAAGCTGAACCCGAAGAACATCGTGAGTTATTACTACCGGGGAATGCTTGAAACGGATCTCAGGGATTACAGCAGCGCCCTGGAAGACCTGGATAAAACCATCGAACTTTCGCCCGAATATGCCGATGCCTATTATGCAAGGTTCCAGGTCAGGAGCAAGCTGAAAGATATGAAGAGGGCAAAGGAAGATTATAAAATGGCTTACGAGCTGGGAAAGAAGAGCCATTTCAATCCCGACAGCCTTACAACGGAAAAAAAAGATTACCTGCAAAGCCTTGTTAAACTTAGCGGTGATTTTGAAGAAATGAACACGGCAAATGGCAAGTTTCAGAATCAGCCGGTCTCTATTCAACTGATGCCGTTGTTCAGGTTTTTTTCCGACAAGGCGCCGTTTACATTGCTCCGCTTTTATGACACTTATCCTAATGAATTTTATCATACGAATCTTCATGGTTTTACGATGCATGAAGAATTGTTCACGGATTCATTATGCAGAAAAGGCATTATCCGGCAAACCCTTTTGATTGATTCCGTTTCCAATCAGGCCGATTTCTATCTCAAAAGAGCATCTTACTATTCTGCACTGAATTTATATAATGAGGCATTCAGGGATCTCGATTCCGCGTTGAAACTGGATTCTGCCAATGTACTGGCCTATTTTATCCGGGCGAATGCACAATACGGACTGATCCGGCTGATGCATTCACTTGATACGACGCTCAATCTGGTCACCATAAGTAAAAATCCGGTAGATATGGAAAGCGGCAAAACAGATTCTGATTCTTCTTACAATTCCATCATCGCGGATTATACCAAAGTCCTCAGGCTTGATACAGGTTTTGCATTTGCCTGGTACAATCGGGCAATTGTCTACAGCCGAAAAGGAGAATTCCGGAAAGCTTCAGATGACTTCTCAAAAGCCATCGGATGCATGTCGGATTTTGCAGAGGCCTATTACAACCGGGGATTGATAAGTATCCTGCTGAATAACAATCTATCGGGTTGCGAGGATTTGAGCCGGGCAGGTGAACTCGGTATCCTCGATGCCTACCGGGTAATCAAACGAACCTGTAACCGATGACGGAAAATATTCCAGGGTAATATTATTGATTTTTTTATTTTCGGCTTTTTATTCTCCGCTCATCTTTACATTTGTAATCTGTAATATGATCCGTATCCATGCAAAAAAAAGGTATTTCCTGTTTTCTGGTTGTTTTGGTTTTTTCCTATTGTTGTTATGATCCCGGCTTCGGACAAGTCACTAACACGCCTGGCAAAAAAGAAGATCCTTCGTTTAGCCAAAAATCAACCGGTTTCTACAACGTAACAACCTTCATCCCGGTAACTTTCAATGGACAATTTTTCAGCGGCCTGCAAACGATTTGCGGATATAAAGTCAACAACTATTTATCCATTGGCGGCGGAATCGGATATGAACATTTTACTTCTATTCCTGCCTATGAAAATTTTAAAGCGGACCTCTCACAGCTTCCTGTTTTTATCGATATTCGCTATACCCCATTAACCGGTAAATTTTCACCGGTAATTGCCGTTAATGCCGGGTACAAAGTGTTGCTGAATAAACCATCCACACAAGTACGCTACGATACCGTTTACAGTAGCGCCAGTTTCGTCCCTGCACGAAATGATTATTCAGAATATACCATCTATAAACAGGGAGGTCCATTTATTACTGCAGAGGCCGGCTTCAAGGCTATGGTCTTTAAACGAGTTGGGCTTTACGTCGCAGTGGATTACTCTTTATGGTCCGTTTCAGGCGATTATCACCTGTTGGACAAGTTAGACCTTCAGGGATCTGACGACATCTGGAGGTTTAATAAATCAGCGGAAACCACCGACAAATCCCTGGCCTATGTTCATGTGTTCTTCGTCCGGATGGGAATCTGTTTTTAACCCGGTAAAATCAATAGCGGGTTTCCTCCATTTCGTCGAACAATTGGTTCAGGTAAGCGGAATTCGCATTATCCAGATTTTGTGAATCAATTTTGTTCGACCGAAGATACAATTTCTGGATGACCTTTGTCTGCTTTGGATCCAAATTGACAGTATAGGCATCCTGGTTATGTTTCTCAACTACCCTGAACTTTACTTTGGTATCTGCCGATCGATTGCTGATCTCGATCGCATACCAATTCCCCTCTTCCTCCGATTTAATGAATTTATAACGGATCCCGATCGGCACCGCCTTGAGGCCTTCTTTCGCCATTTCTTTGGTCAGGAGTTTTTTGTAGATGGTATCCGACCATTCGCCCTTTCCGTTTGGAAAAGAAAATGTTTGTCCGTTCACCTGCTGCCCATCTGCCCGGGAAAAGGTCACAATACTAAGGATTACTGAAAGAAAAAAAAGAATCTTTTTCATTTTTTAAGGAGGATTGACAATTGTTTTTCAAATTCTTCTACGAATACAAAGATAATATAAAAACGCATAGGGATGGAACCGTTC
>JADGPR010000087.1 GCA_017882335.1 Bacteroidales bacterium | reverse complement strand
GGTCAATAGGGTGTTTGCTGTTGTAAAGAGACAAACTCCTTATATATCAACTTACCAACAAAAAATTGCTTAATAACTTGTTTTAATCTTAGAATTCGCTAAGACGCTAAGGTCGCGAAAAAGGAACTTAGCGTTTTAATTAGCGTCTTGGCGTCTTAGCGGTGATTTTTATTTTTTAGAAGGTATTCTTTTTTTAGCCGAATCGATGATGGTTTTTATGATGAAAGAATAATCGTAGCCATTCATCCGTGCAAGGATTGGCAGGTCGGAAGTAATGTCGTTTAATCCTGCCAGGGGGTTGACCTCCATGAAATTGGGAATTCCGTCGGCGTCCATCCTGACATCGATACGGCCTCCATCGCGGCATCCCAAAGCTTTCCATGCGTTCAGCGCCATTTCACAGCAGGAACTCATGACCTCAGTTTCAGGAAGAGCATAATCGATGAATTGCTCGTAATTTGTTTTCATGTCGTAAGAATAGACGCTTTCCTTTGCAGTACTTCTGAACAGGACTTCCATAGCGCCAACCGAAAAACTTTCTTCGCCGGAACCCAGGATGCCTACTGTGAATTCCCTCCCGGGAAGATAGGTTTCAACGAGCAGGGGAATGTTCCCATTTTTCCACTTTTCGGAACAAGTTGCTTTGAGCTCTTCCAGATTTTTTACTTTTGAATTATTGCTGATTCCTTTCCCCGACCCTTCCGCATTCGGCTTCACAAACAGGGGGTAGGGAAGGTTGACTTTTTCGAGATCCTTTTCTGATTCAACAATAGCAAAATCAGGAGTGGGAATTCTGCAGTCGCGGATAATATGCTTGGTCATTCCTTTGTGTAGGGTAAGGGCCAGCACCAGTGGATCAGAAAAGGTATAGGGAATGGAATAAGCGTCTAGTATTGCAGGAACCTGCGCTTCACGGCCGATTCCAAACATGCCTTCACTGATATTAAATACAAGGTCCCAACGTTTGCCTTCAACAAGTTTTTGGGTAAGGTTGCGGATATGTCCTATTTTTTCGGTGGAATGTCCAAGGAAATGCAATTCCCGTTCAATGGCTTCGACTGTACTTTCCTTATCAAATTCGGCGGTTTCTTCTTCCGAAAACCCTTCTTTCAGATAATCTGAGCGAAGATCATAGGTGAGGCCGATTCGCATAGATTACTCCTTGAAATCAGGATACCTGAAAATTTTATTTTCATAGTTTTTCAGCAAAAGATATTCCCCGTCCCTTCCCTGGTTGTAATCTGGCAACAAAGGGATCTTACCTCCGCCTCCAGGGGCGTCGATCACATATTGAGGAACGGCATATCCGGTGGTATGGCCTCTCAACCCACGGATGATCTCAAGCCCTTTTTCAACAGGGGTGCGAAAATGAGTGGAACCGAGAATGGGGTCACACTGGTACAGGTAATAAGGACGTACCCTGAATTTCAACAAGCCTTGCATCAGTTTTTTCATCACAGCAACATCATCGTTGATCCCTTTCAGCAGAACCGTCTGGCTTCCCAAAGGAATTCCGGCATTGGCAAGCCTTTCACATGCCTCCTTGACTTCGGGTGTGAGTTCGTCGGGATGGGTGAAATGGATGCTGATGAAGAGTGGATGATATTTACGAAGGATATTTACCAGCGAACGTGTGATCCGTTGCGGCAATACAGCCGGTACTTTTGTACCAATGCGGATGATCTCGACATGTTCAATGGCCCTCAACCGTGAAAGCAGGTAATCAATGTGGAGGTCGGGCATTGTAAGGGGATCACCTCCTGATACCAGCACATCCCTTATCTCAGGGTGATTTTGAATATATTGAAATGCGGGTTCCCATGCCTTGGTACCTATATGGCATTTGTCTTTTGCTACCATGTGTGAACGCGTACAGTAGCGACAGTATGCAGAACAAAAACCTGTGGCAAGGAACAGAACCCTGTCGGGATACCGGTGCACAATGTTCGGAACCGGGCTGTCGTGCTCTTCCGAGAGTGGGTCGGATGCTTCGCCCGGACTGGTAAGGAACTCGTCGATCACCGGAACTACGCTTTTTCGCAGGCCTTGTTCGGGGTTGTTCTTTTCCAGCAAACTCAGGTAATACGGTGTGATCCGGATCGGGAGGGTGTTGTTGATCTCCCTGGCTGGCCGGATCTCATTATCGGATAGATCGATGAAACGGGAAAGCTGGTCAATCGTTTTCACACTGTTCTTTAATTGCCAACGCCAGTTGGTCCAGTCTTTTTCAGTGGCCTCCGGAAAATATTGCTTAATAAATTCGAGGGAATGCGGACTCAAACTGGTTTTATCCCGATCGAGCCGGTCCTGGATGTATTCTCTTAATATCTGTTCTTCACTTATGAAACACTTTGTACTTGGAGGCTCTTCTTCTTCATTGAGCTCTGTATGGGTTACGCCCGATTTTTCGTTGTGAAGTTTTTCCATTTCTTTTTGTTGGTTACTAAAAACCGGTATTCTCTGCCCCGCGTCCCTGAACGATGTTCTTCGATGTAAAACATTGATGGTCCGGTTTTTAAATTAAAATAATTAATATTAATCCTGAAGGGAAATGACCCTTCAATTTCGCAATGCAAATAGGAACATTTTTTACGTACATTTGACAAACCCTAAACTTTTTTTTCAACAAAATATTGTTAATAAAACAAATCATTTTTAATATTTATGAAACTATTTTTTCGTCACATGGGAAAAGGGAAACCGGTAGTTATACTGCATGGGTTACTGGGACTTTCCGATAATTGGGTTACGTTCGGACGGCAACTGGCGTCGGATTTCGAAGTATTTGTTCCAGATCTCCGCAACCACGGCCAATCCCCGCATGATCCTGTCTTTAATTTCCATGTCCTTGTTGAGGATCTGCACGAACTGATCGAAGATCAGGGTCTGAAGAAAGTGAACCTGATCGGTCATTCCCTGGGTGGAAAAACTGCGATGTTCTTTGCCCTCGAATACCCGGATCTGTTGGATAAACTGGTAGTTGTGGATATAGGGCTCCGAAAGTATTCCCCGAACCTGGAACACCAAATGCTGATAGATGCCATGATGGAGGTCGATTTCTCATCCGCCCGTTCGCGATCGGATGTGGATAGGCAACTTGAGCAAAACGTTCATGGTTTAAAGTTGCGGCAATTTTTATTGAAGAATATTTACTGGAAAGATAAAGAAACACTCGGTTGGCGTGTTAACCTTCCCGTACTTAAGGAATCACTCCCCCTGATGCTGGAAGGAATTGGATCCGATAAAAAATTCCTGAACCCCGTATTGCTGGTGCGTGGCGGATTATCAAAATATGTAACGGAAGCTGATCTTCCGGCAATGGTAAAACAATTCCCCCGTACTTCGGTTCAAACCCTTGCAAATGCTTCACACTGGGTTCATGCCGATGTACCGGGGGAATTCTATAGTCTGGTACACGAATTTCTCGTTGCCTGATCAGTACCTTGAAACTTCTATCGACGAGACTGCAGTTTTGATGGTGATGTAAATCTTGGTTTTATTGTCTTTGAAATTGGCGGTCTGGTATATGTGGTTTCCTTTATTCTCAAACCCCTCCAGGGTCTTGCTGACCAGGAAGGATTCGGAAGTAACCTGGCACCCGGCTGTTTTCGGAACATCCACATGAATAGAGGATGCACCGGCACTAAATTCCAATACCGTCTTGGGGTTCTTGTCTCCCAATCTGACTACCATCGAAGAAGCGCCTGCCTCAAAGTTGGCTGTATCAATTCTGTAATCGCTCAGATCGAAATCGACAGCAGCGGCACCGATGCTCAGGTCGAGGTTCCATACCGGTTTCGGATTCAACTTGATGTTCACTTCGTTCTTCCGGATGTTGTGCCGTGAAGTACCTTCCTGCATTTTTAATGTGATCTTCTTATTGCCATTGATATCCTTAGTTGTCAATTCATAATTCCCGATATCACCACTTTTGGCAAAAGAAAGAAATTCGGAGGTACCCCCTTTCATTTTAAAATTACCTGCAGCAGCATCCAGGTTCAGGATCCCTTTCTTTGCAAGCGAATCGAATGGAACGGAAAGGTTCTGATCGCTGAACGTTTTGGTGGTGGTGCTGTCGTTATCATCATCATCCCATTCCCAGCGGAATGAATGATCGGGATGATGGAAATGCCAATACCAGGGCCGCCCTTCCGGGAGCCGGTTAATTACAAAGAACATGGAAATCAGCACGACGCCTAACAGGATGTACTTCACCATGTCTTTTACAGGTAATACGGCAATTCCCCAGAAAAGAAGGAACACCGGCCAGAGCCTCCAGAAGGAGAACCAGCTAAAATGAATGATCCCGAAATTGTTCAGGATAAACAACATTCCTATGGCAATCAGGATCAGTCCCCAGAAAAGATGCTTGTATTTCATAATTTTTTTGTTTTACGACTTCACTGTACACTCCCTGTTTACCGGGATGAGTGCAGATTAACTTAGGAAGATGGAATTACGGATTGTTTTTTCTTCCCGAAAAACTGTTGATTAAAAGTCCGATCCCGATCACCACAAGGATGATGGGCCACAGGTCGGAAAAACTTACGTGTGGAATGAATTCATCGGCCAGAAACAATGCACCCAGCGTAATCAATACCAGCCCACCGATCAGGTTTCCGCGATCCCTGTGCCGGCGCGGAGGATAACGAAAGGGATCATTTTTTGACTTTTCCTGTGAACCCTGGGGTTCTTCATAAGGGGTTTGTTTATTTTCCATCGTTGAGGAATTTTGGGGTTGAGAATAATCAATGGGTTTTACCGGTGTGATGATCCAGAGAATGAAATACGCAAACAGGCCGCCTCCGGCAACTACAATAAGCACCAGAAATAACAGACGCACGAGAATGGTGTCGATGTTAAAGTATTCGGCAAGCCCGCCGCAGACTCCGGCAAACACTTTATCCGTGCGGCTCCGGTAAAATCGTTTTGGTTCCATATATAAAGAATGATGATGTTGGTCGTGCATTAGACGAAGAGGGTTGTTCAAAGTTACAACGGATTGCTTTATTTTTTATTTATCCGGCAGATTCTTTACGCTGCCGATAGATCTTTTTGGAAAGCTGTACACTGATTTCATAGAGGGCATAAAGCGGAATTGCGACCACGAGCTGGCTGAAAATATCCGGACTCGGTGTGATCAATCCGGCAACGATCAGAATACCAACGATGGTATGTTTGCGGTATTTCGACATGAAGGCAGGGGTCAGGATACCGATCTTTGTTAGGAACAGGACAATCACCGGGAATTCGAAAACGAGCCCCATCAGGAGTGTCATAGTAGTCACAGCACTGGTATAAGAATCGAGGGCGATCGTGTTGACGACGGATTCGCTGACCTGGTAATTACCAAGGAAATTAACCATCAGGGGAACCGCCAGAAAATAACTGAACAACACCCCTGTCAGGAATAATGAAGTGATCACCAACACGGCGCCACGGGTATTTTTCTTTTCGGCTGCTGTCAGTCCCGGCGTGATAAATCGCCACAACTCCCAGATGATATAAGGTGAACCGACAATAAACCCGGCAATGATAGAGGTGGTCATGTGCGCCATGAACTGGCCTGCCAGGCTTATATTGATCAGGTGCAGGGTTGAAGTGCTGAGACAAAAAGAATCCATCGACAGTAATTTTCCGAGTTTACATAAAACCCGGTAGGTAATGAAATCGGCGTTTTTCGGACCAAGGATGACATAATCGAAAAGGATATGTTTGAAGCTGAATGCGACAATAGTCAGCAGGAAAATCACAACGATACCACGAATAAGAACACTCCTGAGCTCGTCGAGGTGTTCCCAGAATGTCATTTCCCTGTCCCCTTCCTTAGTCTTCTTTCTCATCTCTATTTTATAGCGAACAAATATAAAGATAAAATGGTTGTCGGGATTTCAAAAAATTGGCTATCTTGCATCCTCGAAATCAAATGCTTTTTTCTTATCTCGGAATACATACCCATTTCTTTAAAATAACGATCATGACTCAAAGAGAGATCCTTCTGGAAAAAATGCTCAAGGTATTGCAAGATATTGAAACCAATACCTGCGATAAAGAGTTTTTACCAAACACCCCCTTGCTCGAGAAAAAGCTCGACCGTATCATTGAATTGCACGAACAGCATCTTCTGATTCTCAGTAGCCTTGAACCTTCCGGGAAAAAGATAAAAAAGCAGAAGGATAAAAAAGAAGAAAAAGGAAAGAAGAAAAATCAAACCAGAAAAAAATAACTCCAAATGATTATTTTGCATTTCGGTTTTTTTTATCTGAACAGGATCTTTACTAAAAAACCTAAAAAAGCTACATTTTATGGATATGGAAATCACGTTTGCAGGAGGAAAAAAGGTCAATGCCAATTTTAAGGGACATGTTCACAAAACCGACCAACCCCTCTCTTCGGGCGGTGAAAATTCAGCCCCTTCACCTTATGAATTATTTCTGGCTTCTATCGGAACCTGTGCCGGAATTTATGTAAAATCATTCTGTGACCAGCGGAATCTTCCAACGGAAAATATTAAACTCATACAGTCGCTTGAATATAGCGCCGAAACGAAATTGCCTTCGAAGATCAGTATTGAGATAAAGTTACCGGTGGATTTCCCTGAAAAATATAAGGAAGCCCTGGTCAATGTTGCTGAATTGTGTGCGGTGAAACGAACGATCGCGAATCCCCCGGTTTTTGAGATAAAAACGGTAACAATCTAAAATAACAAAAACCCCGGATCGGGTTTTCACTATTATCCTTTTTTGCTGATTTGCTCCAGTAATTCCATCTTTTTTATTTCCAGGAAACGGCCATTGATATTTATGATGCCTTCCTCCTTGAACTTAATCAGCGCCCGGGTGCCGCTTTCCCTGGAAACGCCTATGAGATCGGCGAATTCTTTCCGTGTAAAAGGTAAATGAAATTCATTGGCCTCGTAAATGATTTTTGCAAAATATAATATAGCGTCGGCTACCCGGCCATAGATCCTCTTTTGCGATTGGTTGACAAAACGGTGGAAGTTGTTCAGGCTGTCACGGCTCACTGAAACCAGGATCTCATAGGCAAATCCCCCGTTTTCCTTGATGAGTTTATTGAAGATGTTGATGTCAATGTAACAGACCTTAATATCTTCCAGTGCAGAATAGGAATAATGGTTGATCCGGTCGCCAAACAAAGAAGATAACCCAAGGTAGGTGTGTTCTTTTACGATTGATAAAATTTGCTCCCTGTCGTTGGCCGGTTTGACAAATTCTTTTACCAGTCCTGATTTCAGGTAGATTATGTGGGATGTGAGCGATCCCTGGTGCAGGATGATCTCTCCTTTTTGTACTTCACTCTCGCGGCTGTTAAAATTGATCTCTTCAAGTTGATTCCTGGTAAGAATGGCGGCAGCACAGGACTTGTCTGCGCAGTCGTTACAACGGTTCTTCTTATATACTGAATCCGAAAACATATAACTTTCTAGCCTTCAAATAAATGATTATTTCAGATTGCAAAGTTGCAAAAAAATGTCAAGATAAAGTGTGATATTCATCACAAATAAATAAAAGTATAGTCACGAACATAAATACGAAACGACACAGGTATTAGTAGTGAAAATCACGGCACATCTATGAATTGGATCACAGGTACTTAGTAATTTTGTACCGGAATGCGTCCTTGCCTTTTTCAATTTATTTCTTTCAATAAAAGAACGCACGAAGCGTGATAAATTTAATACTTTACATATGAAAATAGCAATTCCGACAGATGACGGATTAACACTGGCCACTCAGTTTAACACTGCTCTGGCGTATCTAGTTTTGACTCTCGAATTAGGTGAGATTGTTCATCAGGAGAAGAGATTGAATAATGCGAATGAAGCTTCGGTTAAGGAAATGCCCACTTTTGATATGATCCGCGATTGCGAGGTTGTAATCGTAAGAGAAATCGGGGAAGGACCGGCTGGCCTTCTTAAATCACAGGATAAAGAGATCATAAGGACCAATGAAACCATCATCACCAGTGCAATTATGCATTACCTGGGATATGACTATATTAAGGAATCCAATACATGCTGCTGTCCTTAAGTTGCAAAATGGGAGCAAATATCCCGGTTTTTCTCCCTGTATTTGTCATCATCAGCCAGGAACTTTCAAACCTTCGCATGGAATAAAGATATGCTATTACTTGACAAGGATGTAATTCATCTTGAACGGTACTTCCAAAAATACCGTGACCAGATTATCGGCAATGGCCAACTGTACAGGACTCCTTATGGCGTTCAGAAAATGCTGTATGCCGATTGGGTTGCCAGTGGTCGTTTGTATATGCCCGTTGAAAAGATCCTGCTGAATTCCATTGGTCCCTTTATCGGAAACACACATACCGAAACCAGTGAAACCGGCAAACTGATGACACAGGCATACCAGCTTGCGCATCAAAAGATCAAAGAATACGTAAATGCCGGAGCCGGTGATGTCATTCTTACCACAGGTTCTGGAATGACCGGAGCCATCGTGAAATTTCAACGTATTTTAGGAATGAAAGTATGTGGTGAGATTTCACATCATAAATGCTTTAAGGAATCCGAAAAACCAGTCGTTTTTGTTACCCATATGGAGCATCATTCCAATCAGACCACTTGGTATGAAACCTCTGCTGATGTTGTCGTCATTGAACCAGGCAAGGACATGCTGGTAGATCTTAATAAACTTGAAGAAGCATTAATAAAATATAAGGATCGCAAGAAAAAGATCGGGTCTTTTACCGCTTGTTCCAATGTTACCGGGATCCGGACACCCTATCATGAAATGGCCCGGCTGATGCATGAATACGGGGGATTAGCATTTGTTGATTTTGCCGCTTCTGCACCCTATGATGAAATTAATATGCATCCGGAGGATTCTTTGGAAAAGCTTGATGCGATATTCTTTTCACCCCATAAATTCTTAGGAGGCCCCGGTGCATCTGGTGTTTTAGTGTTTGACTCTTCCCTTTATAATAGTAAAACTCCTGATCAACCTGGCGGTGGAACAGTTGACTGGACGAACCCCTGGGGAGAATATAAATATATTGATAATATTGAGATCCGTGAGGATGGCGGTACTCCGGGTTTTTTGCAAGCAATCAGAACGGCATTAACACTCGAACTGAAGAATCAAATGAGCATTGCGAAAATACACCAGCGCGAAAAAGAACTTGTCACTCTTGCGTTTTCCGGGTTACGTAAGATCCCAGGTTTACATATTTTAGCAGACAATGTTGAAGACAGGCTTGGGATTATTTCTTTTTACATCGATTCAATCCACTACAATCTTATTGTAAAACTTCTTAGTGACAGGTTTGGGGTGCAAGTCAGAGGGGGATGCGTTTGTGCAGGAACGTACGGCCATTATTTGCTAAATGTTAGCCATGATAAATCCAAAAAAATCACCGATAGAATCAACCGGGGAGATTTATCAGAGAAACCCGGATGGGTCAGACTTTCGATTCATCCTACTCTGAAAGATGAAGAATTGCACTACATCATTGATTCCATAAAACAAATACAACGAAATCATTTAGCATGGGAAACATTCTATACTTATAATAAGAAAACCAATGAGTTCAGGTATAACCACAGTGTCAAGGATTCCATAAATGTTGAATCCTGGTTCAATTTTGATTTGTGATTAATATCACAATCATTTGTGAAAATGTTCACAGTGCTTTCATTCTTTCGAAACCTTCCCTAAATTATCTTTGTCAATAAATACATATACGTATATACATATAAACGTTTGTAATATGAACATCGAACTTGAAAAACAATTACAGGAACTAAAAGAAAGAGTTGCAAAGCTGGAAACCGGTACGAAGGATCAATTATCCATGGTCGTTTTTTCCGGGGACCTGGATAAAATTTTAGCGGCACTGATCATCTCAACAGGTGCTGCTGCCTATGATATGAAAGTCAAGCTTTTCTTCACATTCTGGGCGATTTCCGCTTTGCGTGATCCTGAGAAAAGCGGGAAGGGAAAAAACTTAATGGAAAAAATGTTTGGCATGATGTTGCCCAGGGGTGCAGGGAAAGTAAAATTATCCAATATGAACATGGGTGGCATGGGTACCGCAATGATCAAAGGGATCATGAAAAAACACAAAGTCGCTTCACTCGAAGAGATGTTTAAAACGGCAGGAGAGCTCGGAGTTGAAATCAATATTTGTGAAATGTCTATGAATCTCATGGGTTTCAAGAAAGAAGAGATGATCAACTATCCGGGTATAAATATATGCGGAGTCGCAACATTCCTTTCGGATGCGCAGGAAAGTAAAATCCAATTATTTATATAAAACCATACAAAAATGACTACTGAAGAATTGAAAAAACTGAAAACGAACAGCGTTGTAGATGCACGTGGAACTGCTTGTCCGGGACCATTATTAGCGGCCAAAAAA
>JADGPR010000086.1 GCA_017882335.1 Bacteroidales bacterium | reverse complement strand
TGGCCGGTGTTTCGATAGGCTGGTAACCGAACAACTGGAACACCTTGCGGATGGTGTCGAAAATATAGTTTCTCCTCACCATTTCAAGCGGGGAGAAATCACGGGTGCCTTTGGGAATGGAGGGTTTCTGGAGTGACATTCCGGAAAATTTGTACAAATATAAGAATAAATGGGTAATCCAAAGGGCCATCGAAAGCCATGCAGGTACCCGAAAAATCCGTTATTCTGCTTTCAGTTTTTTGTAGCGGATTCGTGTCGGGGTTTCGTCTCCCAGTCTTTTCTTCCGGTTCTCTTCATATTCAGAGTAACCGCCTTCAAAGAAATAAACCTGCGAGTCACCTTCAAATGCAAGGATGTGTGTTGCCACGCGGTCGAGAAACCACCGGTCGTGCGAAATAATCACTGCACACCCGGCAAAATTTTCAAGCCCTTCTTCCAGGGCCCGTAAGGTATTCACATCAATGTCGTTGGTGGGCTCATCGAGCAGAAGGACGTTTGCTTCTTCTTTCAGGGTCAGGGCGAGATGCAGTCGGTTGCGTTCGCCCCCGGAAAGTACGCCGCACTTCTTTTCCTGATCGGCTCCGGTGAAATTAAACCTTGCCACATAGGCCCTTGCATTCATCGACCGACCCCCAAGCTGGATGATCTCACTGTTGTTTGAGATGACCTGGAAAACGGTTTTATTTGGATCGATGGAGGCATGACTCTGGTCAACATATCCGATCTTTACCGAGTCTCCAATTTGGAAAGTTCCGTTGTCTGGTTTTTCAGAACCGATGATAAGCCGGAACAAGGTGGTTTTACCGGCGCCGTTGGGGCCGATCACCCCGACGATCCCGGCAGGAGGAAGCGAAAATTCCAGGTTCTCGAAAAGCAGTTTATCCCCGAAGGATTTTGCAACTGCTGTTACATCGATCACTTTATTTCCTAGTCTTGGTCCATTCGGTATATAAAGTTCCAGCCGGTCTTCCTTCTGTTTAACATCTTCATTCAATAGGCGTTCATAATTTGCCAACCTTGCTTTTCCTTTGGCCTGCCGGGCTTTGGGTGACATCCTGACCCAATCGAGTTCCCGTTCCAACGTCTTCCTGCGCTTGCTTTCCGATTTCTCTTCCATGGCAAGGCGGTTTGATTTCTGCTCCAGCCAGGATGAATAATTTCCCTGCCAGGGAATGCCTTCACCACGGTCCAGTTCCAGTATCCATCCGGCAACATTGTCAAGAAAATAACGGTCGTGTGTGATCGCGATCACGGTTCCCTTGTATTGCTGAAGATGTTGTTCAAGCCACTGTACCGATTCGGCATCCAGGTGGTTGGTCGGCTCATCCAGCAATAGGATATCCGGTTCCCTGAGCAGGAGCCGGCATAAGGCAACGCGTCTCTTTTCTCCTCCCGACAAAACATTCACCGGTCGGTCTCCCTCGGGGCAGCGCAGTGCATCCATCGCCCGTTGCAGGCGGCTGTCAAGATCCCATGCATTGTGATGATCGAGCAGTTCCGTCAATTCTCCCTGCCGCTGGATCAGCTTATCCATCTCTGCATCCGTAAGGGGGTCTCCAAACCGGGCATTCACCTTTTCATATTCTTCCAGCAGGTTAACCACCTCCTGCACACCTTCTTTTACGATCTCCAGTACTGTCTTGGTTTCGTCAACCAGGGGTTCCTGCTCCAGCATACCAATGCTGTATCCCGGAGAAAAGACCACATTACCCTGGAAGGATTTCTCTGTGCCGGCGATGATCTTCAACAAGGTCGATTTCCCGGAACCGTTCAGGCCAATGATGCCGATCTTGGCTCCATAAAAAAAGGAAAGGTAAATATCTTTTAACACCTGTTTATGAGGAGGGAATGTCTTGCTGACATTCACCATCGAAAATATGATCTTTTTGTCGTCGGCCATAGTGTAGTGAATGGTGAGTAGTGAAAATTTTAAGCTAACCCCTTCTCCTTCAGGAGAGCGGGATGGGGGTGAGGTGAATTTATTTATTTTTATGAAACAATTGTTCGATTTTATCTGTCTCTGTCTCCCAGCTGAAGTTCCTAAGAATGTATTCATAACCTGCCCTGGCGATCTGACTGGCTTTTTCAGGATTGTCAAGGAGAAATAGAATATGGCGTGTATAAGCTTCCGGGGTGTCGGCGATCAGAATCTCTTCACTTTCCTTTGCCTGGAGCGCCTGGTTGGCCAGTGGAGATGTAATGCATGGGATTTGCATGGCCATGGCTTCCAGTAATTTGTTCTGCAGTCCTGTTCCGATCTGCATCGGAGCAATGAATATTTTCGCCATGGCATAACATTCACGCATATCGGGAACCCACCCGCTGACTTCAACGTGGTCGGATTTCAATACTGAAACCCGGAGGTTAGGACTGGCGCCTGCAATCAGGATCCGGATGCCTGGTTTACGCAGTTGAATCAAAGGAAGAATTTTATGTACCAGGAATTCCGCTGCATTGATGTTTGGCGGATATCCCATATTTCCCGTAAATACCAGGTCGTATTGCTTCTCCCGGTCAATGGGCATGAAGAAGGTGGTATCCACGCCATTCCGAGCCACCACGATCTGTTCCCTGTCGGGATGAGGGATCAGGTCACGATCGGGGATTGAGATGATCACTTTGTGGTCGAACATTCCGAAGACTTCATTTTCATACCTGAGCAACCGCCGGTATTCCATCCTCAGGAACGGTTTCATATAAAAGGGTGCTGTGGCCAATCGACGTTCCACATTCTTCGAAAAAACATCTTGGTAATCCAGGGTTTTCGGGATGGGAATCCCCTTTACATATTCTGCAACCCGTATCAGCTGGCAGAAAATATGATCGGGTTTATGTTTTTCGATCAGCGAGCGGATGATGCCGTTAATTCTTTTATTGTAAAAATATCCAACCTGTAAAGGCTTATCGGAGAAAAAAGTCTGTACAAGGTGAAGATAAATGGAAGCCTTGGATATGTCGATGATATAAACATGCTTTGCATATATGGAAAGCACTTTTTCGGCATCTTCATGAAGAACGGAATCGTTCAGCGCACATAAAATGACCTCATGCTTTTTGGACAGTTGTTTTAACTGGTTGAAAGCCCTGAGCTTATCTCCTTTTTCAGTGGGATAGGGTACGCGCGGTAGGAGAAAAAACAGTTTCATGAAGTGGACTTAGAAGAGCAAAAATAAAAAAATCCCGGATCATCCCCCGACTTTTTGATAAAAACCGAGCAGTTTTGAAATGATCAGATCCCGGTTGTACTCTGCCAATATGAGATCCCGGGCATTCCTGCCAATTGTTTTGCACGTTGCCTTATTTTCAATGCAGGCCGAGATGCAGCGGATGAATTCATCAGGGGTATCGGCAATGAAAATATTCTTGTCACGGGTATAGTGAATTCCTTCTGCTCCTATGGTTGTGGCTATGATTGGTTTCCCGGTTGCCATTCCTTCGATGATCTTGATCCGGATCCCGCTTCCCGAAAACAGCGGGACGATCAGGATGGCCTTGGAGCGCATAAATGCCGTGGCATCTTCCACTTCTCCCACAACTTCGACATTAGGAAGCCGTTTTTTACTGAGCCACCCAGGCATGTGCCGGCCTGCAAGGTAATAATGCAGCCCGGGGTATTTACGATGGATCTCAGGCCAGACCTTTTCCAGGAACCAGCAGATACCTTCCAGGTTAGGGATCCAGTTCATGGCACCGATCGAAAAGAGGGAAGGAAATTCAGGTTCGGCATTTGTTTCCGGAAACTGGTCCGGGTCAATTCCAAAGGGGATCGCTTCAATGGAAATCCGGCTACCGGCTTCCGGCTGCCTGCATTCGGCAGAACGGAAAAATGCTGCATCCTGCTCGGTAATGGCTGCAATACCATCAAACTGTCGGACTGTGGAACATTCGTACTTTTTCAATTTCCTGACCAGGTGTTGCAGGTATAATCTTTTTACCGGGTTTTTCGTGCTGGATGCGACCCGTTGCCAGATGAGGTGTTCGATGTTGTGTGCGCGTAATACGATCCGGGCATCAGAATATTTCCTTACCACCTGGACATAAGGGCTCATGTAAAGCATTTCAAACTGGACGATGTCAAACTTATCGGCTTGCAGGATCCGGATCAGTGCATTCTCCAGGTCACGGGAGATGAACCGTTCAACATGGTAGGAACGGCTGGAGAAAAGGTTCCGGAAGGCGGCAAACGGCTGAATACTCAGATCGATATAGACCAGCTCAATGCCTGTTTCTTTTCTGTATTCCTCCGGGATCGAAGAGAGTTGGACGTTATATTTATTGGAATTGACGGCCAGTACTTTCACGCTATGCCCGGCCCGGATGAGCCCTTCAATGATCATGTTCATGGCGATGGGACCGCCTTCCCTGGCCGGATAGGGGGATTTATTACAAAGAAGAAGGATCTTCATGCACGCTTCTTTTTTACCCATGACTGCAATTTCATAAAAAACTTGATCCATGCATCCACATCAAGCAGCGAAGCATCTACTGTTGCCTTGTAAGTTAGAAAAATCCCAATCGGTAAAAGAACCATCGGTGCGATCCACAATCCCTGGTAAGCCGGCAAAACCCCTTCTACTGCATATTTTTCACCGGTGATGGAAAGGATCCAGAAGAGAATGAAGAAGATGGTCGAGATGACTGCCGGAAGCCCAAGCCCTCCTTTCCGGATGATGGCCCCAAGCGGTGCGCCGATAAAAAAGAGAAGAAAGCAGGCGATCGAGAATGTGAATTTCTTGTGCAGTGCTATCTGGTATCGGTGAAGGAATTTTTCCTTTCCGTAAAAGTTATCCGAGTTGGCTTTCAGGTTTGCATTCACACCAAAAGCGGCATTCTTGGCCGACTCAATAATCCTGTTGCGGTCGGCAGGATTATAGCTGGCGAGCAGGTTTTTAGGCGGCTTGTTGCCGGAAACAACTTTTATTGGGGTTTTTATGGTGTCAGTAGCTGCCAGGAAATAATAATTGTGGATGAAAAGTTTTCCGAAATTTTTCTGTTCTTCAAGGATCTCCTTCTGGATCGAATCAATGGATGTTCTCAGCTGGCCGGTATTCAGCATTTCATAATTGTTTTTAAAGAGCTTCTCATCCGTACGGGTCAGCTGAAAGGTGGAGAGGTCGAATTGCTGATACTGTTCACTGAACCGGGTGGACTGGAATGGATGCGTATTGTTTGCATTCCGGAGATCCGTGCGCTCTTCGTAATTCGTACCATTGTATAACCGGAAAATCAAAAATCGTTTATCCGGTGTCAGTTCCATCTTTCCCCACTGTGCTACCGTGAGCGAAACATTGCCCAGGTGTTTCGTGTGGTCATAGATCATGACATCGCGGATAGTGTTTCCATCCGGATCTTTTTTCCCGACCCGGATCACATATCCGTTGATACCACTATAAAAAACACCTTCCTTGATATTGAAGGCAAGTTTCTTTTCACGGATATCAAATAAGAGGGACAAGAATTTCAGGTTGGCCGTAGGCAGTACCACATTTGAAAAGTAAAATCCCAACAGGCTGATCAGAATCGAAACAATAATCAATGGCCTCATGATCCGGTTCAAAGATATCCCGGCCGACTTCATGGCTACGAGCTCATAATGCTCGCCCAGGTTCCCGAACATCATCAGCGATGATAACAGGATCGAGAGCGGCAAAGCATACGGAACGAAAGTGGAGGAGGCAAAAAACATGAGTTTTGCAATGATATACCACTCCAGCCCTTTCCCCACAAGGTCGTCGATATATTTCCACAGGAACTGCATCAGCAGGATAAAGAGGGCAATGAAGAAGGTCATCACCAATGGCCCGAGGTAAGATTTAAGTATGAACCAATACAGTTTTTTCATGGATCTGCTGATGACCGTTACAAAAATAGCGATTCTTTTTAACGCTCTTCTAAATAATGTATTTTTGCGTAGAAGAAGTTGGTGGTTTCGACAAGCTCAACCACCGTCTTGTTCCCTGAGCTTGTCGAAGGGAACATATATTAGAGAAAAATAATTTCAGTCGCTGCAAATTCTAAAATATCTTATGCAAATCATCCAAGTTAATGACAGGAAAACCATCCGGGAGTTTTTAAAGGTGGCTAGAATCATTTATAAGGATAATCCTGTATGGGTTTGTCCCCTCGATCGTGAGACCGAATCTATTTTTAATCCGAAGGAGAACAGCTTTTTTACCCATGGTGAGGCTGCACGATGGGTACTGAAAGATGAACATGGGAATCTGACGGGCAGGGTAGCTGCCTTTATTAATAAGAATAAGGCGTTCACTTTTCAGCAACCCACAGGAGGGATGGGTTTTTTTGAATGCATCGACAACCGTGAAGCCTCCTTCCTGCTTTTTGATACCTGCCGCGATTGGCTGAAAGCAAGGGATATGCAGGCCATGGATGGGCCGATCAATTTCGGGGAAAATGATGTGAACTGGGGTTTACTCGTAGATGGGTTCATCCACCCAGGCTTAGGGATGAATTACAATCCTCCTTATTACCGCAACCTATTTGAGTCGTATGGGTTTAAATTTTATTTTGAACAAGTGTCCAATCACCTGGACATAACCAAGCCTTTCCCGGAACGGTTCTGGAAGATTGCCGATTGGGTAAGGAACAAACCAGAATACCAGTTTCGCCATTTTACTTATAAAGATGCCCCAAAATTCATCCATGACCTGAAGGATATTTATGACACGGCTTGGGCTTTTCATGAGAATTTTACCCCGATGGAAGAAAAACTGCTCCTGAAAACCCTGGAGAAATCGCGTTCCTTCCTTGAGGAAGAAATGATCTGGTTTGTTTACCACCAGGAAGACCCTGTTGCCTTCCTGATCATGTTCCCGGATGTGAACCAGATCCTGAAACACCTAAATGGCAAACTGCACCTGTGGAACCAGTTGAAATTTCTTTACCTGAAAAGCCGCAAAACCATGACGAGGGCCAGGATCGTCATTATGGGCGTAAAACCCCAATACCAGCGCAACGGACTCGAATCGGGAATTTTCTGGCACCTCCAGGAGATCATGAAGAAGAGACCGCACTTCACCGAACTGGAACTGTCATGGGTCGGCGATTTTAACCCGAAAATGAGGGCGCTCCATGAATCGGTAGGAGCGGTTTTTGCAAAACGGCACATCACTTACCGCAAATTATTCGCTGATCATGCATTGGAACAACGTTCGGCAATCATTCCTGTGGACACCAGGGAAAAAGTGGTGCGAAAAAGAGAATAACGGTTCATATCCCTGAAAAACTTGTTTTTTTTTTCAAACTTTTTTCTGTTTTGTTTTTTGTCTTATATTTGTTCCATCAAACAAAAATTGTGTTTAACCCAACCCCCAAAATGCGTATGAAAAAATTTTTATTTTTGGTATTTGCTCTCGGTATTGCCGTGAGTTCATTTGCACAATACAGAGCAGTTTCCAGGGCGAAGGTTATCGCTCCTGTGAACAAGGTGAAAAACATCGACCTTCCGGTCGTTGGACAGCAACCCCCCAACAGCTATGTTTCGAACAAAAGTATCATGGATGATCCTGTCACGGCAGTAACCAGGTATGACATGCAATCCAACACTTCCAACGAGAGAAGAATATATCTTTATCCGGATGGAACCATCGGAACCACAGCAACATGGTCAACACAGGATGTTGGCTGGACCGACCGCGGTACAGGTTACAACTATTTTAACGGTACAGCATGGGATGCTCAGCCCGTTGCCAGGGTTGAAGCCTTCAGAACAGGCTGGCCAAGTTATCATCCCTTTGGTGCCACCGGTGAACTTATCATATCTCACCAGGCCACCGGCGATCTGGTGATGAACACCCGCTCCGTTAAAGGAACCGGTGCCTGGACAGAAACCATATTACCTGCTCTTCCTTCAACCATTACCGGGATGCTTTGGCCCAGGGCGGTGACAAATGGAACAAACCACACTAACATCCACATCATCGCCGTGACAATGCCTACGGGTAATGGCGGACAGGTATATAACGGTATGGATGGCGCCCTGTTGTATTGCCGTTCACTGGATGGCGGCGTTACTTTTTCAGACTGGGCACAACTTCCGGGAACGACCTCTGCCGAGTATATCAGCATTACGGCTGATATTTATGCTTTTGCCGAACCTAAGGGTGATACACTGGCTTTCACTGTAGGTGATTCCAATCAGGATCAATTCCTCATGAAATCCACAGACAACGGAACAACCTGGACAAAAACCATCATTTACAACTCCCCCTATAACCTGGGCGGAACTTCCCCCGGTTGGTACTATTGCCCTGATGCAACAATGGCAGTTGCACTTGATAACCAGGGTATTGCCCATGTGGTCTTCGGATTGCAGCAGGACAGCTTATCCTCTGCGGGAGGTTATTACAATATCTTAGCCGAAGGGATAGTCTACTGGAATGAAAACATGCCGCAACTCGATCAGAGCCTTGATCCGAATATCTTGATTCCTAATCATCAGTATGTGGCATGGGTAAAAGATCTGAACCTGTTTAACCTGCCCCAAACTCAATTAACTTATTGGTTTACCTCTCAAACCTCTAACCCGGAGTTGGTGATCGATAAGAATAATAAAGTATTCCTTGCATGGGCTGGTGGTACTTCCCTTGTAGATGCGAACAATTATAACCTGCGTCACATCTATGGCAGGGATGGCTACATCGACGGAGATACGATCATGTGGCACAATGATACCCTCGTTGACATCACCGGCGACTGGATCCAGTATAACTTCGCTGACTGCTACTACCCATCAGCTTCACCCACTTCGGATGCATACGTTTATATCCTTTTCCAGAAAGATGATTACGGCGGATGTTATTTGAAAAGCACCCTTTATACGGGCACTTTTCAGGGTCAGACCGCACCGGACGATAACTCCATCACTCTTATTAAATGGCAGAAACCAATCTGGGTTGGTATAAATGAACAACATGAAAAACCCACCTTCTCAATTGGTCAGAATATCCCGAACCCGGTCAATGGCTTGACCAAGGTTAATGTTTACCTGCAGAATGCAGGTGGTCTGTCGCTAAAGGTAACCAACCTCACCGGGCAGACCCTGATGA
Source organism: Bacteroidales bacterium (assembly GCA_017882335.1). Lineage (GTDB taxonomy): Bacteria > Bacteroidota > Bacteroidia > Bacteroidales > FEN-979 > FEN-979. Next base: position 1,668 of record JADGPR010000086.1, on the reverse strand, counting down.
GCATGGAGAAATCCAATGTTCAACCGGGTGTAAGCCAGTTTGTGATTGATGGTAGCCAGCTTTTTTCCGGAATTTATTTCTACACGGTAAAGCAGGGTGATAAATCCATTACAAAGAAAATGATCGTTCAGTAATCATTTTTTTACTTGAAGAAAAGCACTGGTTCGCCGGGACTTTTTTTTGAAATAGATTCTTTCTGTTTTGTTTTTTGTCTTATATTTGTTCCATCAAACAAAAATTGTGTTTAACCCAAATCCCAAAACGCGTATGAAAAAATTTCTATTTTTGGTCCTGGCTCTTGGCCTGACCTTAAGTTTATCAGCACAATTCAAAAGCTCAAAGCTGAAGCAGGCAAATCGCATTGCCCCCGCGCTGAGTGGTCCCAGCATCGATTTTCCGGTTGTTGGTGAACTCTCCCCGAACAGCAATGTTTCAAACAAAAGTATTAATGACGATCCTGTGTCATCTGTTTCAAGGTATGACGTTCAGACAAATTCAGCCAGTGACAGAAGAGTATTCCTCTATCCGGACGGAACAGTCGGAACAGCCGCCACCTGGTCAGCACAGGATGCTGGGTATACCGACCGCGGTACAGGTTATAACTATTTCGATGGCACCGCATTTGGCCCACTGCCTACCCAAAGGATCGAAACCGTCAAGGTTGGCTGGCCCTGTTATCTTCCATTTGGTGCAAATGGTGAACTGGTCATTGCTCACGAAGCTGCCGGTAATCTGGTCATGAATACACGCTCAAGCAAAGGGACCGGAGCATGGACTCAACAGATATTACCCAATGCTTTGCCTACCGGTGTCCCCATAATGTTGTGGCCCAGGGCGATGACCAATGGAACGAATCGTACCAACATCCACGTTATAGCGCTGACCGCACCAGTCGGAAATGGTGGTGTCATTTATAATGGAATCGACGGTGCTCTTATGTATTGCCGTTCAACGGATGGTGGTGTTACATTCTCTGCCTGGACGCAACTTCCGGGACTCACATCAACCAGCTATGCCTGGTTTGCCGGTGATTCTTATTCATTTGCTGAACCCAGGGGCGATACGCTTGCTTTCACATTCGGAGGTGATCTGATTGACCTGGTTCTTATGAAATCAACCGACAATGGAACGACCTGGACCAAAACCATCATCTGGCATTCACTTTATTCCCTTGGCGGAACTTCCCCAAGTTTTTATAATGCCTGTGGTGGTTCTCAGACCGTCGTGCTCGATAACCAGGGATTTGCACATGTTGCCTGTGGTTTTAACCAGGACAGCTCTTACAATGCTTCTCTCCATTATTATAACCGTGTTGCCTTCGGGATTATCTACTGGAATGAACACATGTCGCAACTCGATCAGGGCCTTGATCCGGCTATCCTGTTTCCTAATCATCAATGGATTGGCTGGCTGAAGGATACCAGTGTGATGTCATTCCCACTTGCCAATCTTACAATAACAGGTGGTTCTTTAACATGGCATCCTAACCTTGTAATCGATAACAGGGACAAAATATTTCTTGTCTATGATGCGGCAACAACGCTTGTAGATATCGATGGCTATAATTTCCATCACATTTTTGGCAGGGATGGTACGCTTTCTGCCGATACTGTAAAATGGAGCAACGATACACTTGTAGATATTACAGGAGACTGGATCCAGTATAGT
>JADGPR010000031.1 GCA_017882335.1 Bacteroidales bacterium | reverse complement strand
GGTCAATAGGGTGTTTGCTGTTGTAAAGAGACAAACTCCTTATATATCAACTTACCAACAAAAAATTGCTTAATAACTTGTTTTAATCTTAGAATTCGCAAAGGGCCTCATCATAATTCAAATTTCAAACTCATAATTCATAATTATTTCCTGATCTTTCAAGAAAAATATCGAAATTTGAAGGCTATATACGAACCAAGTCTGAGCTTATGATTGAAGTAATCGCTATCATCCTTGGAGTTGCAGTAATCCTGGCGTTGATCTTATTCTGGCTGAAGCTGAATAAAGCTTCCGGTAAACCGGGATCCGAGGAACTGGAAGAAATAAAACAAAAGGCAGCAACCCTATACGCCGAAAAACTGGCTGGAGAGAGCAAAATACAGATGCTCGGGGAGCAGGCCCGGTACTCTTTACAAATAATAAAAGAAAAAGAAGAAACCATTGTCGGGCTTAACCGCCAGGTGGCCGGATTGGGGACCGAGAACAAAAGACTGATTGAAGACCTTCAGAATAAACAGGCAGCCATCGAGGCATCAGAAGAGAAACTGAGGGTCGCTTTCAAGAACCTGGCCAATGAGATCCTCGAAGAAAAGACACAAAAATTCACGGAACAGAACCGGACCAAACTTGAAGAGATCCTGAAACCGCTGGGAGAAAAAATTCTGAGTTTTGAGAAAAAGGTGGAAGAAGCGTATCATAAAGAGTCCAACGAACGCTTTTCACTGGTGAACGAGATCAAGCGGCTTGCAGAATTGAACCAGCAGATAAGCCAGGAAGCCAGCAACCTTACGCAGGCATTAAAGGGACAGTCGAAGACGCGTGGAAACTGGGGGGAAATAATCCTGGAAAGCATCCTGGAAAAATCCGGGCTGGTGAAAGACCGGGAGTATTTTGTACAGCAATCCTATACGAATGCTGAAGGTAAAAGGCTTCAACCCGATGTGGTGGTGGTTTACCCGGGCGACAGAAGCGTGATTATTGATTCCAAAGTTTCCTTAAATGCATATGAGCGATATGCTTCGTCAGAAATAAAAGAAGAGCAGGATGCAGCGCTTCGGGAACACGTTCAGGCCATCCGGAACCATGTGAATGACCTGAGCAGCAAAAATTACCAGGATCTGTACCAGATCAAGAGCCTTGATTTTGTGATGATGTTCCTGCCGATCGAGCCGGCTTACATGCTGGCCATGCAGAATGACCCGAACCTCTGGAGTTTCGCCTATGACCGCAGAATCCTGCTTATCAGCCCGACGAACCTCATTGCTGCCCTGAAGATGATCGTCAATCTCTGGCGCGTGGAATACACGAATAAGAATGCCGTTGAGATCGCCCGCCAGAGTGGAGAGTTGTATGATAAATTCAAGGGCTTTGTAGATGATCTTGAAGACATCGGGAAAAAAATCAATGCAACCCGCAGTAGTTACGACGATGCAATGAATAAACTGACCACCGGCAAAGGAAACCTTCTCCGCAGGGCAGAAAAGATAAGAGAACTCGGAGCAAAAACATCGAAAGAACTGCCGAAGAATTTACTCGATAAGGCAGGTGATAATGAAGAATGAAAAATGAAGAATGAAAAATGATCATACTCGGAAAAGTCATTTTTTTTTACCGCAAAGACGCGAAGACGCAAAATAAAACGCTAATTCCATTTTTTGCGATCTTAGCGCCTTTGCGACTTAGCGGTTAAAGAGGATTTCGAATTGAACTTAAAAAAATAACTATAAACTTTTGAAAAAAGAAAATTTTATTTACGGCATCCGTCCGGTGATCGAAGCCCTGAAATCGGGGAAAGAGATTGAAAAGATTTTAATCCAGAAAGGATTGAGGGGAGAAGGGTTTCAACAGCTTCATTCGCTGATCCGGGAGATGGAGATCCCGATCCAATTCGTCCCGTTGGAAAAGCTGGACCGGATGACAAGGCAAAACCACCAGGGTGTTGTCGCCATGATCTCCGAGATCACTTACCAGAAAATAGAGTCGATACTGCCAACTGTTTACGAACAAGGAAAAGTGCCGCTGGTGCTGGTGCTGGATCACATCACCGATGTGCGTAACCTGGGAGCGATCGCACGAACAGCCGAATGTTCCGGTGTTGATGCAATCCTCCTTCCGGAAAAAGGGTCAGCACAGGTCAACCAGGATGCGATCAAGACCTCTGCCGGAGCCTTGTACAAGTTACCGGTGTGCCGCTACCATTCCGTCAGGGAATCAATTATTTTCCTAAAGAACAGTGGCCTGAAAATCATTGCAGTCACGGAAAAAGCAAATTCGGATTATAACGACGTGGACATGAAACAACCCCTTGCGCTGATTCTTGGCTCTGAAGAGAGCGGGATCTCGGATGAACTTCTCGGCATGGCAGATGAACTGATCCAGATCCCGATCCTGGGAGAGATCCAGTCGCTGAACGTCTCGGTGGCAGCAGGAGTAATTCTTTATGAGGTTCTGCGCCAGCGCAAACAATCCTGATCACCCATGAAGCAGGTGCTGAAATATACTCCCGAATTTATCCTTGGTTGTTATATCCTGCTTTTTCTTTTTTTCAAACATCCCGGTGAAACCTGGGACCGTTCCATCAACAGCGATGGGAAAGGATATTATGCCTACCTGCCGGCTTTCTTCATATACCACGATCTTACCTATAAATTCGTAGAATCCTATGAGGAGAAATATTATCCGCCCGACCGGTCGGTATTCAAGGAATTCAGAAGCCAGGCGGATGGAAAAACAACAAACAAATGTTTCCCCGGATTGGCGATATTGTGGCTGCCCTTTTTCCTGATTGCCCATCTTCTCAGCACTTTCCTGGGATTCCCAACAGATGGCTATTCCCTGCTGTATCAATATGCCATTTCGATCGCAGCTCTTTTTTATCTATGGCTGGGTTGCAGGTTCCTGATGAAGATGCTCACCAGATCAGGGGCTTCAGTGAAGAATGCAGCTTTCATCACCTTCATCATTGCGTTTGGCACTAATATCATGTACTATGCAGTGGTTGAAAATTCCATGAGTCATGTCTATTCTTTCTCGCTCATCACACTGTTTCTTTTCTATGTTTATCGTTATTTTCATGATAAAGAAGGGAAGCATTTTATCCTCTCTGCAATACTCTTTGGGTTGATCGTGCTGGTAAGGCCGACCAACGGACTGATTCTTTTCCTTCTTCCGCTGATGGCCTGGATTTCTGATCCCGGAAATCAAAATCCGTTATCCTCAATTCTCCATCCAAAATCCAGCATCCAGCATCCAGCATCCCTGCCTGGCCGGCAGGCAGGCAGCATCAAGTATCTGGTAGCGGGAATCCTTATTTTAATTTTACTCCTCTCCCTTCCCCTGATCTTATGGCATTCCACCACCGGGCATTGGCTTGTCTATCAATACGGGGAGGAAAGGTTCCATTTCCTTCATCCTCATTTTCTCAGCATCCTGTTCAGTTACAACCGTGGCTGGTTTGTCTATACGCCCGTTGCCCTAGTCTCGGTCATTGGTTTCCGGCATCTCTGGAAGGAGAACAAAAACACATTTTGCTGGACGCTTTCGTTCTTCGTCATCTTCATCTATATCGCCTCCTGCTGGTGGATGTGGTACTACGCTTCCAAATGCGGGCAACGGATCTTCATCGACCTTTACGCAATTGTGGCAATCCTGCTCTTGTTTCTTTATCAATCTCTTCAGAAGAGAAAGCCCCTCCGCTATCTTCTGACTTCTATCTTGCTTATATTCACCGGGCTGAATATTTTTCAATGTTATCAGCATTCTTGCTTTATCTTTCCTGCCACCGATATCACTCGTGAGATCTATTGGGATTCATTTTCCCGGCTCGACCCTGCAGCAAAAGTTTACCTTCCGCAGGAGGCCATCATCGGCCGCAAATCCTTCTTTACAGATATGGAAAAACCAGAAGGATGGGAAAATCATTATTCGCTCCGGGGCCCATTTGGATTTTCGGGAAAGCATTGTTCCATGATTGCGCATAAACACCCTTATAGCGTGGGCAGATATGAAACGCTGGCTCCTTTGTTCACTTCTCCCAACCGGATCATCCGGGTTACGGCGATGGTATGGTCTCCCGGTATGAAGTCGGGATCAACCCTGGTTGTGGAAGTTAATTCGGACCAGAAACTAAGCTACAATTCATTTTATCTTGCACCCTATGTTCAAGCCGATCAATGGACGCGGGTTGAAGCAGCGTTTTATGTTCTCCGTGATATCCCTGAAAACAGTATTGCCAAGATTTATTTTTTCAACAATACCGGAAGCGCTCCGTTGTTTATTGATGATATGACGATCGATTTCCTATCCCTGAAAGATGAGATTCAATACACCCATATGGAAGGGATCCAATTGCCGGTAAGATGAAACATACCCGATATATTATCCGGATCGAGGGAACGAAAAAGATCCCCGATTACATCCAGATCAGGGATGAGAACTTCACACTGATCGCATATTTCCGGTTGAACAACCCAACCAGGGCGCTTACACGTTGTAACCTGTTGGAGAAAATGGAAGAGATACTTGTCATTGCCTCCCAGCTTCCTTACGGTGAAATGCGCAAACTGGAATTTTAATACAGGCTGTTCAGAAACTTTCCTTATTTTTGGCTGATTAATCTGACCTTCATGGAGAGTAATGTCATCATCAAATTCGATAAAGTTTCCATCTTCCAGAACGAGAACCTGATCCTCGCCAATGTCAGTCTTGAGGTCGACAAGGGTGAATTTGTTTATCTCATCGGCAAGACCGGCAGCGGGAAAAGCAGCCTGTTAAAAACGTTTTATGCTGACCTGGAGGTCAAGAACGGTAGTGCGATGGTCGCCGGTTTTGATCTGAGGACGCTTCGCACGAAGGAGATCCCCTTTCTCCGGAGAAAATTGGGTATTGTTTTTCAGGATTTTCAGTTGTTGATGGACCGCTCCGTTGCGGAAAATCTTTACTTCGTCATGCAGGCCACCGGATGGAAAAACAAGAAAGAGATGCAACGGCGCATGCACGAAGTGTTGGCAAAAGTGAACCTGGAAACCAAGGCGAACAAGATGCCTCACAAGCTTTCCGGAGGAGAACAGCAGCGGGTGGGGATCGCCCGTGCGTTGCTCAACGACCCGGAGATCATCCTTGCCGATGAACCAACCGGTAACCTTGATCCCGAAACATCGGAAGGGATCATCGGGCTTCTTTTCGATATTTCAAAAACGGGGAGCGCTATACTCATGGCTACCCATAACTATACTTTCTTTGAAAAGTTCCCGGCCAGGACCCTGCGGTGCGAAGACGGGAACATCCGTGAATCCAATTAATCGCCGAGGGTAGCCACCATCACAGCTTTGATCGTATGCAGGCGGTTCTCAGCTTCGTCGAACACGATGGAGGCGGATGATTCAAAAACTTCTTCAGTAACTTCCAATCCACTGATCCCAAAGCGCGTAAAAATATCTTTCCCGACCTCGGTATCGCTGTTGTGGAATGCAGGCAGGCAGTGCAGAAATTTCACCTTTGGGTTGCCGGTTTTTTCCAACAGCGCTTTGTTTACCTGGTAAGGAAGCATCTCGCGGATGCGCTCTTCCCAGAGGCCGGGTGCCTCACCCATGGAAACCCATACATCGGTATAAATAAAATCGACGCCTTTTACGGCAGCGTTCACATCCTCTGTCACCAGGATCTTTGCACCGGTTTCTTTGGCTATCACGTTGCACTGGTCTATCAGTTCCTTTGAAGGCCAGTATTTTTTCGGAGCAGCAGCACGGAAATCCATTCCCATTTTGGCAGCGCCCACCATCAGTGAATTCCCCATGTTAAAGCGGGCATCACCGCAATAACAGAATGCAACCTGGTTCAGCGGTTTATCCGAATGTTCCATCATCGTCAGGAGATCCGCCAGGATCTGGGTCGGGTGAAACTCGTTGGTGAGCCCGTTCCATACCGGCACACCGGCATACTGTCCAAGTTCCTCCACAATCGCCTGTCCGAAACCGCGGTATTCGATGCCGTCATACATCCGTCCGAGCACGCGTGCCGTGTCCTTCATAGTTTCCTTTTTCCCGATGTGGGATCCCTCCGGGCCGAGGTAGGTAACGTGAGCACCCTGGTCGAGTGCAGCAACCTCAAATGCGCAACGCGTACGGGTAGAGGCTTTTTCGAAGATCAAAGCAATGTTTTTCCCTTTCAGCTGCTGTTGTTCCGTTCCTGCATATTTAGCCTTTTTCAGGTCGAGGGATAAGTCAAGTAAAAATTTTATCTCCTGTGGAGTGAAATCCAGTTCCTTTAAAAAATTCCTGTTTCTGAGATCAAATGCCATAAAAATCTGGTGTTGTTAGATGAGGATAAATGATGAATTGATTTGCGGCAAAATTAGGAATAAAAGGCTTATTACAACAGAGAATTCGCCCTCTGGTAAAGCCTGAGGTCAAAATCCGGGAGAACCGAAACGAGGTGTTCGAACAGGCTTGCCTGGAAATTTTCAAACATCGCGAGATCAGAGAAAAGACAGTATGCGATCAGTTCAAGCGGTAACCCGTTTTCCGTAGGCTGCAGTTGACGTACCAGGATCATCATCTGCTGGTTCACGTCCGGGTGCAGGTGCAATAGGTCCATCAAGTAGTAGCGAAAATGCCCCAGGTTGGTCTGCTCCTGTGCACCTTTCCCGGGGACCAATTCCGGAAGTTCATATTTCCCAAGCTTTTTCAAAAGGGCCGAATCGCAAAGCTTAATGCTGGTAATGTCGAGCAGTAGAAATCGTTTCATCCGCCGTCCCCCCGAGGGTATCAGGTCTCTCCAATTCTGAAACGACTCGGTGATCAGGGTATAAGTAGGAATGGTACTGATGGAATTATCCCAGTTCCTGACTTTAACGATCACAAGGGAAATGTCGATAACGGTCCCATCGACGTTATGTGAAGGCATGCTCATCCAGTCGCCGATCTGTAGCATGTTGTTCGTGGAAAGCTGCACCCCGGCTACAAAACCAAGAATAGGGTCTTTGAAGATCAACAGGAGCACGGCCGAAAGGGCACCCAGTCCTGCCAGCAACTTGATCGGAGATTGCCCGATCAGCATGGAACTGACGATAATGGCTCCAATGAGGAAAACAACGATCTTCAGGATCTGTACATATCCTTTGGTCGGCTTGGAATTGGCAACCTCATAGTCGCCATAGATATGATACACCGCATTTAAGAAGGAATTGGCAACAATTATCATAATGGCTGCAGTGTACAATTCAAGCACTACCTCGATAAAATGGATCGCCTTTGGATAATCGGAAATGATGGAGGAGAGGAAAAGGTCGAGGATCAGGGCGGGAACGATCAGGCAAAGTCGCGTGAAGACCTTGTTCTCGTAAAGGTAATCATCCCACTTGCTTTTTGACCTTATGATCAGCCTTTTCAGGAAGCGGTTGATGCTGAATTTAAGGATGTAATAGACTATGACCGATACAACGAAAACCACGAACAAACCGAAAAAGTCGACGATGTAGTTGGATATCTTCCCGGAGAACCCCCAATGCACCAGGAGTTCCCTGAACCGTTCGGTAAATGTGTAGGTGTGAAATTCTTTCATGGTACAAATTAAGGAACGATGATGTTCAATGACAAAGGATTTACTCTCATTTTCAGCACTTTTCCCGTCTGCGAAGGATCACCGTCGAGGTGAATGGTTTTTCCTTTCTTCCGGGTGACGACTGCCTTCTTTGCCCTGATGATCTCTATGTACTGTGTTTTATGGAAGGTTTTGGTAAACAGCATGGGAACATAAAACGGAACCAGCAGCAGCGGTATCCGGCGGACGATACACACATCGATCAGACCATCGTCGAGCTTCGCATTAGGATCGATGGAAGTGTTGTTTCCAAACTGGTTTGAATTGGCAAAGGTGATGGTTAATGCTTTGCGCTTGATGATTTTGCCATCGACCTCGAGAATGTATTTTTTCGGGAGGTATTGAGAATATTCATTGGAAACGATCCGGAAATAGGAGAAGAAGCCTCTTTTAGGTGCATCTGCGAATTTTTTCGCAACAAAAGCATCATAACCTACCCCGGCAATACTTAAGAAAACCTGGTCGTTAATTGTTGCTGTATCAATCTTCCGGATTTTACAACGGTTTATGACTTCAATGGCCTTTTTAAATTGAAACGGGATCTTCAGGTGTCGTGCGAGACCGTTTCCCGAACCTGTTGGGATGATACCCAATGCTGTTGAAGAGCCAACCAAAGCCTGCCCGATCTCATTCACCGTGCCGTCACCGCCGATCGCAACAACGACATCCACGCCTGAAGCCACTGCTTCTTTGGCAAGCTCGGTACCATGACCCGGCCCTTTGGTAAATTTCACCTGGTATTCATATGACGATGCATCAATATTGTCCCCGATCAACTCTTCAATATTCTTCTGTTTACCGATGCCAGAGATGGGATTGATGATAAACAGGATAACTCTTTTCCGCCCTGGTTCTTCCATAAGAGATCATTCTGTGGTCAATCGGTTCTCGATCAGCCTGTTGTTATATTGTTGAAGATAGGCCTTCAGAAAATCTTCCAGGTTTTTCATGACCGGCAGGTTTTTCACGGCCAGGTTGTTCTTTTGCAAGTTGTCGTTCCGGAGGTCGAAAAGCGCTATTGTTTTTACCCCGTTGAATTCAAGCAGGTATCCGTCTTTTATCATACTATAGATCCCTGAAATGTAATGAATCGAAAAATGCGGTGCAGCAGTATCAAAAACGCTGTTGCCGAAGGCGATGTAATCCTTGTTAAAGTTCAGATAATCGAGTACAGAGGGCATAATATCGGTTTGCGAGGCAGTTTCCCCATTTTTTCCCTCAAGCTTATCACCAGGTCTGAAAAAGAGGATCGGGATTGCATATTGGCCGGCATCCGTCTGGTAATAGGGATAATATCCTTCTGAAGTATGATCGGCAGTGATCACGAAAAGCGTATTCCTGTACCAGGGCATTTTTTCAGCGGATTCGAAGAACTTGCTTAACGAATAATCCGCATACATAATGCTTTCCTGGATCGGAAGTTTTCCCTTATGGAATTTATGGGCATATTTCTTTGGAACATGATAAGGATGATGGGAAGAAAGCGAGAAGAATGCAGCCATGAATGGCTGGGGAAGATGATCGATGGTCCTTTTTGTGTATTGAAGGAACTCCTCATCCCGGATCCCCCATTCTCCATCATAATCCCGGTCATTATGATATTCACTCCTCCCGAAATAATGATCGAACCCGGATATCTTCGTGTACGAATCAAAGCCCATGGTACCATTCGTTCCCCCGTGGAAGAATGCAGATGAATATCCTTTCTGTTTCAGCAGGTTGGCCAGGCTGTTAATTCTATCCGTGGAATAATTGGATTGGATGAAGGATTCATTCATCAATGAAGGTATGCCGGAAAGAACTGCGGGGATCCCCTGGATAGAAGTCTTCCCATTGGCAAACCCGTTCAGCAATAGACTGTGCCGGGCCAGTGAATCGAAAAAGGGAGTAAATCCTTTGTATTCTCCGTTTTCAAGGTTTTGGTTCAGAGAACCCATATGTTCCCTTGAAAAGCTTTCCAATATAATGATCATGACATTCAGGTTCCTGAAATGACCCGGATGCCGTTCATGCAAAGGGGTGAATGTTTTTGCCAGCTGATCATCCTTCTTATAGTACAGAAGGGTCTGAAGCTTTTCATTCCCGATTGTCCGGGAAATAGAAAAGGGCGTGTTTAAAAGCAAGGGAACATTCTTTGCCTGTGTATAACTTCCTGCAGTGATAATACCGATTGGGCGAAGCTGGGTTCCCCCGCGAATTCCGATGACCGTGATTGATGCAATTACAAGGAAGTAAAAAGAATTGACCAAAAAGTACTGAAGTGACTTTCCTTTTGATTTACCATGGGGAGCATCCACTGAAAACCGGGAAGCGAAAAAGATCAGCAGCAGTGAGAACAGGCCCCAAACCAAGGGAACATACCAAAAATCATGGATAAACTGAGGAACCAGCTTGTCAAAATCGCCGGCCACAGAAAGGTAAGAGAAAAATTCGGCTGTAATCCTTTTCAGTGTAAAACGGAAATAAATCGAGTCGGCGAAATTCGCAAACAGTCCGACGAGATTAACAAGGTAAAAAAAGGCATTGACAAAAAACTGGTATACCCTATGATATCTGAACCTGAAGGGGATGCTGTTAAAAAAGATAACAGGAAGATTGATAATGAGGATTGCAGCGACATCGAATCGCAGGCCAATGAAGAAAATTCTCATCACCTCGCCGAAACCGAGATTGGAAAAATACTGCAGATTGAAGAGATAGAAGCAAATCCTGGAAAGAAAAAAGAAGATAAGCACAACCAACAACCTGAAGAAGGTGACCAGTAAAATGTTCCCCTCGTAGATCCTGAATCTCTTTTTCGACTTTCCGGCCATTGCCCAATATATAATTCGCCCCGCAAATTTAAGATTCAGCATCGACATTACTACAAATGTTGATAAAATGTTTTCAGAATGCTGGATGCTGGATGCTGGATACTGGATGCTGGATGCTGGATGCTGGACTATAACCAACAATATTTTAATGTTTTTGAATTAATTGTATTACTTTTTTGGGTTTGGGCGATTAAGTGAATAAAAGCTATGAATTATGAAGATCTTGAAATTTGGAAAATTGCAAACAAACTTGTTTTGCAAATCCATCAGTTAACTATCAACGATATTCCAAAATTTGAAATGTATGAGACTGGCAACCAGATCAGAAGATCAATAAAATCAGTCAAGGCCAACATTGTTGAAGGATTTGGAAGAAGACAATATAAGCTTGAATTTATCAGGTTTCTTGTTATAGCAATGGCTTCAAATGATGAAACCATTGATCATTTGAAAACGCTATACCTCACAAAATCCTTAACAGATAAAGAAAAATATGAACAATATTTGAGAAGGTTAGACGAATTAGGCAGGAAAATAAACCGGTTCATTTCAGCAGTAAAAAGAGAACATCGCTGTTAAATTACCAGCTCCTCGATCCAGTATCCAGAATCCAGCATCCAGCATCCAGCATCAACTTTCTTCAAACTAACCACCAATCTCACTTCTTTTTCCTAATTTTGATATGCCATTCTACAAATACAGATAATTATTATGGGAGAAATCATCACAACAGGAAACAAAGGCAAGACGATCCGGTCGGATTGTTTTGTCACCTTTAAATTGAAGGATAGCGGGGGACTGGATATCCTGCTGGAAAGCAAGGTGGAGGTCATGTACGGCAATGCGAACCGGAAACTGGCGGAAGAGGTGTTGCATTTTTTCGGAATTCAAAATGCTTCCCTGAAGATTGAAGACTCAGGGGCGCTGCCGTTGGTTCTGACAGCCAGGATCGAAGCTGCCGTTAAAAAGCGTGTGCCCTCTGACAAGGAATTTCTTCCGGACCTGTTACCGGAAAACAGATACACCACACAAAACGACTGCAACCGCTTCTCCCGTCTATACCTGCCTGGCAATTCCCCAAGCCTGATGATCAATGCCGGTATCCATCACCCTGATGGGATTATCCTCGACCTTGAAGATGCCGTTGCCCCCGATAAAAAAGACGAAGCCCGTTACCTGGTCCGGAATGCCCTTCGCGGCATCGACTTTTACGGAGCCGAGCGGATGGTAAGGATTAACCAGGGAGAAAGAGGACTTGATGACCTTGAATGGGTCATTCCGCATCATGCCAATCTGATCCTTCTCCCGAAATGCGAGAAACCTGAACAGGTCAGGGATATCAACAAACGGATTGATACTATCCGTAAGAAAACAAAACAAAAAAACCCGGTGTGGATCATGCCGATCATCGAAAGTGCGCTGGGTGTAATCAATGCCTTTGCAATTGCAAGCGCAGCTGAGAACGTAGTTGCAATTGCCATCGGTCTGGAAGATTATACAGCCGATCTGGGCATCCAAAGGACAAAAGAAGGAACAGAATCCTTCCTGGCCCGGAGCATGGTGGTGAATGCTGCCAGGGCAGCGGGAATTCAACCCATTGATTCCGTATTTTCAGATGTAGGCGACATGGAAGGGCTGAAACAGAATGTTTTGATGTCAAAAGCGCTGGGGTTCGATGGAATGGGATGTATCCACCCGCGGCAGATCAAAGTGATCCATGAAAATTTCGCTCCTTCAACTGATGAGATCGAAAAGGCAAAGAAGATCGTGTTTGCCTTTCACAAGGCCACCGAACAGGGACTTGGCGTAGTTTCGCTCGGAACCAAAATGATTGATCCTCCGGTTGTAAAGAGAGCCCTGAATACGATCAATTCAGCTGTTAAGATGGGAAAACTGATAGAAAACTGGAGGGAAACGTATGAGCAAGTATGATAAACTCGTAACCAATGCAGCAGGGCGTATCGTCCCGACCATCCTCAACGGGAAGCCGGCAGTTCCGTATATGGGCATCGGGAAATTCAAGCCCACCGGGAGAAAAGCGGCTCCCCTGATCGCTACCTGTGCAGATTACCCGGATGACGGCAACAAGGTAGTTACCGACCTGAAAGATGCCCTCGTTCGATCCGGTTTGAAGGATGGGATGACCATTTCCACCCATCATCACTTCCGGAATGGAGATCTTGTGGCCAACCAGATATTTGATATTGCAAAAGAAATGGGCGTTAAAGACCTTATGTGGTTCCCTTCCGCCTCATTTCAATGCCATGAACCGCTCACAAAGTACCTTGAAGATGGCACGATCCATCACATTGAAGGCAGTATGAACGGGGCGCTGGGAAGATTTACCTCGAATGGAAAGATGAAAGGACTGGGCGTGCTCAGGTCACATGGCGGCCGTTACCAGGCTGTTCAGGATGGCGAGGTGCACATCGATATCGCTGTGATCGCAGCCCCGGCATCGGATCCATTTGGGAATTCAAATGGAGTGAACGGCCCGGCTGCCTGCGGTTTGCTGGGTTTTGCTCTGGCCGACAGCCAGTATGCCGACAAAGTGATTGTGGTGACAGACAATCTTGTTCCCTTCCCCTGTATTCCCTGGCAGATCAATGGAAATCTCGTGGATTATGTGGTCGTGATGGATCAGATCGGGATTCCCGAAAAGATCATCAGCGGGACCACGGAAGTAACAAAGAGCCCCGACCGTTTGCTTCTGGCTGAATGGACTGCACAATTCTGTAATGAGGCGGGGATTCTCCACGACGGATTCTCCTTCCAGGCCGGTGCAGGCGGCACAGCCCTGTCCATCGGCATTTACTTTGCGGATATTCTTCGCGAACGCGGATGGAAAGCGCGATTCGCACGTGGAGGAAGCAATAAGTACCTTGTGAAGATGCTGGAAGAAGGACTCACCGAGTACATCCTCGATGGACAGACCTTCGACCTCGAGGGGGTTCGTTCCATGCGTGAAAACCCGCATCACGTGAATACAAGTCCTTTCACTTCCTACAATTATCACGGAAAAGGGAACTTTGCCTCCCTCGTGGATGTGACCATCCTCGGCGCCACAGAAGTGGATGTAAACTTTAATGCCAATGTCGTCACCCATTCCGATGGATATCTGCTTCATGGTATCGGAGGATGGCAGAATTGCCTTTTCGCAAAATGCACCATTCTTCCCATCCCCCTGTTCCGAGACCGGATCCCCGTAATCCTGGATAAAGTGACAACACTTTGCGGACCCGGCGAACTTATCGATGTAATCGTCACCGAACGCGGTATTGCAATAAATCCGTTAAGGACGGACCTCATCGAAAAGATGAAAAACTCAGCACTGCCTATCAGGACGATCCAGGAATTGAAAGCGGAAGCAGAGAAGATCTGCGGTGTTCCGGAAAAACCAAAATTCAGCGACGAGATTGTTGCCGTCGTAAAATGGGTGGACGGAACTGTCATTGACTCTGTCAGAAGAGTGATCGTTTAAATCGCTCCGGATTGACCATAAACCAAATACTCCTGAAATACTGGGGTTATTCTTCTTTCAGGCCGCTGCAGGAAGAAATCATCCAGTCGGTCCTTGACGGCAAGGACACGTTGGCGCTTTTACCCACCGGTGGCGGCAAATCCATTACTTTCCAGGTTCCGGCAATGGCAAATGAAGGATTGTGTCTGGTAATCACTCCGCTGATCTCTCTAATGCAGGACCAGGTAGAGAACCTAAAGAAAAAAGGGATCAAAGCAGCAGCCATCCATTCCGGAATGTATCCCGCCGAAATTGAATCGGCTCTCAACAACTGCCGGTATGGCGACAACAAACTGCTGTATGTTTCACCCGAACGGTTGACGACCGATAAAATGCGGGATGCCCTGAAGCGGATAAAAGTAAACCTGATCGCCGTGGATGAATCCCATTGTATTTCGCAATGGGGATACGATTTCCGCCCACCCTATCTCAGGATCGCAGAGATACGGGAATACCTTCCTACTATTCCGATTCTTGCCCTTACAGCAACGGCGACACCGGAAGTGATCCTTGACATACAGGACAAACTCCATTTCCGTGCATCCAATGTCTTCCGAAAAAGCTTTGAACGGAAAAACATCACCTATTTTGTTTTTAAGGAAGAAGACAAGCGCCGGAGGATCCTGAATATTATCAAAAAGGTGAAAGGAACCGGGATCATTTATGTGAGAAACCGGCGACAAACAAAGGAAATTGCAGAATACCTGACGCGGCAGGGAATCCCTTCCACCTGGTATCATGCAGGGTTGGATTCGAAAGAACGGGAAAAAAGCCAGCAGGCCTGGATGAAAGAAACGAAACAGGTCATCATTGCGACGAATGCTTTCGGGATGGGGATCGACAAACCCAATGTCCGTTTTGTCATCCATGTGGATCTGCCCGACAGCATCGAAGCCTATTTCCAGGAAGCCGGGCGGGCCGGGCGTGATGAGAAACCTGCCTTTGCCATCCTGCTCTATGAACAGGCTGATATCCTGGAAGCCAGGAAAAACCTGAAAGCCACCTATCCTGAACTTCAGAAAATAAAAGACATCTACCAGGCACTCGGTAACTACCTGAAGATCCCAATCGGAAACGGAAAAGATTATATGGCAGAATTCGACCTCGGAGATTTCAGCGAGAACTACAACTTCCCTCCCATCATCGCTTATAATGCATTGAAATTCCTGGAAAAAGAAGGATTCCTTTTATTGAGCGAAGCCGTACATACCCCATCCCGTATCTTTATAAAAACAGACAAAGAGTCCCTCTACCGGTTCCAGGTGGAAAATGCTTTCTTCGACCCTTTTATAAAAACCCTCTTGCGGTCATATAGCGGGATCTTTTCCGAGTTCTCTCCCATCCGGGAAGAAGACCTTGCTAAACGCACCAACCTTACAATCGATAAAGTTATTGAGTTTCTTGTAAAACTTTCAAAACTACAGGTTATCGATTATGTTCCACGAACGGATAATCCCCGGATCGTATTCACGGAGAACCGCATCGAAAGCAAGGATCTAACCTTATCGCCAGAATATTACAAAAACCGTTTACGGGATGCGCAGCAACGGACCGAGTCCATGATCCATTATGCAGAATCCACACATAAATGCAGGAGTCAGGCCTTGCTGGAATATTTCGGGGAATCCGATTCCCGCCGTTGCGGAAAATGCGATGTCTGCATCCAGCGCAATAAAATCGAACTCACCGACCTTGAATTCAATTCCATACTAAAGGAGATCAAACCGTTATTGAAAACAAAACCCAGTTCCCTGGAGGAAATCGTCTCCATGGTGTCTTCAGTAAGCGAAGACAAAGTTATCCGCGCCATCCAATGGTTGCTCGACAATGACAAAATTGAGATGAACAAAGAGCAGCAATATTTCTGGAGAGCCTGAAAATCCAATTCAGGATTCAGAATGCAGGAATGCAGAATGCAGAATTATCGGGAATTTCTTTCTTAACAACTCATCTCCCCAGCGTTTTTCTTGGCCGACAGCAGGTTGTATGCGCCTCTTATGACCACTTTGGTTGCTTTTAAATCGAACCCGTCGGGCAGTACGATTTCTGTAAAACCAGCATCGGTAACCCCTTTGTGAATCTCAACCATACGGTATTCAGTAAACTGCTTGCCGTTTTCTTCCTTGTTTTTTTCAAAAACGAAAATATAATCCTTGTCATCAAAGCTGACTATAGCTTCCGATGGGAGGGCGGTTACCTGTAAGGCTGAGGACTCAATTATGGCATTCACATACATTCCGGGAAGCACATTTTTGCAAGTGCCTGTAACGGTGGCATATACCTTATAGGTTTTATCTGCACTCACCGATTTTCCCGTCTGGTAAATTACCGCTTCGTGCTGTTCGGTTTCATTGTTAATAAAGAAACGGATTTTTTGACCTGCAAACATTTTATTGGCATCTTTTTCAAATAGGGTTAATTCGAGGTAGAGTTTGTCGCTGTTGACGATCTCGAAAAGCACATCGGTAGGTGATACATACTTTCCTATATTGATGTTGACCGCTTTTACATAACCCGTTATCGGTGAAACCACTGCGACCGACCTGCTGATATCGTCTTCGGAAAGATTAGCCGGATTGATTCCAATAAGAGCAAGCTTTTGTTCCAGCCCGCTGACCTGGGCTTTCAGGCTCTTATAATCAGCAGTAACCTGTTGCAGATTCTTCTGTGAATACACATCCTCTTTATATAATTCAGTATGTCTTTTATATTCGACTTCGGCAAATTCGAATTTGCTTCTAGCTTCGAGATAATTCTGCTGAATATCTACAAATTCCTGATTTTCAAGGATGGCAAGCGTTTGTCCTTTGGTTACTGCATTACCTGGCATCAGGTTGGCGCTTCTGACAAACCCACCGAAGGGCATACAAACTGTGGCAAGATTCTGGGGAGGTACGCCCACCGAACCGTTCACCTTGAGGTTACCGCTGAGTGAACGCAATTCAATGGTTCCTGTTTCAATGTTCGCGAGTTTGATCTGGTCGGCCCTTAATTCAACGATATCTGCTGGCAAAACCTCTGTCTCTTTAACTTGTTGGTTGGCTTTATTATCTCCATTACAGGAGAAGAGTAAACCTTGTAGAATTATTAAAATAGTAACGGAAATGAATCTATCTGTCTTCATTATGTTTGTGGATTAATAAATTTTACCTGTAATAAAATCGATGTTGATAATAGTTTGGTTGTAATTATTAAGGGCATCAAGATAGTTTTGTTTGATATCCAGCGCCCTGTTCAGGGTGATAACATATTCGAGGTAATCGAGTGCACCAGCTTTGTAACTCCGTGTGGCCTGATCAATAATCAGGTTAGCTTCAGGAACGGCTTGCTGTTCATAATAATCGACGCTGGCGGAATATTTGGCATATTCATCGAGCAACGATCTGTAATTACTTGACAGTGAAACGGCGTAATTGTCAGCATTGGTCCGTAAAACCTGTTCCTGCAATCTGGCGGCTTTGGTTTTTGAAACAGAAGAACCAAACCAGAGGGGAATTGCAATTCCGGCCTGTAGGCTCGTGAAGCGGTATCCTGCATCGAAGGTACGGATTGTTCCATTGATTTCCTGGGTACCAAGGATGGTTTGGCTGGAATAGCCGACGCTTAAATCGGGCATCATCCGACTGCGTTCGAGGCGCCTGGCGATTTGTGCCACTTCTACCTGTTGCCTGATGTACCCTAAGGTGGGGTTTGTAAACAAGGTTGCGCTATCGTTTATAGGAATGAAATCAATCCGGTGTAAAACCGTATCGGAGGTGCATATCGTCACACCCGAGTTGACCAAAGTTTGCAACTTCCGGTTATAAATACCCACATCAACCATCACATGTCGCAGCTGGTTTTTTACTTCAAGACTTTGGGTCCTTGCCGTGATCATTTCGAGACGGTTAGTTTCGCCGGACCTGGCCCTAAGTTCAGCTGCATGTAAAAAACCGGAATACAAACTATCCTGATAAACAA
The DNA here is from genome assembly GCA_017882335.1 of Bacteroidales bacterium. GTDB lineage: Bacteria > Bacteroidota > Bacteroidia > Bacteroidales > FEN-979 > FEN-979. The sequence continues at coordinate 16,411 of JADGPR010000031.1, read as the reverse complement.
GCAGTCGCTTCCTGGAATATAAATATGCAAGTTGCCAGTATAACTGTTTGATTTGTGAGGCTACCTCAAGCCTGGTACCCTTTATTTGCCAGTCGGCGCTTTTAATATTGGCATTTGAAAGTTTGTATTGATTAATATAAACAGTGGGAAAAGTGAACGCCTGCGACACAACCAAACTATTGTCTTTCTGATAGGAGTTAATTTGTCCGTATTGCCCTTCAATAACCGTTTTTGGGATGTCCCATGATGCGCCCTTCAGCGCCTTCTGCACCTCAACCGAATAGGTCGCCGACCGGATGGAAAGATTACTGTCGAGCGCCATCTGTATGGCATCGTGTAAACTGACCTTTTTCGGATTCTGCGCTGAAGTCGTATTAATAATCGATGGAAGAATGAGTAACAAAAAGAGCCCTGCCAAAGTTTTCATTGTTGTCCGGGTAAAAAGCTTCTTGAGAAACCCAGTCGAAAAAATGACGTATAACACAGGCAGAACAACCAGGGTAAGCAGGGTGGCACTGATTAAACCACCGATCACTACCGTTGCCAGTGGTTTTTGAACTTCTGCCCCGGCAGAGGTCGAAATGACCATAGGTAGAAATCCCAAAGCAGGAGCAGCTCCCGTAACAATAATAGAACGTAACCGTATGCGCAAACCTTTCAATACCCGTTCGGTAATATCGGTGACACCTTCTTTTTCGAGACGGTTGAATTCAGCAATCAGTACAATGCCATTGAGCACTGCCACACCAAATAATGCAATAAAGCCCACACCAGCCGAAATAGAAAAGTTCATACCCCGCAACCACAGTGCAAACACCCCGCCAATTGCTGACATTGGTACAGCCGAATAAATTAACAAGGTTTGCTTCACGGAATGGAATGTGAAATAGAGCAGTACAAATATAAGCAGCAGCGCGACGGGAACAGCAATGGCAAGCCTGTTCTTTGCTGCCACGAGGTTCTGGAACTGGCCACCATACGAAACATAGTAGCCTGTCGGCAATTGTACCTTTGTATCAATCTGTTTTGTTACTTCGGCAATAACACTTTGGACATCACGGTTACGAACGTTAAAACCAATGGTTATACGTCTTTTGGTGTCTTCCCGTGAAACTTGTGCAGGACCTGATTTTATCTCAATAGCGGCAACCTGATCAAAAGATATTTGCCCGCCATTGGGAAGGGCTACCGAAAGGTTCTTAACATCATCGAGGCTTTGGCGGTAATCTTTATCAAGACGAACAACCAGGCCGAACCGTTTTTCCTGGTCGAATACCACTCCGGCCTGACTTCCTGCAAAGGCAGACTTCAACACACGGTTTACATCATCAACCGAAAGTCCGTATTGAGCAAGTCGGTCACGGTTATATTCAACCTGCACCTGTGCCAATCCGGTGACTTTCTCCACGTTTATATCTGAGACACCTTCAATTTGCCGGATTATTTTCTCAACTTCGGCTGCTTTCCCGGACAGGGTGTTCAGGTCGTCGCCAAATATTTTAATGGCAATATCCTGTTTCGAACCAGAAAGCAGTTCGTTGAAACGCATTTGAATTGGTTGCTGGAACTCGAATTTGACGCCTGCCAATACTACCAGTTTTTCTTCCATTTTCGCAACCAGTTCTTCACGGGTTTTGGCGGTTGTCCATTCGCTTTTGTCTTTGAGTGTAATAATATAATCGCCTGTTTCCATTGGGGTAGGGTCGGTAGGGATTTCCCCTGCACCAATTTTACATACGGTATGTTTTATTTCAGGGAAATTGTCAAGCAATATTTTATTAGCTTTTTCAACCATTTCAATTGTATTACTGAGAGAACCGCCTTGCAGCGTTATAATTCCTGCAGCCAGATCGCCTTCTTCGAGTTGTGGAATAAATTCTCCTCCCAACCGATTAAAAACGAATAAACTAAAAAGGAATAATATGAAAGTTGAAACGGAAACCAACAATTTATGCCCGAGTGCAAAAGTAATTACAGGATTAAAGGCTTTATGAATCCAATCCATAAGCGTATCGGAAAAATTGTGTTTGTGTTCGGTCTTTTTACTCAGGAATAAAGCCGAAGCTAATGGGACATATGTCAGTGAAAGAATGGCTGCACCCAGTAAGGCAAAAGCCACTACCTGAGCCATGGGTCGGAACATTTTACCTTCGATGCCCACCAATGCCATTATAGGCAGGTAAACAATAAGGATAATGATCTGCCCGAAAGTGGCCGAACTCATCATTCGTTTGGCCGACTCGAATACATTTTCGTCCATCTGTTGCTGCGAAAGCCTGGTAATACCTGGATGGTGATGCTTGCTCATGGATATACGGTGTACCACGCTTTCGACAATGATAACCGCACCGTCCACAATCAAACCAAAGTCAATAGCCCCTAAACTCATCAGGTTGCCCGATACGCCAAAGAGATTCATTAGAGAAATAGCAAAGAGCATGGATAACGGTATAACCGAAGCCACGATAAGCCCTGCGCGCATATTGCCCAGCAGCAAGACCAGAATGAATATAACTATCAATGCGCCTTCTATAAGGTTTCGGGAGACAGTGCCAATGGCACGCCCAACCAGGTCGGAACGATTGAGAAACGGTTCAATTTTCACTCCTTGTGGCATAGATTTCTGAATGGATTGAATGCGGGTTTCCACATTATCAATGACCTCGTGAGCGTTTGCCCCTTTCAACATCATAACCACGCCTCCTACGGCTTCGGTAGTATCAACTACCAAAGCTCCATAACGGGTGGCGCTGCCATATTGAACCGTTGCAAGATCCCGTATCAATATGGGGATGCCTGAATGGTTAGTGCTTACAACTATCTTTTCAATATCATCAAGCGATTTGACCAAACCGATCCCACGGATAAAATAGGCGGTGGGTTTTTTGTCGATATAAGCGCTGCCTGTGTTCTCGTTATTTTTTTCAAGCGCCCGAAAAATATCTGTGAGGGTCAGGTTCATTCCCCTGAGCCTTTCAGGGTTCACTGCAATTTCGTATTGTTTTACGAAACCTCCATAGCTATTTATATCGGCAACGCCTGGTGTACCAAGCATTTCACGACGCACTATCCAATCCTGAAGGGTCCTTAATTCCATAGGAGGATATTTCTTCTCATATCCCTTCTCAACAGCAAGCCGGTACTGGTATATTTCACCCAACCCAGTGCTGATGGGAGCAAGCTCAATCTTCGCCAGTCCGGCGGGAATCACGTCTTCAGCCTCTTTGAGCCGTTCACTGAGTTGCTGGCGTGCCCAGTAAACGTTTATACCGTCTTTAAATACAACAGTAACAACCGACAGCCCCAACCGTGAAATGGACCTTAGCTCAATGATATCAGGGATATTTGCGACGGAGACCTCAATGGGGGCAGTAATAAAACTTTCAACCTCCTGTACCGCCAGGGATGGCGCCAATGAGATGATCTGCACCTGGTTATTGGTAATATCGGGGATGGCATCGATGGGAAGTCGTGTCAGCGAATAACTCCCCCATCCAATCAGAGCCAGCACAAATAATCCAACGATGAATTTATTTTTTATCGAAAATTGAATGATACGACTGATCATACCTGTAGTAATTAAAAGATGATTGATTGGGAAAGAAAAGGGAATTCAGGTTACCGGATCAGGCTTTCGGAGGTTCCCAAATCGTAAAGTCGCAGCGGGTTTGGAACCGGGAATTAAAGAAGAAAGTCAGCGTTGCGTGTTGGGAAAAATCCTGTGAAATGATAAAGGTTTTCAATACTTCAAAGGGAGCACTGCAACAGGAACAGGTGCAAAAAGGAGAGCAGCAGTCGTGCTGGTCCTGGTGAATGGGTAACGCAGCTGAACTGATCACCGGACGGGGATTTGTATCACCGGAAAGATCTTCATCCACGCAAGGTGCGAAAACCATCACCAATACATAAAATGCCATCAGTAAATTAAAGACTTTTTTCATCCCTGCTTTGATCAATTGCATGTACAAAAATAGATAAATTATCGTACTTGCACCTTCCTGATCTTCTAAAAATAAATATTTCATGAAAGACCATCCCGGGAAACTGATATTTTGATCATTGACAACATGTTCATTCTAATCTTATTCCATATCAGAATCAAAATAACGTGTAATTACGTGATGAGTTTTTGCATTTTGTAATTCATAGTTGTATTTTTATTCCCTTAATCTAAAAGATACAGACATGAAAATGTTAAAGGAATTCAAGGAGTTTGCCGTTAAAGGTAACATGATCGATCTTGCTGTTGGTATCATCATCGGAGCAGCATTCGGAAAAATAATTGCCTCCCTGGTCAATGATCTCATCATGCCACCGATCGGGCTATTACTGGGCGGTATGAATTTTACTGATATTCATATCACGATGAAAGATGCAGTAACTGATCCGGTAACAGGGAAGATCCTCAAGCAAGCTGTCAACCTCAAACTTGGGAGCTTTATCCAAACCCTGGTTGACTTCAGCATTATCGCCTTTTCCATTTTTATGATCGTCAAAGGGGTGTCGAGGATGAACCGGAAGAAAACCGAAATCCCTGCTATGCCTCAGGCTCCTACAAAAGACCAGGAATTACTCACGGAGATCAGGGACCTGTTGAAGAAATAGCTGGCGAGCTGGCGAGTTGGCGAGTTGGCGAGTTGTTTAGTCGTTTAATTATTTTGTTGTTTCAGAATTCAAATCTCATATTTCATAATTCATAATTAAAATGGAAATATCATGAAAAATTTATTACTTTTTTCTTTACTCATTTTCTTTCCCGGGCTGTTAATGAGTCAGGATAAGGATATCGGTAAAGTATCCAAGGCAAAGGATGCCATAGCAGAAATTAGAACTGACACGGTCAAAGCCTGGTACCTGAATGGAACCGCAGCCCTCAGTTTCTCACAAGCAACCTTCTCAAACTGGTCGTCCGGGGGTCAGAATTCTTTGGGATTAAACTCTTTCTTAAACCTTCAGGCCAACTATAAAAAGGGAAAACATTCCTGGGGAAATACGTTTGATATGGGATATGGATTTAATATCCAGGGGAAAATGAAAGATGCAAAGACTACAAAATCGAATGATAAGCTGGAAATAACGAGCGCGTATGGGTATTCCATTTCGAAAGATAATAAATGGCTGCTTACCTTACTGGTCAATTTTCGTACACAATTCAGTGCCGGGTACAATTATCCGGATGACAGTACAGTCACTTCAAATTTTATGTCGCCGGGTTATCTTGTTGCTGGTTTAGGTGTTACTTATGCACCCGTAAAATGGTTTTCTTTATTCATGTCGCCTTCATCCGGAAGATTTACCTTCGTCCTGGATAAAAAACTTTCTGATTCAGGAGCATTTGGGGTTGACAGGGGTAAAAAGATGCATGCGGAGTTCGGACCTTATGTACGTGCTGATTTGAACAAGGACCTTTCGAAAACAATCAATCTCTCAACCACGGTAGAGTTTTTCACAGATTATATCGAGCATTTCGGGAATATCGATGTAAACTGGAGCCTGCTCCTGACCATGAAGGTCAATAAATGGCTGGCAGCTTCCATCGCAACACAGCTCATTTATGATGACCATGTTAAGATCAAGACTGCGCCCACCGGTGAACCCGGTCCGCGTACCCAATTCAAGGAATTGTTCGGGATAGGGCTGACCTATAAATTCAGATAGATCCCTTTACGGTTAACCAAGAAATTATTACTTTTGGGCTTTGATGATTGATCAAAGCCCCTTTTATTCCACTATAAACTGAAACCTATGGCACATCAGGAAATCAATGAAGAAAACCTCTCTCATGATGAGATTCAATATCGTTATTATATCCAGAGAGGACTTGATTTTACCAAAATAGAACTGTTCCGGTCGGCAAGAGAGCATTATAAACAAGCATTGCCCTACAAACCCGACGATCCTTTTGTGCTGGAAAGAATTGATGCCTGTAACGAGCAAATCCGGAAAGACAGGACAAAGGTCCTTATTCTAGTTCCACTGGTGCTGGGGTTGATTGCTACCGTAATCGCACTCAACGTGTAAAGTTTTAACCTAAAATCGTGACGCGTGACGCGTAACCTTTATGGATACCAAATATCCGCCGTTCTTCGCCCGTTTTTATGACCTGATCTATGCCAAGCTCCGCTCGGATGTGGATACTTCGCACAGTGACCTTGTTACCCAGGTCAATCACCTTTCGATGCGATTCGAGTGGAATGACGGAGAGAATACTTTTTTCGAAACATGGAATTCTGAACTGCGGTTCTTCTTCCGGTATGAACTTGAATATCTTCTCCCACAGTCGAAATTTAAATCGTATTCAATTTTCGGCGATTACAAGGGAAACCCCTTATCCGGTGATTCCAAGGAGTTTGTTGTAATTTGCAGGAAGTAGTTATAAAGTTTGTAAAGTTCAAAGTCACAAAATCACAGAGTCACAGAGTCACAAAGTTTCAAAGTTTCAAGTTCGCAGTTCCCAAACCCAGACACACACATCCAGCATCCAGCATCCAGTATCCAGCATCCAGCATCTAGCATCCAGCATCCAGTTTCCGGTTCCTTTTCAGAAAATAATTTTTTCTTCATTTTCCGGTTGAATTTTTAATTTTGATCTTTTATATTCTTATTCTAATCTGAAACTTCCGATCCATGAATAATAAACCTGCACTATCTTTCTGGCAGATCTGGAACATGAGTTTTGGATTCTTCGGGATCCAGTTCGGATGGGGTTTGCAGATGGCCAACATGAGTGCTATTTACGAATACCTTGGCGCCCGGCCCGACCAGATTCCATTACTCTGGCTTGCGGCGCCGCTCACCGGTCTGATCGTTCAGCCCATAATCGGGAACATGAGCGATCGCACCTGGAACAAGCTCGGAAGAAGGAGACCATATTTTTTAACAGGCGCCTTGCTTGCCTCCACAGCGCTGGTTTTTATGCCCAACTGTTCTGCCTTATGGATGGCAGCCGGACTGTTATGGATCCTTGATGCCTCCATCAACGTCTCCATGGAGCCTTTCCGGGCATTTGTGGCCGACATGTTACCCGACCAACAACGTACCCGCGGATTTGCCATGCAGAGCTTTTTTATCGGAGCCGGAGCCGTGATTGCTTCTGCCCTGCCCTGGATCCTTACCAATTGGTTTCATGTTACCTCGGGGGGAACGATCGGTAATGCAATCCCTTCGACTGTCAGGTTCTCTTTTTACCTCGGGGCTGCTGTGTTTCTGGGAGCCGTACTTTGGACCATCCTCCGCACAAAAGAATATCCTCCTGAAGACCTTGCAGCATTCCGTCACCAAAAAAAGGAGAAGAAGGGAATCATCATTTTTTTTAAAGAGATTTTCCAGGATATCCTGCATATGCCCGCCACCATGAGGAAACTCGCATGGGTGCAATTCTTCACATGGTTGGGGCTTTTCTGCATGTGGCTTTATTTCTCGGTTGCAGTAGCCCGGAATGTTTTTATGGCCCCGGATGAAAAATCCCCGCTTTACCAGAGTGGCATTGAATGGGCCAGCCTGTGTTTCGGTATGTATTCACTGGTCTGCTTTGCCTTTTCATTCGTTATCCCAAAACTGGCACAGATCACCGGAAGGAAATGGGCACATACCATCTGCCTGCTTTGTGGCGCAGCAGGACTATTATCAATAGGGATTATCCACGACAAATACCTTCTCCTGATTTCCATGACCGGCGTTGGAATCGCATGGGCAAGTATCCTTTCCATGCCCTATGCCATCCTTTCCAGTTCAATACCGGCAGAGAAGACAGGAGTATACATGGGTATTTTCAATTTTTTTATTGTATTACCCGAGATCATTGCATCCCTTGCGTTTGGCTGGATCATGCTGCATTTGCTGCACAACAACCGCCTCACCGCTGTGGTCATGGGAGGAGTTTTCCTGATCATTGCAGCATTGCTGATGCAAAGAGTGAAGAGTGAAGAATGAAAAATGCAGGAAAGCAGAATGCGGGAATGCGGGAATGTCAAAGCAAAACAGATAAAAATCTTAAAACTTAATACTTAAAACTTAACACTTTTAATGAACACTGAACGATCAAGCGGCATTTTATTACACCCGACCTCCCTTCCGGGGAAATATGGGATCGGGACACTCGGGAAAGAATCATTCCATTTCATCGATTTTCTTGCGAAATCGAAACAAAAACTATGGCAGATACTGCCACTTGGCCCGACCGGTTTTGCCGATTCGCCTTATCAATGTTTTTCATCTTCAGCCGGTAATCCCTTGCTGATCGACCTGGATACCCTTGTCAAAGAAGGCCTGCTGGATAAAAAGGACCTGGCCGGACTGGATCCTTCTGACGACGGCCCTATTGATTATGGCAAGGTGATCGAAACGAAATATCCTATACTTAAGAAAGCCATGCAAGCATTCAGTGAACATGCGGGAAAGGAACACAAAAAGGATTTTTATGAATTCACTGTGAACAATAAAAAGTGGCTGGAGGATTATGCAATCTTTATGTCGCTGAAGGAACATTTCAAGCAAAAGCCGTGGTACCAGTGGGTAAAACCTCTAAAAATGAGGAATAAAACCGCGCTAAAACCGTTCTATTCCCTTCTGTCGGATAACATCGAATTCCACAAATTCATACAGTACCTGTTTTTCCGGCAATGGCTGGCTGTTAAGGATTACGCACATCAGAAGAACATCCGGATCATAGGCGACATCCCGCTTTACGTAGCCCTCGATAGTGTTGATGCCTGGGTAAATACAGAGCTGTTCCAGTTCGATACAGAAAAGAATCCTGTCGTGGTCGGCGGAGTTCCTCCCGATTACTTCAGTTCAACCGGGCAGTTGTGGGGAAATCCTTTGTACCGTTGGGATGTGTTGCACAATGATCATTACCATTGGTGGATCGAACGGATCAAATCAAACCTGGTACTTTACGATATCATCCGGATCGACCACTTCCGGGGTTTTGCAGCTTACTGGGCTGTTCCTTATGGTGAGAAGACTGCCGTTAACGGGAAATGGATCCCTTGTCCGGGAAAGGAACTGTTTGAACAAATCAGGAAGGAACTTGGCGAAATCCCCATCATCGCCGAAGATCTCGGGGTGATCACCCAAGATGTGGAAGATTTAAGGGATTCATTCGGATTACCGGGGATGAAGATACTCCAGTTCGCTTTTGATTCAAGTGAAGCCAATGATTACCTACCGCATAATTTCATAAAAAACTGCGTCGTCTATACCGGTACACACGACAATGATACCATAAAAGGCTGGTTCGGCAAGGCGAAACCGGAAGACCGGAAATATGTGCTCGATTACCTGGATTCCACGGAAAAAGAGATCTGCACGGATTTCCTCAGGCTTGCCTGGGCTTCGGTTGCACATACAGCCATCGTTCCGATGCAGGATCTCCTGGAACTGGGAAATGAAGGCCGTATGAACCTGCCGGGAACAACCATAAACAATTGGATGTGGCGGGCAAAAAGTCGTGATTTCTCAACTGAGCTGGCACAGAGGTTGGCCCATCTGACAGTCCTTTACGGAAGAGCGCACAAGGGAAAATAACACCCAAGACATTACTATGAAAAAGACCTTTATTCTGATCTTTTTTTATTTTATCACTTCCTGGCTTTCTTTCAGCCAGGAAATAACACTTACACGGGTTGAGCCACCCTTCTGGTGGGCAGGATTTAAAAATTCTGAACTACAGTTGCTGGTCTACGGCAAGAACATCGGAAAAGCTGATCCGTCGGTTTCTTCGCCAGGGATAGAACTCAAACGCATTCATGTGATGGAAAACCCGAACTATCTTTTCCTGGATCTCATCATCCCCAAAAATACGGAACCCGGTTCTTTTCCTATTTCCTTTTATAAGGATGGAAAAAAGGTCACGGAATATCTTTTCGAACTCAGGGGAAGGGAGGAAGGATCAGCCGCACGAAAAAGTTTTGACGCATCGGATGTGATCTACCTGATCATGCCCGACCGTTTTTCCAATGGCGATCCTGCAAATGATAACCCACCGGGATTCATGGAAAAAACCGACCGGTCAAACCCGGATGGAAGGCACGGAGGAGATATAAAAGGTATCATGAACCATCTTGATTATATCAAAGACCTTGGAGTAACGACGATCTGGATCAATCCGTTGCTGGAAAACAACATGGTGAAATATTCCTATCATGGGTATTCCACTACCGATTATTATAAGACTGATCCCCGGTTTGGCAGCAACAACGATTATCTGACGCTTTCCTATTATATTCATCAGAAAGGGATGAAGCTGATCATGGACATGGTTTTCAACCATTGCGGGTCACAGCATTGGTGGATGGCCGATCCGCCAACGAAGGACTGGTTCAACCAGTGGCCGGAATTTACACGCACCTCCTATCGCGCCGCTACAGCCTCAGATCCGTATATCTCAGCTTCGGATTACAACCAATTCATAAAAGGATGGTTTGATGTTTCCATGCCCGATCTCAACCAGACCAATCCGTTCGTAGCAAAATACCTGATTCAGAACAGTATCTGGTGGATAGAAAATGCCGGGCTCGACGGAATCCGCCAGGATACCTACCCTTATTGTGATAAGAAATTTATGGCAGATTGGGATAAAGCAGTTCTTACTGAGTATCCGGATTTCAATATCGTGGGTGAATGCTGGCTAACCAACCCAGGCGGGATCTCCTATTGGCAAAAAGATGCGCCGAACCTTGACGGGTACAATTCATACCTTCCCAGCGTATTCGACTTCGCCATGTACGATGCACTGCGCCTTGGTTTCATGGAGAAGGACGGGTGGAACACAGGCATCCTTCGGCTGTATGATATCCTTTCCCTGGACTATCTTTACCGCGATCCGTCGCACATTGTCGTCTTTGCCGATAACCACGATGTTGACCGCTTCTTGAATTCCCAGAAGGACGATATCCGAAAATTGAAGATGGCCATGGCTTTCATCCTTACCAGTCGTGGGATTCCAGAGATCTATTACGGAACTGAGATCCTTTTGACCACCGGGGTTAAGAATGGCGATGGTGAAAAGAGGAAAGACTTTCCCGGCGGATGGCCAGGTGATTCTGTCAATACCTTTAATACTTCCGGGCGGACTCCCCAGCAAAATGACATGTTCAATTACCTGCACACTTTGCTGAACTGGCGTAAAACCAAGGAGGTTATTCATACGGGGAAACTGACGCAGTTCATCCCACGCGATGGGATATATGTGTATTTCCGCCACGACGAAAAGGAGACCGTTATGATTGCTATAAACAACAATGAAAATGATACGAAGACGCTCGACCGGAAACGGTACGGCGAATTTTTAGACAAATTCAAGAGTGGGAAGGATATTATTACAGGTACATTGATTGATGATCTTTCGAACATTATTGTGAAACCAAAATCTGCAATGGTTATTGAATTAAACAATAAAAATCGTTCTCGCTGATTTTCGCAGATTTATCGCAAATTTTCGCAGAAAAGATTAGGATCTATTTCTAAATTGCACCCTATTAATTGATTAAAAAATAATGAGTTCTGCGTGAATCAGCGTTTAATCTGCGAAAATCTGCGAGAAATAAAAAAACTTTAATCAGAAGATTACAAAGAATTATATAGTAAGATAAGAAATTCGTAATTTTTAATTGACATCCTGATGTTAACAATCCAGAAAAAACTGACGAACCTCTTTTACGTGGTTCTCGGCTTACCCTCAACCGCAATGGGTTTTGCCTTATCGATCCAGATTATGGTGCTGAGCTGGATCCTTCGCACAAAATACAACCTGGAAATCGACCAGATCGGGATCGTTTGGGCAGCCGGCCCTATCGCAGGGATTCTGGGACAACCCCTCATCGGGCTCATCAGCGACAAGGTATGGTTCTGGGGTGGCAGGAGACGTCCCTTCATCATCATCGGCGGGATCCTGGCTGCAATGATGATCTTCGCCTTGCCCAACATTGGCTGGATCAGCGGTTTCTTTGGGAACGGAAGTATCTTCGGGATCAGTACTTTGATGGCAGTGGCTATAACCGTTGCCCTGACGCTGGATCTTTCCATAAACATAAGCTTCAACCCTACCCGTGCGATCATCGCTGATGTTACACCGGCCGGTACGCCACGAACCAAAGGTTATACCTGGATGCAATCCGTCTCAAACCTTTTCGGCAGCGGCGCTTACCTGATGGGGGCACTTATCGGGAATTATTTCCTGATCTATGCCGGCGTGATCATTGTATTTCTTTTTTCGATCGGCCCCTTGTTTTTCATCACCGAGCCGAGGGAATTGAAACGGGAACTGGATGCTGCCGGTGACGAGATCCAGGCAACAAGGACCAAATGGGGCGAGTTGTTTAAGCTTTATTTTGCCCATGGATTTTCCTGGCTCGGAATTCAAACGATGTTTATTTACATCTTTGCCTTCATCGAGCAAAAAATACACCCGGAAAATGCCAACCAGACCGGGCAGATGATCGGGTGGTCGTTCTTCATCCTGAATGCTGTCGGGTCGATCTGGCCTGCTTTCCTGCTGGAGCCTGTGAGCAAGAAGATCGGCCGGGTGAACACGCATATCCTGGCAGTGGCTTCCATGTCGATCGGCTATTTCGGGATCGTCTTTTTCGCGCGGAATGCCTTAAGCCTCTATGCCATGATGATGATCCTCACCTTCGGCTGGGCTGCCGTGGTCAGTCTTCCCTTTGCGATTATGTCGGAAAAAGTCGATAAAAGCCGGATGGGATTCTTCATGGGGATCTTCAACCTGTCGGTGGTGTTACCCCAACTGGTCTCCAGTTTCCTGATCGGCCGAATGATCAACCATGCTGTCGATAAAAGCCTTATCTTTATCATCAGCGGATTTTCACTTGCAATCTCTGCGATATTGTGGATCCTGGTAAAAGACGAATCAAGAAAGAAATTATGAAAAAACCCCGGAAGATCGGATTGGTTGCAAAAGATCCTTGGCTCGAACCGGCCGAAGCTGAGATCCGCGACCGGTATGAACGGTACCAGGCTACCTTCGATGAACTCAAAGGAACTTGGGGAAGTTTGCTGAAATTCGCTGATGCACACAACTATTTCGGGATCCATTACGACAAAGCACGCAAAGGCTGGGTTTACCGCGAATGGGCACCAAAAGCCCAGGATCTCTATTTATTTGGCGACTTCAACGACTGGCAACGCTATTCGAACCGGATGACCCGGAATCAATATGGCGTCTGGGAGATCTTCCTCGGTAAAGAAACCTACAAAGACCGCTTCACCCATGAAAGCCGTGTAAAGGTGATGGTACATTCCGACCTTGGCTTTCAGGAAAGAATCCCTGCCTATATCCGCCGCGTTATACAGGATCCGGTTACACTGGACTTCTCCGGACAGGTATGGCTGCCTCCCAATAAATTCGATTGGGAAAGTGATCACTTTGATATCGGGCAACTCGGGGAGTTGTTCATTTATGAATGCCATGTGGGAATGGCGCAGGAAGCGGAGAAAGTGGGAACGTTCATCGAGTTTGCCGATACCCTGATCCCTTACATAAAAAACTCGGGATACAACACCATCCAGTTGATGGCCATCGCTGAGCATCCTTATTACGCCTCATTTGGCTACCATGTTTCCAACTTTTTCGCTGTATCTTCCCGATTCGGCACTCCCGTCGATCTGAAGTATCTCATCCGTAAAGCTCATGAACAGGGACTTGCAGTTATCATGGATCTGGTTCATTCCCATACGGTGAAAAATGTAGCCGAAGGGTTGAATATGTTCGATGGATCGGATAATCAGTATTTTCATCCGGGTGAACGGGGCAATCATCCTTACTGGGATTCAAAATGTTTTGATTACGGGAAAACGGAAGTTCTCCGGTTCCTCCTGTCCAACATCAAATTCTGGATGCAGGAATTTCATTTCGACGGATTCCGTTTCGACGGGGTAACCTCCATGCTTTATTTTGATCACGGGTTTCGCGATAACTGGGACCTGGATGGCTATTTCAAGGAAGGCGTGGAATGGGATGCCATCACCTACCTTCAATTAGCCAATAAACTAGTTCATACCCTGAACCCGCATGCCGTCACCATTGCCGAGGATGTCAGCGGGATGCCCGGCATTGCCAGACCGGTTGCAGAGGGAGGCATCGGATTCGATTACCGCCTCGGAATGGCCATGCCTGATTTCTGGATCCGTGTATTGAAGGAAAAGATCGATGAAGAGTGGGACCTGCAAGAGATGTTCCAGGTGATGACTAACCGCCTTCCGGATGTTAAAACCGTGGCCTACTGTGAATCGCATGACCAGGCTTTGGTCGGTGACCAGACCATCGCCTTTCGCCTTATGCAAAGCGACATCTATTTTCACATGCAGAAGGAGGATAAAAACATTGCGATCGATCGTGGAATGGCCTTGCATAAGATGATCCGGCTATTCACAATTGCCTTAGGCGGACAGGCATACCTCAATTTTATGGGCAACGAATTCGGCCATCCCGACTGGATCGATTTCCCCAGGGAAGGAAACAACTGGTCATATCAGTATGCGCGCAGGTTGTGGTCGCTGGTGCAAAACCCGAACCTCAAATACCATTTCCTGGGCGCTTTCGATAAAGACATGCTGAAGCTTGCCAAAGATCATTCGCTTCTCAACCTGGAATTCGGAACGCAGCTTCACCTGGACGACTGGAACAAGACCCTAGTCTTTGCAAAGAACGACCTGGTCTTCATCTTCAACTTTCATGTGAACCATTCCCTTCCGGATTATGACTTTATCGTCAGTGACCCGGGAAATTATAAGATCATTCTCAATACCGACAGTCCTGCTTATGGCGGTCATGGAAGGATCGAGGAGAATACTATTTTTATCACACAATATGATGATGATAAAAATGTCAACCGGCTGAAGATTTATAATACAAACAGAACGGCATTGGTATTGAAAAGGATAAAATAAAATATTCAGATCCTATGAAAAAATTAATTCTGATTATCGGTATCCTGATCTCTCAAACAATCCAGGCAGGGAATTTCGAGCAATTCATCTCTTATGTGAATCTGTTACCGTTGAATGAGAGGCAGGCGAAAGTTGACAGCTTCATGAATGCAAATCCAATCTTGCCCTATATTGAAGACGACACCGCGGTATTTTTTATTTACCAGGGAACTGCTGTAAGCCTGGAGATTGCTGGAGATTTCACCAGTTGGAATCCTTCTATGCACATGACAGGTGTCAATGGAACCAACTTTTATTACAGTTCCGCTCATTTTGAATCGGATGCCCGACTGGATTATAAATTTGTCATTAACAGCAATTGGATCCTCGATCCAAAAAATCCTTATACCTGCACAGGAGGTTTTGGCCCTAATTCTGAGTTACGGATGCCTGCCTATATTGTTCCTCCGGAGATATCCTGGTATTCCAACATCCCGCATGGCATCATCCGCGATACTTCCTTTTACAGCAGTAATCTGAATAATACCCGGCCGGTGAAGATCTATTTACCGCCGGGTTATTCTGTTCAAAAACAATATCCCATCATCGTATTTCACGACGGATTAGAATATGTTTCGCTTGCAAATACTAATAACATCTTCGATTACCTGATCGCACATCATGAAATAGAACCTGTTATTGGTGTATTTGTTCCCCCCATCGACCGTCAGAATGAATATGCAGGCAGTAAGAAAGATGCATTCACCGCATTTATCGTGAACGAACTTATGCCGGTAGTCGACCAGAAATATGCTACGAGTAAGGATCCGCGTAAAAGAGCAACCCTGGGCGCTTCCGACGGCGGAAACATTGCGCTCTATCTCGGCATGAAACACCCGGAAACATTCGGAAAGATTGGGGCACAGTCGAGCGATGTGCAGACTGATATATCCACAACTTTCCAAAACTCCGCTAAAATGAACCTGGAATTCTACATGGATATCGGCACCTACGACATCCCTGTTTTGATCCCCATGGTCAATAATTTTATCCAGATCCTTCAGAATAAAAATTATGTCTACCAATTTAAACAATGGCATGAAGGCCATTCCTGGGGTAACTGGAAAGGACACCTGAGTCTTGCGCTGCGGCAATTCTTCCCTCCTGAGACAGGATTTAATGAGATCATCATTCCTGATAAGATCAGGTTGTACCAGAATTTTCCAAATCCGTTTAAAACCATTACAAGAATCAATTTTACCGTACCTGCGAGGAGTCAGGTGGAACTGACAGTGTATGATGCATCCGGGAAAATAGTTCAGACACTTTGTAAAGGGATGCTTTTCACTGAGGACCATTCGATCTCATTCACCAACCCGGATAATGCAGGGGGAGTTTATTTTTATTCCCTCCGGGTAGATCAATATATGTTTTCGAAGAAAATGAATATCTGTAATTAATTCAAATCAATGATTATGCATACGAGATTAAAATTCATTACAGGAATCCTTTTTCTGTCATG
>JADGPR010000030.1 GCA_017882335.1 Bacteroidales bacterium | reverse complement strand
GGTTCAAAATTCTTTTTACGTGTTAGTATTTTATAAAAAACACCTGTTGGATTGGTAGAAAGGGATATTTCTACTTCTCTAAAATAAGGATTTGGTGCTGATAGATAAATGTTTCCAATATGTTCTCTCTTTTGAATAATGTCAAAGCCCAACCACTCAGTCGTTAGCTGTTGTATTGCTAACATTTCCTTTGATACAGTTGAAGAAATGAATTGATTGTCTGTTTTCCGTTCATTGTCAATTTGACACCACGCCAACAATCCTGATTTTCTTTTTGGAAGAATTGAAGCAACGCCTTTGTCTGTATAAAAATTAGAAGCGAAAACTAAAGGGTATTCTCCAAATGGTTCTTTTACAAAAGAAGTATTGATGAAAGATATTTTGTTGCCGTCAATGACAAAACTGTCAATAGGTTTGTTAAATATGTTTATTGCTTCGTCAACTGAAGCAATTTCGTCAATGGAAAGATAAAAGGAATAAATCTCTAAGCCTGACTGTTTAGCTCTAACACAATTATTTTTCCATTCGTTGTTGGGAATATTGTAGGAATATTCATCGTCTGTTTGAAGTTCTATTACAGAAAATAAATGATACCATTTTTTTGTTAGCTTGTCTTGAGCTAAAAGAGATGTCCGAATGGCTTTGGTGTATTTTTGTTTCAGTTTTTCTATCATTTACTGTCTTGTATTGTGGCTCGTTTTAAAATAGCCGCTAACTCGTTAATACCCGCGACCCTTATTCCCAAAACGTTCTCCTGTTGCTGAAATTAAGGAGAAAGTTCATTGCGGTTTATCGGATAATCGGAATTTCAAGATTGCCTTCAATCTGTTAACAAATATAAAAATATTTAGCTTATGTTTTGTTAATTGTTGGGTGAAGTGGTGAGTAGTGAGTTTGTCACTCTATGACTCTTCCTTTAACCGCAAAGGACGCGGAGTTTCATGCAAAGGCCGCGAAGAATCGTAAATTGTACTTAGTTGGGGGCACGCATTACAAACGCGCGCCAGCTAAGAATGAAAAATGAAGTTGCGAAAATCCAGCATCCAGCATCCAGCATCTAGGATCCTAATATGTGCTTCCGAAGCAGATTAAGTGCCTGAAGCGCTGCCCGCCTTATATTGCGTTCGCGGTTATCGCCGAAAAAATATTTACCAGCCTGAACCCCGGATGGCCCGGCAATCGCGATCCAGGTCAGCCCTACCGGCTTATCTTTCGTACCACCGTCGGGACCGGCTATACCGGAAACAGCAATGGAATAATCGCTGTCAAACCGGGTCCGGACATTCCCAGCCATCTGTTTAACCACTTCCTCACTCACGGCACCGTTTTCCAGGATGGTCTTTTCATTTACACCCAATTCTTTCACCTTGATGTCATTTGAATAGGCGATGATGCTTCCTTTGTAATATTCTGAACTTCCCGGTATGCTCGTGACCAGGTGCGCAATGTACCCGCCGGTGCAGCTTTCGGCCGTTGCCAGTGTGCTGCCCTTCTCTTTCAGCAATTTTCCGACAACTGCCTCCAGGGTGGTATTGTCCTCCCCGAAGATATAATCGGGTATCAATAATTTCAACTTAGAAATTTCCTCATCCATCTGCTTTTGCAGCCGGGACTCATCGTCACCTTGTCCTGTCAACCGGAGCCTTACGATACCAGGCTGGGGGAGATAAGCCAGGTGAAGATTTACCGGCAGATGGGTTTCCCAATCTTCAAGGAGGTCGGATAAAAACGATTCGCCGATGCCCTGGGTCAGGAGGGTATGATGAAGAACGGTAACCGGCTGAAAATACTGTTTCAGCCTTGGAATTACCTCATTGAGGAGCATGGCTTTCATCTCGAAAGGAACCCCGGGCATGGAAACGAAAACGTGCTTTTTCTCCACGCCTGGCACTTCCTGTTCGAACCACATTCCAGGGGCGGTTCCGTTTATATTTGGGATTGCAATACAATTTTCAGGGATCTCCGCCTGCTTGCGGTTAATCACCGTCACCTGGAATCCTCTTGCCTTGAAAAATTTCTCGATGGTCTGAAATGTGACCGGGTCAAATACCAGCTTTGTCCGGAAATACTTGCAGAGTGTATCTTTTGTGAGGTCATCCTTGGTGGGGCCCAGCCCACCGGTGAGGAGGACCAGTTCAGATCTTTGCCCGGATTCCTTCAGGGCATCAAGAATGTGCTGAGGGTCGTCGGGAATAATGGTGACCCGGTGAACCGGGAATCCCGCCAGGTTCAGTTGTTCTGACATCCACGAAGCATTGGTGTTAATCACCTGTCCGATCAGCAATTCATCGCCGATGTTGATAATTTCAGTTTGCATCTCACAAATTTACAGAAAATCCTGCAGGATAAGGTTCCTTCTGCTTTTCCGTCTTTCAAGTTCCAGCACATCACAATAAGAGCTCTCTTGATTTCCCTGTGGATATTATTCGTAATTTTGCATAAAATAAGTAAAGATGCCGATCAAAAATGCCGATCTTTTAAAATGTGAAGACGGATCGATTTATCACCTGGCACTTCAGCCCGAACAACTGGCCGATAACGTTATCATTGTCGGGGATCCTGACCGGGTTGGGTTAATTTCAAATCTTTTTGATTCGGTTGAATGCAGGATCAGCAACCGTGAATTTAACACCCACACGGGAGTTCTGAATGGGAAGAGGATCACTGTTCTTTCCACTGGTATCGGACCTGATAATATCGACATCGTGATGAATGAACTGGATGCACTGGCCAACATCGACCTTTCATCCCGCGAGGTAAAGCCTGATCATAAAACCCTGAATGTGATCCGGGTCGGGACCTCAGGATCCATCCAGGCCGACGTACCGGTAGGCTCATTTGCACTTTCCTCCCATGGATTGGGACTCGACAACCTGCTGCATTATTATGACAGCGGATCCAATACCCTCGACCTGGAAATGTCAGCAGCATTTATGAAACATACCGGCTGGAACGAAAATCTTTCAAAACCATACTTTGTGAAAGGCTCAGAAGAGCTGATCCGGAAATTTGAGCAAGGAACCATCAAGGGAATTACCGCCACGGCTCCCGGTTTTTATGGGCCGCAGGGAAGAATATTACGGCTCGGACTGGCAGATCCTGAACTCAACGAAAAAATCAGATCATTTCGCTATCAGAATGAAAGGGTTATCAATTTTGAAATGGAGACATCGGCGCTCTACGGACTGGGAAGTTTACTGGGCCACAGGGTGGTGACCGTTTGTGCGTTGATCGCCAACCGTGCCACTAATGAAACCTGGCCCGACCATAAAGCCCTGATCGGGAAACTCATCGACCTGGTGCTGGAAAGGCTTACAAATTAATATTTTTGAAGGGATGGTAATTTCCCCGGATTTTGAATAGAATTTCAGAATGGTTGCTTCTCTTGAAAATAAAGAACTGAATGCCCTGCTTCACCTGCTCGATGAGCCGGATGAAAAGGTATTTGATTCGATCCGTGAGAAGATCCATTCTTTCGGCCAGGAAGCCATCCCATACCTGGAAAAAGCCCTGGAAATTTCCTTTGACACCTTCATCCAGGATCGCGCAGGAGAAATCATCCGGGATATTCAGCGGGGAGAACTGCATGTCGAATTCACGAACTGGATCAATACTTCCTCCTCCGACCTGCTGAAAGGTTACCTGCTGGTGACCCGAAGCCAGTATCCCGAACTCAGCGAGGAAACCCTCACCATCCGGGTGGAGCAAATGAAGATGGATGCCTGGCTGGAACTCAACGACAACCTGACGGCCCTGGAAAATATCAAGGTACTAAATCACATTATCTATCACGTTCATAATTTCGATGGGAACAAGATCAATCTTTTTGCCCCTCAGAATTTTTACCTGAACACATTCCTGGAAACGCGCAAGGGAAGTGCGCTTTCACTCGGATTACTTTACATCATCATCGCGCAAAAACTGAACATTCCGGTTTATGGTGTCAACCTTCCCCAGCATTTCATCCTGGCTTATGTTTCGGAACTGGCGGCCAATGTTCCATCCATGGATGATGTGCTGTTTTATATCAACCCTTTTAACAAAGGCGCTGTTTTTACAAAAAGAGAGATCGAACTGTTTATCCAACAACTGAAAATAAATCCCGACAGGTCATATTTTGCGCCTTGTTCCAACATTGATATTATCAAAAGGCTCATTGGAAATCTCATCTATAGCTATACCCAACTCGGGTATCCCGACAAGATTGAGGATCTTGAAAGATTACTGAAACTAACCGAAAAAACTACATGAAAAAGATCCACAACATCACTTTCACCTTTATTGCACTGTCGCTCTGGCTTATTCTTTCCAGCTGGGGTTCGGTCGGACACCGGAAGATCAGCCAGCATGCTCCTGCTTCTTTCCCTTCAGGGATGAATTTCCTCAGGGCCTCCTGGACCACGATCCTTGCGGATAATGCGTCAGTTGCCGATGACCGCAAACAATGGGATTACAATGAAGCACCCAAGCATTATATCGATATCGATAATTACAATGAATTTGTCCTGTACGGAAAAATCCCCATGACACTCGATTCAGTATCAAACATCCATGGGATCGCCTTTGTGATGGAGAACGGTATTCTTCCTTGGGCAACCATAACAACCTTTGATTCGGTCAAGGCCTGTTTTCAGCGAAACGACTTCAACAAGGCATCCCTTTTTGCTGCTGACCTCGGTCATTATGTCGCCGATGGCCATATGCCGCTGCATATAACCCAGAATTATGACGGACAAACTCCCAGCCAGCAAGGGATCCATTCACGGTATGAATCCCATATGATCGGCACTTACAATGACAACATCATTTATTCGGATGATACTGCGCAGCTTATCGACGATGTCCCCGGGTATATCTTCACCTACCTGTATCACGATTACCAATATGTAGACAGCGTACTTCTGGCAGACGATTATGCCCAATCTGTTGCCGGGAATCACAATTCATCTGCGTATTACCAGGCTTTGTGGGACCGTACCGGAGCCTTTACTACGGGCTTGTTTAAACATGCTTCATGGTCACTTGCCAGTCTCATCTATACGGCCTGGGTGCAAGCTGGTCATCCGAATTCGGTTCCCCGGCTTACAATGGATCCTTCCATTCTGGGACAAAATAATCCGAATCCGTTTCAGAATAGTACTTCTATTCCTTTCGACATAAAAGGCAACAATGAGAATGTTACCCTGAAAGTTTTTGATAGCGGAGGAAAGCTGGTGACAACACTCCTGGATGGCAAAATGAAAAAGGGAAAACACCAGGTCAACTTTGATGCCAGCCGTTACCGTTCAGGAATCTATTTTTATACGCTTCAGGCAGAAAATGCCATGATGACAAGGAAGATGGTATTGTTGAAATAGGCCGGATTTTGTTTTTCCTCTCTATCGGAAAATTTTCTTTATAGTTAGCCCGATGATCTGAAAGTAATTCCCAAGCCTGGGATCTTTTATAAATTTCTTGTTCAGTTCCAGTTTGGCTGGCATGATTTGTTCAATGTACGTTTGCTCCGGATCCGCTGAGGCCCCCAGTATTTCATTTTCATTAATGTATTCCAGGGATGCAATGTCGGTTATTCCCGGACTGAGAGCCAGAACTTTTTTTTGTTCGTCTGAATAGAGATTGACATATTTGCGCAGCTCCGGCCGTGGACCAACAAGGCTCATCTCTCCTTTCAGCACATTGATCAATTGAGGTAGTTCATCCAGTTTGTATTTCCGCAGGAAGAACCCTGTGTTTGTGATCCTGGAATCGTGGGTCCCAATGGTAAGTCCACCTTGTTTGTCTGCCCCTGAACGCATCGTCCTGAATTTGACCAGGCGAAAATTCCGGTTGTTCTTTCCCACCCTTTCCTGTATATAAAAGATACCTCCGCGTGAGCCGATCACAATCGCAATGGAGATGATTAGAAAAAACGGAAGTAGCAGGATCAATCCTAAAAGTGAAAACAGCAAATCAAAAAAACGGATCATCTTAGCGCTTTATTTAGCGCCTTTGCGTCTTTGCGGTAAAAGACTTAACCGCTAAGACGCTAAGACGCGAAGGACGCAAATATTTTTAAAAAACAACCTCTTCAACAGCACCGGCAACAGCCTTTATCACGGTTTTAACCATTTCATCGGTCAGATCATAATATACCGGAAGACTGATTTCCCGGGAGTAGTTATCGTAAGCAACAGGATAATCTGAAATGGAATATCCGGCATTTTTATAATAGGTCATCATCGGCAGAGGCACAAAATGAACATTTACCGAAACTTCCCGCCGGAAGATCTCACTGATGATCTGGTCTCTCTGTTCTTCGGTAATTTCTTTTATCCGCAGCAGGAAAACATGGTAAGATGATCGCCGGTCGTTGGTTTCATAAATCGGGAGCTGCGCCCATTCACAGGCAGAAAAAGCTTCTTTATAAGCATCGAAGATCTGTTTTCTCCGCACCAGCATGTCGGTATCGTAACGTTCCAGTTCCACGAGTCCCATCGAAGCCTGAATGTCGGTCATATTGCATTTGTAACCCGGTTCGATGATGTCGTAACGCCAGCTTCCAGCCTGCGATTTGGCCAGGGCATCTTTGGTCTGGCCGTGAAGGGATTTTACATTCAGGGTCTTGTGGATAGCAGTATTGTTAAAGGGTTTGGGTAGATTCAGGCAGATGGCGCCCCCTTCGGCAGTGGTGAGGTTTTTCACGGCATGAAATGAAAAGACCGATATTTCACTGAGGTTTCCCGCTCTTTTCCCCTTATACCATGCCCCAACAGAATGTGCTGCATCGGATAAAACCAGGATCCGGTTCAGCATTTCCTGTTCTTTGGTTGAGGGATAAAAACATTTTTGGATATCCGGCCGGCTGACCAGCGAATGGATCGCATCATAGTCACAGGGAAACCCGGCAACATCAACCGGGATGATGACCTTTGTGTTTGGAGTTATAGCATCTTCGATTGCTTTCAGCGAAATGAGAAAATCCTCATCCGAATCCACGAAAACCACCTTGGCGCCGCAATGTTCAACCACATTGGCCGTAGCTGCGTATGTATAGGCAGGAACTATCACTTCATCTCCTTCACCTACTCCGAACCAGCGAAGCATCAACTCAAGGCCTGCAGTAGCCGAACTGACGCACAGTGTCGCTTTCTGGCTGCTGAATTCCGTGAGTTTCTTTTCAAACAATTTTGTCTTCGGTCCGGTTGTGATCCACCCCGAACGTAGCGTTTCATTGACTGCGTCGATGATTTTCTGGTCTATACGTGGTGGAGAAAATGGAATCATTTTCAATTATCAATTTTTATCAATCCAGGCTCTGACATTTGTCTCCACCCGGAAGAGGACATTTGAAACATCCGAACGGATAAACTTCTCCCCTATGATATTCTCATAGAGTTCAATGTACCGTTCGGAGATTTGTTTCACCCACGATTCGGTCATTTCGGGAACCTGTTGCCCGGCCTGCCCCTGGAACCCATTGTCCATGAGCCACTCACGGACAAACTCTTTTGAAAGCTGTTTCTGCTGTTCCCCCTTTACCTGGCGTTCTTCATATCCTTCTTTATAGAAATACCGGGATGAATCGGGTGTGTGGATCTCATCTATCAGGAAGATTTTACCATCGGCTTTGCCAAATTCATACTTGGTATCCACAAGGATCAACCCTTTTTGAGCGGCCATTTCGGTTCCGCGTTTGAACAGGGCAATGGTGTATTTTTCAAGCAATTCGTAGTCTTCCTTTGAAACAAGTCCCGTGCGGATGATCTCCTCCTTTGAGATGTCCTCATCATGGCCTTCCACTGCTTTAGTGGTAGGGGTGACGATGGGTTCGGGGAACCGCTGGTGTTCCGTCATCCCGTTGGGGATAGTAACTCCGCAGATCTCTCTTTTTCCGCTTTTATAAGATCTCCATGAACTCCCGGTCAGATAGCCACGGATGATCATCTCCAACGGGAAGGGTTTACAATATCTTCCTATCGTGACCATGGGATCGGGAGTGGCGATCTTCCAGTTCGGGCAGATATCGGCCGTTGCATCGAGAAAGCGGGAGGCGATTTGATTCAATACCTGTCCCTTGTATGGGATCCCTTTGGGTAATACCACGTCAAATGCGGAGATGCGGTCGGTAGCGACCATGATAAGATATTTATCTTCGATGGTATAAACATCCCTGACCTTTCCGACATATTTCTTGCTTTGTCCGGGAAAATGAAAATCGGTTTTTACGATAACGTTGGACATAGGCAGTTTATAAAGTTTGTAAAGTTATAAAGTTTAAAGTCACAGAGTCACACAATCACAATACTCAATACCCACACATCCAGCATCCAGCATCCAGCATCCAGCATCACTCCTCCCTTCCGTATGCCTCAATCACCTTTATCACCAGTTTGTGCCGAATGATGTCCTGTTTGTCGAGGTAAACAAACCCGATGCCCAGGATTCCGGATAAGATTTTCTGCGAATGTACCAGTCCCGAGCTTTGATGTTTCGGAAGGTCGATCTGGGTGATGTCGCCGGTAACGATGAACTTGGCTGAGGTTCCCATACGGGTTAGGAACATCTTTAACTGGTTGGGCGTGGTATTTTGCGCTTCATCGAGGATGGCAAAGGCATTATTGAGCGTACGCCCCCGCATAAACGCCAGAGGGGCGATTTCGATGGTACCGTCTTCGATGTAGGAAAGTAACTTCTGGGGCGGCAACATGTCTTTCAACGCATCGTATAATGGCTGGAGGTAAGGATCCAGTTTTTCTTTCAGGTCGCCGGGCAGAAATCCCAGGTTTTCTCCTGCTTCCACAGCGGGCCGGGTCAGGATGATCCGCTGGATTTCTTTATTCTTCAGCGCTCTCACGGCGAGGGCGACGGCTGTATAGGTCTTCCCGGTACCGGCAGGACCGATGGCGAAAATAAGGTCATTTTCTTCCACGCTTTTCACCAGATTTCGCTGATTGACGGTTCGGGCACGGATGAGCATGCCGTTCTTCCCATGTACAAGGACCCCGGAATGATGCGGGTTAGTTTCCTCTTCCGGTTCCCAGGCAGGATCAAGGATTTGTTGCAGGTCGGAAGGAGTCAGTTTTCCGAATTTTTCGAGGTGAACCAATAGCAGGCTGAACTTCTGTTCAAATACCAGCAGTTCGGCTTCTTCACCAATTGCTTTTACGGTGTTGTCGCGGGAGATGATCTTCAGTTTCGGAAACGATTTCCTGATGCGGTCGAGGTTTTGGTCGTTCACACCGAAGAGGTCCAACGGGTGATGCGATCCGATGCCGATAATTTTTTCACTCATGAAGTGAATTTAATTACTAATTTTGAAAGACAAAAGTACAGCATTTTTTCGTTCATGGCAATCATTACGCTAACCAGCGACTGGGGATTAAAGGATCATTATCTGGGTGCCGTCAAAGGGGCGATTTTCCGACTGCTTCCCGACGCACAGGTTGTGGATATTTGCCATGACATTCCTGCGTTCGACCTGAACCAGGCCGCCTTCATCATCCGGAATTTTTACAAAAATTTTCCCGAAGGTTCCATTCACATTCTAGGTATCAACAGTGAAGCCTCGATTGAAAACCCGCATACACTGGTCGTTCACGATGGTCATTATTTCATCGGTGCCGATAATGGGATCTTTTCCCTCATCTTCGATGAACTTCCTGAAAAAATAATCGACCTGGATATTATTCAGGATACAGATTACTTCACTTTCCCATCCAGAGATGTATTTGTGAAAGTGGCCTGTCACATCGCCGAAGGAAAACCCCTCGAAGAACTTGGTCATCCCAAAAAAACACTGGTGCAACGCATGTCGTTCAAGCCCATTGTAGATGGCAATCTGATCAAAGGGAAGGTCATTTACATTGATAATTACGAGAATGTCTTTACCAATATTACCGAACCCTTTTTCCGGTCGGTAGTGAAGGGAAAAAAATTCGCGGTGCTCTTTCGTTCGGCTACTTACCGTATCACCGAACTCAGCAAATCCTACAAAGACGTTGTGGATGGAGAAATGCTGGCATTGTTCAGCTCTTCCGGGCACCTTGAGATTGCCATCAATCAGGGAAAAGCCTCCAGCCTGCTCGGGATGAAGATCGACCAGCCGGTATTGGTGGAAATCCAGTAATTGTTCTACGTAATTTTTTACCACCCAATCAGCGTGATTCCGACAGCCCACGGGTATAGTTCCGGGCCCTGGTTCTTCTGGAACATCGGCGTCACAGAGTAATTTGCAAAAAAGTTCAGGAATGACCAGCCGATCCGCATAGTAGCATCGAGCTTGAAAGGGTTCAGGTGATATTGATTATGCGTCCGGGTATATCTATTGTCTATATCCACAGAACCAATGTCTTTGCCATTATCGTCCTGCATGAAATAGGTTGTATTCCTTGAATGGAATTGCTGTTTGGTGTAGGAGCAGATTCGCACTCCACCTACAACGCCAAGTGTCAGGTGAAAGCTGTTCCATTTCATTTTTGAATTCGTCTGGTATTCAAACAATACAGGAACCGTAAGCCACATCACGGAGAGTTTGTTCACCTTCATGTCGGCCTTGTTCCCATTCTGGTCCACAAGCCGGTATGCGACCAGTGCACTCGAATCATGAACCAGCAATGTGCTGTTTGAAAAATAATAATTGTTAAAGGTCAGTCCCAGCCCCGAGGTTAGTCCGAAATGATTTTTTGCAATGTTCAGGTTCAGTTCAACCGGGTTCAGGTTGACCGTCATCGAACGGGATGTATTCAGGTCAAGGTATTTCTGATTTGAAGGGAAACTCATGTTAAAATTAGTATTCACATAGCCGTTCCAACCGAAGTCGATACCGGCCCAGTGGCCGTTGTACTTGCCTTTCCGGCACATAAACGGGCAACGGCCCATGTCCCTGGCATGCCTACCGTGATGGATGATGATCACAGTGGTATCTTCACCATGGTGTTCAACCTTCACATTTTTCATCATAAATTCTTTGTGCTCCTTGCGGGAATCGCCTTTGTCCGTGCCTTCATCCTGTGCGAAGGAAGCAGAAGCAAACAATAAAACAACGAAAATGGCCAGGAGTGTCCTGGTAATCAGAAGTATCTTTTTCATGGCGTAAATATTTAGAATTAATGTCTATCAGACGAAGAAAGAAGAAAACTGTTACAGGTAAAAGGAAAATAATTCCTAATCGAGTTTGAGCACTGCGAGGAATGCTTTCTGAGGAACTTCTACATTGCCGATCTGGCGCATGCGTTTCTTTCCTTTTTTCTGTTTCTCCAGGAGTTTCCGTTTTCGTGTAATGTCGCCGCCGTAACATTTTGCCGTAACGTCTTTCCGGACGGCTTTTACGGTTTCGCGAGCGATGATCTTCGCCCCGATGGCAGCCTGAATGGCAACATCATACTGCTGACGTGGAATGTATTCCTTCAGTTTAAGGCAGAACTTCCGGCCGAATTCATAGGCATTGTCGCGGTGCAGAAGTGTGGAAAGGGCATCTACGGTATCACCGTTCAGCAGGATGTCGAGTTTTACAAGGTCGGCCGGCTGATGGCCGAAGATATGGTAATCAAATGAAGCATATCCTTTCGAGATGCTCTTCAGTTTGTCATAAAAATCAAAGACGATCTCGCCCAACGGAAGTTCAACGGTCAGCTCGATCCGGTTGGTTGTCAGGTAAACCTGGTTTTTCAGAACACCACGTTTATCGATGCAGAGTTTCATGATGCTCCCCGTATATTCTGAACGGGTAATAATGTTGGCATGGATGTAAGGTTCTTCAATGTGATCGATGGCCATGGGTTCAGGCAATCCCGAAGGATTGTGTACTTCGATGACCTCGCCTTTTGTAGTATAGACTTTATAGGAAACGTTGGGAACCGTGGTGATAACGTCCATGTTGAATTCGCGGTCGAGGCGCTCCTGGACAATCTCCATGTGAAGCAACCCGAGAAAACCGCAACGGAAGCCGAATCCGAGAGCAGCCGAAGATTCCGGTTCAAAGGAAAGCGACGCATCATTCAGTTTCAATTTGTCGAGCGAGTCGCGCAATTCTTCATAATCATCTGCGTCCACAGGGTATATTCCCGCATATACCATCGGTTTGACAGGGGTATATCCTTCAATTCCTGTTTTACAGGGGCGTTCAACATGGGTGATGGTGTCTCCGACCTGAACCTCTTTACTGCTCTTGATCCCGGAAATTATGTAGCCCACATCACCGGCACTTAAACTGCTCCTGGGTTCCTGTTTCATGCCCAGCACCCCAATCTCATCGGCATGGTAATCGGTTCCAGAATGGAAAAATTTCACATGGTCGCCTTTCCGGAGGGTTCCGTTCTTTATTCGGAAATAACCTACAATGCCGCGGTACGAGTTGAAAACCGAATCGAAGATCAGCGCTTGCAGCGGGGCATCTGGGTCCCCTGTGGGTGCAGGGATCTTATGGATAATATCGTCCATAATGCGGTCGATACCGAACCCCATTTTTGCGCTGGCTTCTATGATATCGTCACGATCGCACCCCAGAAGGTCAACGATCTGGTCTTTCACCTCATCCACCATGGCATTGTCCATATCAATCTTATTCAGTACGGGAATGATAGTAAGGTCGTGCTCGATAGCAAGGTACAGGTTGGCAATGGTCTGCGCCTGTATACCCTGGGTCGCGTCAATCACCAGCAAGGCGCCTTCACAGGCTGCAATGGCCCGTGAAACTTCATAGGAAAAATCAACATGTCCAGGAGTGTCGATCAGGTTTAACACATAATCCTGTCCTTCGGCCCTAAAATTCATCTGGATCGCATGACTCTTAATTGTGATGCCCCGTTCTCTCTCCAGGTCCATGTCATCCAGCACCTGCTCCTGGAAATCCCGCTCGGAAATGGTATGCGTAAGTTCAAGCAGTCGGTCGGCAAGGGTCGATTTGCCATGATCAATGTGTGCGATGATACAGAAATTGCGTATATTTTTCACCGCTGCAAATATACAACTTTGTCATCATCCTTTTGCCCGTGAATGCAGGAGTGGATGAAAATTTACATCTTGGAAGGAAGCCGGGAATCACGGAAAGATCAACGGAGAATGGTCACTGCACCCTTGAGTATCATTTTCTGGTTGCCGCACAGGGCCATCACATACACCTCGCAAACGTAATAATATACCCCATCACTGCAAGGCTGGTGTGTATTCTTGTCCCTGCCATCCCAGTTGATCTCGGGATCAGTGGTTGAATAAACTTCCTTGCCCCACCGGTCGAAGATCTTCATGCTCAAATGATCGATCGATGAAAAGGTTTTCCGTGGGTGGAATACCTGGTTCTCGAGAATTTCACCTCCGTTTGGAGTAAAAACATTCGGCAGCCAGTAGCTGCAGACGTTGAAGTCGATACAGGCCTTGTTGCTGAAAATACTTTTATTTCCGGCCGAATCCATAGCGATCACCGCATAACAGCCGGTCACTGAATTGTCCTGTCGGTGCTCATAAATCGTATCATTGATGTTGCCCAACGAGTCGATCAAGGTTAGTTGCCCGTCATTGCACCGGCTGTAATAGATGTAATATTTGACGATATCGTTAGAACAGGAGTCGACGAGGTTTTTCCAGCTCAGGTGGTTAAATGCAGGCTCATTCAGGGTATCGCAATGGGTCTTGACGGTCAGGTAAGGAGGACAGGGCGGAACGTTATCAATGGGTATCCCGCAATTGACCTGCGAAAGGTTGATCAGGGGATGGGCAAAACCCGGAGCAGAATACGACCCGATGCATTTGATGTAATAACAATATTCCGTCCCGTTGTGCAGATAACGGTCGTCATAAGCCGGGGCGGTGGTTGAACCGATCGAATCAAACAACCCGGTTATAAGATTCTTACGGTAAACCACAAACTGGTAGTTGTTCCATGGAACATCATTGTTCCATCGCAGTTTCAGCTTTTTATCCGTCGGTGTGATGTTGAGATAAATAGAAGAAGCAACCTGTGAGGAACCAATCAGGAAACGATTGCCGGGTGTGATATTGTAAAGATCGATACGGTATTTGTAAAGGTTCTGAAGCGTATTGAGCAATGAATCATGATAAATGGTATCGTTCAGATTTGTGAGGGAATCCAGGGATAAATATTGTCCGGGATTTGAAGGAATGGACCGGTAGATAATATATTTATAGGGCCCGGGAGCCTGAACGGTATCGATTTCCGTTGGTTTTGACCAGGCCAGGTAGATCGACCCTGCAGAAGCGCTGGTTGAGGTCACACTCACATTTGTGATTACGGCAACATCTTTTTTCAGGTGGGTACAGGCTTCATTGGAGGCAAAACTTTCGGCTTTGTCGGAATACCAGGCAACTACCATGTAGCAATACCTGATTCCCTGTGTTAACCCGGTTCCCTGGTTATTGTCGTTGTAGCTTGTCCTTGTAATATCATTGACCTTGTCGATCAGGGTATATCCGAGATAAGGCGGCACACCCGTCTGGCAATATCCATGATGGTAACCTGTTGAATCTGTTTTCCGGTAGATGTAATATCCACTTGCATTCTGACAGGCATAGTTATCCCAGTTCAGCGTAATGGAGGTTCCAAGCGGTATGGCTGTGAGGTTTACTGGAGCAGGGCCGACGACCTTGATCTGCATGGAACTGATGTTGACAAGGTGAACCGGTGTACCGTTGTCTTCGGCCCTGAAGAATACCCGGTAAGGTTGTTTTTTCACATGACCGCAAACAGTGGGCCAGGTAAAGGTTGCCGTGACATGCCCCGATCCGGTAGCGGGGTTTGGATAAATCCATGCAGAATCTGTCAATATGAAGGGTTGGCCGGTTCCGGTAAGGGTAAGAGCTGTGCTATCAGGATCGTAGGCCCTCACAGGAAAGGTCAGGGTTGTCCCGGCTTCCACACAGGTGTCTTTTAATGGGTCGATCACAGGAGGCTTGTTGTTACAGGCAACGATTATAATCTGCATATCCCTTAGCACGCTGCCAATTTTAATCCCGTTCCTCCACTCTTCAACAAGGATCGCAATATTGAATTCTCCCTGTTGGGGCGGACTGTCCCAGAAAAAATCGCCGGTGATGGAATCCAGCCGGATTATATTCGGGGGAGCTGTTGGTGGCAGGGTATACCCGGGGATGATCTGCCCTTGGGCCCCGCGGCACGGAACCAGGCGGTAAGAGAGACTGTCGCCATCAGGATCATAGGCTCCGGGGTTATGGTAAAAGGGTTGATTCACGCAGCCGTTGTCAACAGGAGGTATCGTAAAAATGGGGGAGTTGTCGTATTCTCCTTGAAAAGGACTGATGATGAGTTCAGAGTAAATGTATAGAGGTACATTGATTGAGTTCGGGATGTTCAGGATACCTCCATTCCGGTTTGGATCTTCACAGGAGATGATGAAATCACCGGGGCCGGCAAAAGTATGCTGCCCTACGTAACGGTTGTAGGTGATATTATTGGGAAGGTTGGTTTCTTCTTTCCTCGGGATCTGGCTGGTAGTACCATCATCCCAGTCGATCGTAAGAAAATCACGGAAGGCATTGGCAGGACTTGGAGTGAAAGTATAAGAGATCAGGGTGATCTCATATGTCAGTTTATCCAGATGGCGAAAATAGATTTCGGCTGCCCGCTGGTGGGTTGCAAAGGAAGAGAATGGAATGCAGGTTATTGTAGTTAGAAGGAAGATGGGAAATAGCTTTCGGTATATATAGGTTGTCATAGCCGGACCGGATGAAAAGAAATTTCATTCAAAAGTAATAAAAATCATCGTTACTGAAACTGCCTTATTTTCTATTCATTTGATTTTTCCTTTAACTTTGTAGATTGATCGGAAATAGCCAGAAAACAGATGTATCCTATCGATGCAGAAGCGGAAAAAAAGGAGATCCTGAAAAGGTACCGCGGATTATTGCGTGTGTACAAAGCCAAGACCCCTAAGGATAAGAAACAAGTGCGCCGTGCATTTGATGTGGCTGTGAATGCCCACAGGGACATGCGCAGGAAAAGCGGAGAGCCTTATATTTATCACCCGATCAGCGTGGCAACCATCGCAGCCGGGGAGATCGGCCTGGGCGCAACCTCTGTGGTTTGTGCCTTGCTGCACGATGTGGTGGAGGATACCGAATATACGCTGGAAGATATCCGCGGATTATTCGGGGAAAAAGTCGTTTCCATCATTGATGGCCTTACCAAGATCAAAGGGATCTTTGACCAGCGAACAACATCGATACAGGCAGAAAATTTTAAACGCCTCCTGATCACACTTTCCGATGATGTCCGCGTGATCCTCATCAAACTGGCTGACCGCTTGCATAACATGAGGACACTGGATGCAATGACACCGGAGAAGCAACTGAAAATTGCTTCGGAAACCATCTACCTATATGCCCCGCTGGCACACCGTCTCGGTCTGCATGCCATCAAAAGTGAACTGCAGGACCTGGCCCTGAAATACATCGAGCCGGAAGTGTATGTTTCCATATCCAACAAACTGAAAGAATCGGAGAAAGGACGTTCCCGCTTCATCAGTAAATTCATTTATCCCATAAAGAAGAACCTTGCCGCACAGGGTATCAATTACACAATCTCTGCCCGGGCTAAATCAATCTATTCCATCTGGGAAAAGATGAAAATGAAAGAGGTTTCCTTCGATGAGATCTTCGACATTTTTGCCATCCGTATTATCATCGATGCACCTCTTGAAACAGAAAAATCGGATTGCTGGAAAGTATATTCAGTCATCACAGATTATTACCGCCCGAACCGGGATCGTTTACGCGATTGGATATCCATTCCCAAAGCTAACGGCTATGAAGCGCTGCATACCACAGTCATGAGCCCTACCGGGCAATGGGTCGAGATCCAGATCCGGTCAAAACGGATGGATGAGATCGCCGAGAAAGGATATGCTGCACACTGGAAATACAAGGATTCGATGAAATTCAACAGCCGGCTGGATAACTGGCTCGACCGTATCCGGGAAATGATCGAAAGCCCTGATACCGATGCACTCTCTTTTATCGATGATGTAAAAGGCTACTTTTTTCTCGATGAGATTACTGTATTTACGCCCTCAGGTGAACTTCGCACCCTGCCGGCAAATTCTTCCGTGCTCGACTTTGCCTACGCCATCCATTCCGAGGTTGGTATGACCTGCGTTGGCGCCAAGGTCGACAAGAGACTGGTTCCCATCAACCATATCCTGAAGAATGGGGAACAAATTGAGATCATCACCTCGAAAAACCAGGCACCCAAGGATGAGTGGCTGAATTATGTGGTGACTACGCGGGCCAAGGTCAACATCAAAATCGGTCTGAAAAAAGAAAAGAAAAAATATTTCAAACAGGGAAAAGAAAAACTGGAAAAACTGTTTCTGCGGAACGAGATCGAATTTACGCATGAGAACATCCGGAAATTTATTACCATCAACAATATCTCAACCCTGATCGACCTCTATTATACCGTTGCACATGACAGGATAGGGCAGAAAGAGGTCAAGTTTTTTGCTGCTTCCGGCATGAAACCGGGATGGCTGAATTTCATGATCCACCCGATGCGGAAAACACACACGGACAAGACATCACACAAAGATCCGGGACCAGGAATCGTGAACGGGGATCCAAAAACAGAGGAGTCCGCCGCCCGGAACATACATCAGCTGGGATACGAGATCTCCACCTGTTGCAACCCGATCCCGGGAGATGAGATCATCGGCCTGGATCTTTCTCCAAACAAACCCATTCAGATACACCGGACCAAATGTATCAAGGCACTCGAGCTGATGGCCAGCTTCGGGAACCGGGTTGTCAAGATCGACTGGAAAAACCAGGAATCTATCTCGTTCCTGGCCGGAATAAAAATATCAGGCCTGGATAAATTGGGAATGATCAATGATATCTCAAAGATCATATCCAACGAGCTGAACCTGAATATCAAATCCTTCCACCTTGAAGCTAAGAACGGCCTTACGGAAGGGGAGGTCATGCTGTATGTGAGGGATACCGATACACTGAATCACCTGCTGAGCGACCTGCATAAGATCGATGGAATTAAGAAAGTTGCCAGGGTAGATTAAAAAAAACTATTTTTATTTGTTCTAATTCCATATGAATGATGTAAATTTATCCCAAATTTCAGAATATGATGAAGAAAACTGCTGAAGATACATTTGAAACGATCCGAAAAATCTTTACTGAGTACCTTGAAAAGAACGCCCATCGTAAGACTCCGGAGAGGTATACCATCCTGAAAGAAATTTTTGCCACCGATGGTCATTTTGATATCGAGTCGCTCTACATCCGGATGAAGAATCATAAATACAGGGTCAGCCGGGCCACTTTGTACAATACCATCGAATTATTGCTGGATTGCGGGTTGGTTACCAAGCACCAGTTTGGAACGAATTATGCCCAGTTTGAAAAATCCACGCTGATACGGCAGCACGATCATTTCATCTTCATTGATTCGGGAGATGTCCTTGAATTTTACGATCCCCGTATAGAAGAGATAAAGAAATATGTAGAAAACCTCTTCAAAGTTCAAATTATAAATTATTCACTGACCTTTTACGGAAATTCCAAACCGAAGAAGTAAACCCCACTGCTTATGAAGGTTGATGTAATCCTGGGATTACAATGGGGGGATGAAGGGAAAGGCAAGATCGTCGATGTCTTCACTCCGCATTATGACATTATTGCCCGTTTCCAGGGCGGCCCCAACGCGGGCCATACCATTGAATTTGATGGTAAGAAATTTGTCCAGCATACCATCCCTTCCGGGATCTTTCACCCTTCCACGCTCAACCTGATCGGCAACGGTGTAATCATCGACCCTTTTATTTTCATGATGGAAATAGATAAGCTGGCTGAAGCCGGTATTCACGCAGAAGAAAACCTGCTCATCTCAAACCGGGCACACCTCATTCTTCCGACCCATCGCATGCTCGATACTGTTTCGGAATCCATGAAAGGACAATCAAAGATCGGGTCGACGCTGAAAGGGATCGGTCCGGCTTATACAGATAAGTTTGCGAGGAATGGGCTCAGGATCGGAAACCTGAACGGAAATGATTTCATGGAACGCTACCGTACACTGAAGGAAATGCACTTTCACACCATTCGCTCTTACAATGCCGACCTGGCTGGTTACACCCTCGACGGGCTTTCTTTTGAAGCGTATGAAAAAAAATGGTTCGAAGCCATCGACCGGATGAAAACCTTCCGGATGGTAGAAGGCGAGCAGTTCCTGAATAAAAGCCTGGATGAGGGCAAAAGCGTAATGGCTGAAGGAGCACAGGGAACCCTGCTGGATGTGGATTTTGGTTCCTATCCTTTTGTCACTTCCTCCAACACAATCGCTGCCGGTGCCTGCACCGGACTGGGGATATCGCCCCACCGGATCGGAAAGATTTACGGGATATTCAAAGCGTATTGCACCCGGGTTGGATCCGGGCCGTTTCCAACCGAGTTGATGGATGAAACCGGGGCAATCCTCAGGTGCAATGGGAATGAATTCGGTTCCACGACCGGGCGCCCTCGTCGTTGCGGATGGCTTGACCTTCCGGCATTGAAATATGCCATCATGCTCAACGGAGTGGATACCCTGATCATGATGAAAGCCGATGTACTGAATACCTTTGAGAAGATTAAAGTTTGCAGCAATTATAAGATCGGAGGAGAGGTCCGGGAGGAATTTCCCTTCGAATTGTCAGATGATACCCTGGAACCGGTTTATCAGGAATTGAACGGATGGAACGTACCCTTGAACAGCATCCAATCTTTCGATATGCTTCCTGATCAATTATCAGAATATATCCGGTTTATTGAGAAAGGAACAGGAATTCCAGTAGAAATGGTGTCCATTGGCCCCGACCGGGTTCAGACGCTGAAAAAATAAGGATTACAGACGGCGTTTAATTTCGATCTCTTCGTACCCTTCGATGATATCACCCACCTTTATGTCATTGAAATTATCAATGTTGAGACCGCATTCGTAACCCGACAGGACTTCTTTCACATCATCTTTAAAGCGTTTCAGGGATCCCAGCGTACCGGTATAGACAACAATTCCATCGCGAATGACACGGATACGGGTGTGGCGTGTTACTTTGCCGTCAAGCACAAAACAACCTGCTACCGTTCCAACTTTGGTGATCCTGAAAACATCCCGTACCTCGATGTTGCAGAGAATCTTTTCTTCAATTTCAGGTGACAGCATCCCTTCGATAGCGGCCTTGATCTCTTCGATTGCAGTGTAGATGATCGAATAGAGCCGGATGTCGATCTGTTCCTGCTCTGCCAGTTTCCGTGCACTCAGGGAAGGACGTACCTGGAATCCGACAATGATAGCGTTGGATGCCGATGCCAGCAAGACATCGGATTCGGTGATGGCTCCTACCGATTTGTGGATCACCGAAACCATCACCTCTTCGGTCGAAAGTTTCAGCAATGAATCGGAAAGTGCTTCCACAGATCCATCGACATCGCCTTTGACAATCAGGTTCAGTTCTTTGAAATCGCCGATGGCAATACGGCGCCCGATTTCGTCAAGGGTGATGTGTTTCTGTGTACGGATACCTTGTTCGCGTTGAAGTTGGAGCCGTTTGTTGGCAAAGGCCTTGACTTCCTTTTCATCGGTCATCACATTAAAGATATCTCCTGCCTGGGGAGCTCCATTCAAACCGAGCATCAACAGGGGAGTAGAAGGCCCTGCTTCGCGGATCGCCTGGTTTCGTTCGTTGTACATGGCTTTCACCTTTCCATAGGTGGAGCCGGCCAGCACCATATCGCCAATCTTCAGCATACCGTTCTGAACCAGCAGTTTTGATACATATCCCCGCCCTTTGTCCAGCGAAGATTCGATCACAGTGCCTAGGGCAAGGCGTGTCGGATTGGCCATCAGGTTAAGCATTTCGGCTTCCAGCATGACTTTGTCGAGTAAAATATTGACATTCGTCCCTGCCTTTGCAGAGATCTCCTGCGACTGGTAATTACCTCCCCAATCTTCCACAAGGATGTTCATTTTCGAAAGCTCTTCCTTTACCTTTTCGGGATTAGCATTTGGCTTATCAATCTTGTTGATGGCAAATACAATGGGAACCTGTGCAGCCAAAGCATGGTTGATGGCTTCACGCGTCTGGGGCATGACGTTGTCGTCGGCCGCGATGACGATGATTACAATGTCAGTTACTTTTGCCCCCCTCGCACGCATGGCCGTGAATGCTTCATGGCCAGGAGTATCGAGGAAAGTGATGGATTTTCCGTTCTCCAGCATCACTTCGTAAGCGCCTATATGCTGTGTGATCCCTCCGGCTTCACCAGCAACAATATTCGATTTGCGTATATAGTCGAGTAATTTTGTCTTCCCGTGATCGACATGGCCCATGACCGTTGCAATTGGCGGACGTGGTTCCAGGTCTTCAGGGGCATCTGTTTCCTCAAGGTTGGAGATGGCTTCCTGCACATCTACGCTGACAAATTCTACCTGGTATCCAAACTCATCTGCGACCAGTGTCAGGGTTTCGGCATCCAGACGCTGATTGATGGAGACAAACAACCCGAGCGACATACAGGTGGAAATGATGTTGGTAACAGGAACGTTCATCATTGTTGCCAACTCGTTGGCGGTAACAAACTCCGTTACCTGAATGACCTTCTTGCCTTCTTCCATCTTTTCCTGATCCTGCTGCATCTGCTGGCTGACGGCCTCCCGCTTCAGTCGGCGGTATTTTGACGTTTTGGATTTCCCGGCAGGGCCCAGCCTGGCCAGTGTTTCCTTAATCTGTTTTTGAATATCTTCCTCGCTCAGCTGTGGTTTAACCGTTTCCCTGTACCCACTTTTCCGTGCATGAGGCTTGCTTTTTGCGTGTTCGGGTTGTATTGAAGTTTCAGTGGTCAATGGGGTGCCCATCTGCTTCTTGATCCGCTTACGTTTCTTCTTCTTTCCCTTCACGGTTTCGTCGGATGAAGAGGCCACTGGTTTTTTCTTTTCCATGGCTTTCCGGGGTTCCGGAAGTTTCATGGTGCCGAGGATGGTGGGGCCTACCAGGTTGATCTTTTCCCGTGGAAGAAAATTATCCTCCACTTTACTCGTTTCTTCAACAGCTTCTTCAATGATTTCGATTTCTTCCGCGATGACAGGTGGAGTTTCGATAACGGGAACCTCTTTTTCAACTTTAACGGGTTCAGGCAGAAGTTCTTCAACCGGTTCTTCTGCTTTCTCCTTTTTTCCCTTGCCTTTCTTTGGCGTTTTTTTTGTTACGGTATCAAGGTCGAGGTTCCCAACGATCTTGATCCCGGAAGCTTTTTTGTTTGGTTTCTTCTCTCTTCCGGCTTTCGGTTCATCAACTTGTTTTGAAGCTTCTATAGCTACTTCTGCAGCTTTCTTTTTGGTAGTTTTAGCCGCCTTTTTCTTTCCCGCCTCAACCTGTTTTTCTTTTTTGGCTTCCGGGGTAACTTCTTCTGCGAGAGTTTCTTTTACGACTGGCGGTTTTGATGGTTTTGGTGTTTCCTTTGCAGGGAGTTCTTGTTTTTTCTTTTCTTCTTTCGGTACCTCTTTTACCGGTGGCTCCGTAACTTTCTTCTGGGTATCGAAGAGTTTTGTATTGTATTCGAGTGCTGCATTCTTGATGTATAAGGGCTCATCCAACTCCTTTTCCTTATCCTTTGAGGTCTGCCGTTTGTTATCAATGGTAATGGTTTCGTGCTGAGTAAAATGCAATCCGATCTTGTTGGCTTCCTCTTTGACGTGTTTTTCCGTGGCAAATTCCTTCATCAGGAGGGTATACATCTCCTGCGAAAGCTTGCTGTTTGGATCCTTCTCAATGGTAAATCCTTTCTTCAAAAGGAAATCCACGACGGTAGTAACCCCAATGTTAAACTCACGTGCAGCTTTGCTAATCCGGATTGTTGTTGTGCCTTCACTCATAGACTTTGGCTCAGACCCTTCTTTTGAAAGAGTAGTTAAAATTAATTTTTTTTATTCAAACTCTGATTTTATAATACGGACGACCTCATTCACCGTCTCTTCTTCAAGATCGGTACGGTTAACAAGTTCCTGAACATCAAGGCCTAAAACACTTTTTGCAGTATCACAACCGATCGTTTTTAATTCATCGATGATCCACTGATCAATTTCATCGGAAAACTCCTGCAGGTCAACATCTTCATTATCCACATCGGTATCCCTGTATACATCAATCTCATAACCGGTAAGTTTGCCGGCGAGTTTGATGTTAAAGCCACCTTTTCCGATGGCCAGTGAGACCTGGTCGGGTTTCATATAGACATCAGCCTTCTTGGTTGGTTCATCGATCACGATGGAAGTGATCTTGGCAGGGCTCAATGCCCGCTGGATATAAAGCGAAGGATTAGTGGTGAAGTTGATTACGTCGATGTTCTCGTTTTTCAGTTCACGAACAATCCCATGGATCCTCGATCCTTTCATCCCTACGCAAGCGCCAACCGGGTCGATACGGTCATCGTACGATTCAACGGCCAGCTTTGCCCTTTCACCGGGTACCCTGACAATATTTTTGATGCTGATCAAACCATCATAAACCTCGGGAACTTCTGATTCGAAAAGCCGTTCAAGGAAAACGGGGGAAGTTCGTGAAAGGATGATCACCGGATTGTTGTTGTTCATTTCCACTTTGGAAACCACTGCCCGGATGGTATCGCCTTTACGATAAAAATCGGAAGGGATCTGTTCGGATTTTGGCAGGATCAGCTCGATACTTTCATCATCCAGGACGAGGATCTCTTTTTTCCAAACCTGGTAAACTTCACCGGAAACAATCTCCCCGATCTTCTCCTTGTATTTGCGGAAAATATTGTCTTTTTCATATTCCTGGATCTTCGAGATCAGGTTCTGGCGGATGGCGAGGATTTCACGACGGCCGAAATCCAGAAGCTTGATTTCTTCAGAGAGTTCTTCACCTACTTCAAAGTCGGGCTCCGTTTTCATTGCTTCCGATAAGGCTACCTGTGCATTGGGATCTTCCACCGCATTGTCATCCACGATGACGCGGTTTCTCCAGATCTCAAGGTCTCCCTTGTCGATATTGACAATGATATCAAAGTTATCGGACGAGCCGAATCTTTTTGCGAGCATGTGCTTGAAAACATCCTCCAGGATGCGCATCATGGTTTCGCGGTCGATGTTCTTGAATTCTTTAAATTCTGAAAAGGTTTCGACTAAATTAATATGTTCCATTTTACCAGATGATTATTTTCCGAATTTGACAATTATTTTTGCTGTTTTTATTTCAGAAAACGGGAGGCGTGTATTTTCCCGTTTGATTTCTTTTTTTGGTTTTTTAACCGGATGTTCAAGTTCCAGGAAGGCTTCCTCCACCTTTACAAGGTTCCCGGTAATATTTTTTCCATCAGTGGTGACCACATCCAGTTCTTTCCCGATATTTTTCAGATACTGCCGCAACATCTTCAACGGGCGGTCAATACCGGAAGAAGAAACGGTAAGGTCGTAATCTTCATTATCACGGTTCAGGTTGCTTTCGATGGTACGACTGATTTCCTGGCAATCGCTGATCGTGATGCAGGTATCGGAGTCAAAATAGATGTAGATCCTGTTCGTGGGCTGAACCACAACATCCACGAGGAATTTTTCCGTTCCCGCAAGGATCTCCTCCACCATGGGTTGTATCGTTTCCTTTGAGATCATAACTGTGATTATTAATAAAAGAGGGGACGAAAGTCCCCTCAAAATTTCTTCTACAACGAATGCACAAGTGCATATTCGGCTGCAAAGATAACATTATTTCTTGAATCTGATAAAAAATTCTGAAAACAAGGTAAAGAGGGTTAAATAACGTCAATTTTAGGTTGGCCATTAGGCATTAAGGAATAGAGGGTTGATGAATATGCGAATAGGGAATAATTTTTACCACAAAGAAGTTGAAATCTCAGAGATTGAATTACCTTTGCATGGAAATAGTCTAAATAATAATAGTAATGAAAAAATCACATTTTTTTATTTTGCTCACGCTGTTTACTGCGAACCAGTTGTTCTCCCAAGATAATAAAGAAGTCCGGATCCCGCTCATCGGTGAGACGGCGCCCTCTTTTACAGCAGAATCCACCAATGGTAAAATTACATTCCCGGATGATTATTATGGGAAATGGAAGATACTTTTCAGCCATCCTGCTGCATTTACACCGGTCTGTTCCTCTGAACTGATCGAACTTGCTGAGATGCAGAAGGACCTGGATAAACTGGATACCAAAGTGATTGTTGTATCCACTGACGGGTTAAACAGTCATATTGCCTGGAAAAAATCGATGGAATCGATCCGTTACAATGATCAGGAAACGCCTAAAATTAATTTTCCAATGATATCCGATAATGCCCTCGAGGTTTCCAAAAAGTATGGGATGATCCATTCCTATAGCAGTACGACCCGGGATATACGGGGCGTATTTATCATCGATCCGAACGACAAGATCAGGGCCATATTCTTTTACCCGATGAATGTGGGAAGGAATATGGATGAGATCAAACGGACCGTAATGGCGTTGCAAATGGCCGACGGGAAAAATGTACTGACCCCTGCAAACTGGTTGCCTGGCGGTGAAGTCCTGATCCCCTCCCCTAAAACAGAAGCCGACGCCGATAAACTGGCTTCAAAAAATGATCCCGACTTACGTGAACTTGCCTGGTACATGTGGTTAAAAAAGGTAAAATAATAACACCGGCTTCAGGCGGATTCTGATTTAAGTATTTATCAGAAGGCACTTCCATAAAAAGATTATCGATTTACATTCATCGGGTGGTACAAAATATGCCATCCCGCTTGTTTCTTTTTTTACCTTTGACTCCTTGAAATATTCCAGGAATGCGCATGTTCGTTATGCCAGACACTAACTTTTAAATCATATGGGCACACCAGAGAATAAGGGTAATAAAAAAGGCACAAAGATCCGGGCTTACATTGCCCTGGCACTTGTTGTCACCGCAATTGTCGTTTTCGGCTGGCGATGGTATCATGAGTATAACTCCTATTATTCAACAGATGATGCTTACCTCGATGCAGACAAGGTCGCTGTCAGCTCGAAGATCCTTGGCCGGATAACCGGTATTTATGCCGAGGAAGGAGACAGTGTCAGGATGGGGCAGTTGCTCGTGGAAATCGACAGCAGTGACCTTTACGCGCAGAAATTGCAGGCAAAAGCCGTCATTGACCAGGCATTTTCGTCGGTGGAACAGGCCAGAGCACGCTATGAACTGGATCAGAAAAGTGAAGTTGTGCAGGAGATAAGCCTGGCAAGGACCAGGGAGGATTTTGACCGTGCCTCTTCCCAGTATGAAGGGAAGGTTATCTCAAAAGAACAATTTGATCATGCAAAAAAAACCTATGAATCGGCAAAGGCCATGCTGGATGCTGCAAAAGCCCAGCTGGAGGTAAGCAAATCACAAATCACGTTTGCCGAAAGCACAACAAAAACAGCAACGGCCCAGATCGGCATCCTCGAAACCTCCCTGAGAAATACCCGGATCTA
Organism: Bacteroidales bacterium; assembly: GCA_017882335.1. GTDB lineage: Bacteria > Bacteroidota > Bacteroidia > Bacteroidales > FEN-979 > FEN-979. The sequence goes on along the minus strand of JADGPR010000030.1, from coordinate 8,376 downwards.
TGCTCCCGGCAGCGGCCGTATTGCAAAACGATGGCTGCTTCCCGGCGATGTGGTTCAGCCGGGGCAACCTGTATTTACGATTACCCGCGATTCCCTGTTTTATGTGATGGCCTATTTTGAAGAGACCAAAGTGTCTGGTATTTATAATGGGAAAAAGGCGGAATTAACCGTGGATGCTTTTCCGGGAATGAAATTATCAGGAAAAGTTATCAATGTCGGATCCAACACTGCTGCACAGTTCTCCCTGATCCCGCCCAATAATGCTTCAGGGAACTTCACAAAAGTCACCCAGCGCATCCCGGTCAAGATCTCCATCGACGTCCTGAAAAAAGAACCGGGAACTCCTCAGATCCACTTTGCAGCGGGCATGTCGGTACTCGTTAAGATCATAAAATAATGGCGCACAGGTTTCCAGGCATAGGTCACTTTCGCGAGTTCATCCGCGAACAGAGTGCTACGTTTGACACGACGAGTCCCTCCTATAAATGGTGGTTACTTGCAAATGTGATGATCGGAACATTCATGGCCGTGCTCGATGCCACCATCGTCAATGTAGGACTTCCCAAGATCATGGCATCATTCGGTGTCGGAATCGATAAGATCGAATGGGTATTGACTGCATACATGCTTGCCCTGGCTGTGATGCTTCCGACTTCAGGATGGCTGGCTGACCGGTTCGGGTACAAGCGGGTTTATTTTCTCGGATTGTTCCTATTCACGCTCGGATCCTTCCTGTGCGGCATTTCCCCCAACGAAGATATCCTGATTTTTTCGCGTGTTATCCAGGGACTGGGAGCTGGCTGCATTATGCCGGTGGGCATGGCGATCATTACACGGGAATTTCCGGCCGAAAAAAGGGGTGTGGCCTTGGGATTCTGGTCGATCGCTTCTGCAGCATCTGTTTCCTTTGGCCCGCTTATCGGCGGATACCTGGTCGATCAGTTCAGTTGGCCCCTGATCTTTGATGTCAATGTTCCAATCGGGATCGCGGGAATGCTGGCCACCGCCATCATCCAGAAAGAATACCGTAATAAGCACGTGGGGCCTTTCGATCCGATCGGATTTATTGCAGTTACCACTTTCCTTCCTTTTCTCCTATATGCGCTTACAGAAGGAAGCTCCTCAACCAATTCAGCGGGATGGTCATCGCCGGTTGTACTGGTTTGTTTCGCGGTATCTGCCGTGGCATTTGTCGTTTTTCTTTCCACCGAACTCATCGTTGATCATCCCCTGATCGATCTCAGGCTGTTAAAAGATTATAATTTTGCCATCGCCAACGTGGTTACCTTCATTTTCGGGATCGGGATGTTCGGAAGTACCTTCCTGTTGCCACTGTATCTTCAGAATTCACTGGGTTATACAGCGCTGCAGGCAGGTTCCGTCTTCCTTCCGGTCGGGATCATCCAGGGTTTTGTGGCACCGATGGCGGGGCTGTCTTCCAACCGCATCAATCCGAAGATCCTGATCTTTGGAGGCGCCGTGCTACTTGCCTTCACATTCTACCTTAACAGCGAAATGTCATACTTGACGGAACATGGTTTTATCATGACCACGCTGTATTTGCGCGGTGTGGCCATGGGAGTCATGTTCGCCCCTCTGACGGCAGCAGCAGTTGTTGACATTCCCAGGCACAAAATGGGTCAGGCTTCCGGGCTTCTGAATGTGATCCGACAGGTTGGAGGCAGTTTCGGCGTAGCCATCCTCACAACCATACTTACTACACGCATCACCTACCATTCTCAATCATTCGGTGAAATGATACAGTCCAATTCTCCTGCATTTCATGCGGCGCTCAGGAATATAGGGTACTTTATTACTAACAGTACAGGAACAATAGGAAACATTGCAGATAAACAAAGCCAGACCATCCTGATGTCGCATATAACCCGGCAGTCGTTTGTCCAGGCAATCGATGATGATTTCCTGCTGGCTGCCGTGATCACCTTGGTCAGCGCCGTGCCCGTCATATTTCTGAAGATCGGCAGAAAAGGAAAAGGAAAGAACAGCGGGAATGTCATCGCACAAAATCCAAATGACGGTAATGAAGAACCCCGGCAACCTTTTACAACGCCTTCACCGGCAAGAAATTAAATCGAATTTGTATGGAAAGGTATCAGAAACAAAGTTTTGTATTGATTTTATTCATCGTTTTTCCCTTCCTCATTCCTGCACAAAGTGCACGGCATCTTTCAATTCCTGGAGCAAACGATTCGCTTAGCCTTCAGCAAATCCTTCAAGAGGTCACCTCGTCGTATCCGTCGGTTTTGAAAGCACAGGAGGCCATTAATTCTGCGGATGCAGCGGTTGCTCTTGCCCGTTCAGGCTACTATCCTGATATTTCCGGGCATGCAGGCTATACCCGGCTTGGGCCGGTTTCCAAATTATCCATCCCGAACATGGGTGCCTTCCAGATTTACCCGGAAAATAATTATAATGCCGAAGTGGATGCCAGGCAGACCATCTATGATTTTTCAAAGACATCCCGAAGCATTAAAATGGAAGAATCCGGGAAGGCGATCTCTGAAAAGACGATCGACCTGGTGAAGCAAAAACTTAACCTTATTACCGCCATAAGTTACTATACCCTGGTTTATTTGCAGGAAGCTTTGAAAATAAAGGATGTTCAACTGGATAACCTGAATGATCATCTTGCTTTTATTACCAAAAAGAAAGAAACCGGATCTGCGACACAATATGAAATCCTGTCAACACAGGTGAGGATATCGACTACCGAAAACCAGAAAATCGACATCCAGACTGCAATCAAGACTCAACAGGCGATCCTGAATTCATTGCTGGGTTTCCCGGTCAACACTGCGTTGATGGTCAAACAAAACCTGGTCTTAGGCAGTACGGGAATCGTTTCTGATTCCCTGGTTCATTTTGCCCTTCAACACCGTTATGAGATGATCGTAGCCGGCCTGAAAGAGGAGCATGCAGCTCTTCACTTGAAAACTGTGAAAGTTCAGAACAATCCCGTATTGGACGCCTTTCTCTCAGGAGGTATCAAAAATGGATATATTCCTGACCTCAATTTACTGACCCCTAATTATGCTGCCGGTCTTGGTTTACGCGTCCCGATCTTTGACGCCACCCGCCGGAAAAATAATATCAAACTCGCAAACGTTGAGATCAATGTACTGAAGCAGGAAACCGAACAGACCAGAAGGGATATCTCCAGTGAAGTGTACCAGAATGAAGCATTACTAAATGCTTCCCTGCAGAAGATCAAACAAAGCAACCTGCAGGTCAGGCAGGCCGAAGAAGCCCTCGAACTTGCAAAGGTCAGTTTCTCGAGCGGGGTTATTACAAACCTTGATCTCCTGGATGCAGAAACCTCGGCAGCAGAAAGCAAAGTCAACCTGCTAAAAGCAAAAACCGATTATGCCGTAAGTCTTGCACGGCTCAATATTTCAATTGGAAGGCCAATTAATTAAACTTAAAAATTCCTACCTTTGCACTCCATTAATGGAATTGGGAACTATGAGTGCACTTCAAAAATTTTTACTTTTTGAGACAGGCTCAGACACTTTTATCATCGTAACAGCATCTTAAAGAACGAAAAAACATGAATAAAAGATTTTTCACCGCGGCGACTTTAATCTTTTTAGCTGCAATGGCATTGCCCACATTTTCACAAAAATTTCCGGGGTTTTCAAAGACCAAAACCGGACTGTATTACAAGCTCTATAAAACCGGCACCGATACCCTTACCCCCAGGACCGGGTATTTTGTTGAATTTGATATGATCTACCATGGCAAATCACATGGAAAGGATTCGGTTTTCTTTAACAGTCAGAAACAGGAAAAACCCGCACCGGTGAAATTTTTCCTTCCCCTCCCGGGTTTCAAGGGTGACCTGAACGAAGGTATTGCCATGCTGGCCAAGGGCGACAGCGGAGTTTTTATGGTAAATGCCGATTCACTTATTTTCAAGACGTTTAAAATGAAACAACGTCCTGCCGGGATCGACAGCAACGAATACTTTTTCTTTCATATACATTTATTGTCATTTCAAACGCCTGAGGGCATGATCTTCAAGGAAGAAGCGCAATTGAAAAAGTACGTGGAGGACAATAAGATTACCGCCAAGCCGAATTCCATGGGACTTTATATTATCGAAACCCAACAGGGATCGGGCGTGAAGATCGACAGCGGATGCCAAGTGAGGATGAATTACCGGGTTTCGCTGCTGGACGGTAAGGAGTTGTTCTCTACTTTCGAGCGTCCTGATCCGGTTAAATTTGAATATGGAAAAAGGATCGATACTCCGGGCTTTGAGTATGCTGTTTCAACTTTAACAAAAGGGAGCAAGGCCAAGATCATTGTCCCTTCCGCCCTGGCCTTTGGACGCAGGGGAAGCGGTAATTTAGTTGGGCCCTATCAATCACTCATTTATGAGGTTGAAATCACTAATGTTAAGACAAAACCCGAGTATGAAAAGGAACAAATCGAAAACCAAAAATCAGAACAAATGAAAGCAGATTCTTCAAAAAATGCTGAACCCGGACTGTTAGAAAAATACCTGAAAGATAACAACATCACTGCAAAGCCACAGCCCAACGGGTTATATTATATCCAGGTTTTAGCCGGTACCGGGCCAAAAGCCGAAGCAGGCAAAACGGTGAAAGTTCATTATACCGGCAAGTTGCTGAACGGGAAAGTATTTGATTCTTCAATTGAACGCAAGAACCCGATCGAATTCATGCTTGGCAGGGGCCAGGTAATCAAGGGCTGGGATGAGGGAATTGCAATGATGAAACAGGGAGGGAAAGCCACACTGATTATTCCTTCTGCCATTGGTTATAGCGACAGGGATATGGGCGTTATCCCGCCCTATTCGACCCTGGTGTTTGAGGTGGAACTCATTGAGGTAAAATAACCCACCAATTCACCATACACAGTGGTGACCCACCAGTTTCCCGTGGCGGAGCAGTGGTTTCTGCACTGATATCAAGGGGAAGATATCCGCATCAACACTGAAGAAAAGGTCAGGCTTTTCATTGCCAGGTATGGGTACATTCCGCCATACTGGCAATTAATTACGATGGCAAGGGAGGCAGAAAAAAAATAATGGATTAACAGGTTTGTAATTTCATGCAACCCGCTTTCCTAAAATCATTAGTCCCCGCTCAACTGAGTGAACCCCTATCCACCAGCCTTATAACCGAATTTCAAAGGTTTTAACGGATTTTTTCATAAATAAGTCCATTTTGTCGATATCCGGTCATTTATTCGTAATATTACAAGACCATCATTCACTCCAGCAGGTTTTTAGATGGACTGCCATTATGGGATATGCTTTTTATGACAGTCCTTAGGTTAACAATTTGGAAGAAATGAACAGAAAAATATTACCCTTATAAATAAGCACCCAATGAAAAAAGCGCTATTCCTTCTCATTGTCATGCTGAGCGTAGTCGAAGCATTTGCTCAAAAACATGGGCAGGAAAAAATTGATTCCCTCTTCACCGTTTTAAAAACCGCAAAGGAGGATTCCTCCAAAGTAAATACCGTAATTGCTCTTGCTTACGAATTTTCCATTACTAATCCCGACACTGGACTTTATTTTGCCAATAAAGCCTTGGCGCTTGCAACGAAATTAAAGGATGAATTGGAAATTGTCGATGCACATCTTGTCATAGGCAGAGTGTTGATCTACGCTGGAAAATATAAAGAGGCATTGAAAAACTTCAAAGATGTATTACCACTATGTGAAGAACTTCTCAATACAGCAACGAAAGCAAACAAATCAAAAATCCTGCAACGAAAAGCCCATGCTTTCAATAGTATCGGGGGCATTAATCAAATTCAAGGCAATTACACTGAGGCGTCGAAGAATCTTTTCATTGCTTTGAGAATCTTTCAGGAAATCGGTAATAAAAAGGGAAGCGCTTATGCATACAACAATCTCGGACTTATTGATTACAGATTGGGAAATTATCCTGAAGCATTAAAGAATTTTTTGGCTGCCTTAAAAATCCAGGAAGAAATCGGGGATAAATCAAACGTAGCTGGTTCATACGACAACATCGGTGCTGTTTATATGGATCAGAACAATTTTTCCGAAGCTTTAAAAAATTATTTAACTGCATTAAAAATATACGAAGAACTGGACGATAAAAGGGGGAAAGCTGAAAATCTTACCAACATAGGAAGTGTTTATGATTTCCAGGGTAATTATGCCGAAGCTTTAAAAATTTTTTTCGCAGCGATAAAACTAGAGGAAGAATTTGGCGATAAAGGTGGGAAAGCTACTAATCTAAACAACATCGGAACTGTTTATTATAATCAGGGCAATTATACCGAAGCATTAAGGAGTCATTTGGCTGCCTTAAAAATCAGTGAAGAAATCGGGGATAAACAACAGGTGGCATATACTTGCACCAATATCGGAAATAATTATTTAAAAATGCATAAAAACAATGAGGCATTACTATATCTGAATAAAGGATTATCGCTTGCAAAAGAGATTGGCAGCCCAAGTGATATTAAAAATTGCTATAAGAGTCTGGCTGATCTGGACAGTGTACAAGGAAACTTTAAACAGTCATTGGAGAATTACAAGATGTTTATTAATTACCGCGATAGCCTGGTAAACAAAGAGAGCACAAAAAAAATGGTGCAAATTCAAATGCAATATGAGTTTGATAAAAAAGAATCACTGGGAAAAGTCGAACAGGAAAAGAAGGATGCCATAGCCCTGGAAGAATTGCAAAAACAAAAACTGATTCGCAATGGATTTGTGGGCGGCTTTGCAGTGTTGCTGATCTTTGTCGTCATTATTTTCATCATTATGCGTCAGCGCGAAAAAATCAGGGTGATTAAAAAAGAGAGGAACCGGATCTCAAGAGAACTCCATGATGACATCGGGGCTGAACTTACCCGTATCACAGTGATCAGCCAGCACTTACAGAAAAAAACGAATGAGGATGATGAAATGTATGAAAAACTCGGGAAAATTTCCGAAGCAGGTAAAAAAGTCCTGGGTAGTATCGGTGAAATCATCTGGACCATGAACCCGCAAAAAAATAACCTGGAAAGTATTTTTGCATACATCCGGAGGTATGTCTCAGAATACTTCGAAATGAGCGGGATTGAAGTAAATATTGAATTTCCTGATAAAATCCCAACAAACTCTGTTAGCGATGAATACCGCCGGAATATTTTTCTGGTCATTAAGGAGGCTATATATAATATTACAAAGCATTCAAAAGCCACCAGGGTGCGGCTTACAATGAAGTTCAGGAAAAGATTGGCAGAAGTTGAAATATCCGATAATGGAACAGGGTTCTCGATAGAGGAAAAACAAAACTGGGGAAATGGGCTCACGAATATGAATCAGCGGATTAAAGATATCGGAGGGTTTTTCCAGATCACCTCTGATAAAAACCAAGGTACCTTGATCAAGCTTACTTTCCCCGTGCGTTGAACTTAAAAATACAACTTTTGTGTTATTGATCCTTTCTCTTTTTTAAAAGAATTTTGCATCATGATCTCAATAGCAATTATTGAAGATGATGAAGATATCAGGGAAAGCCTGAAAATCCTTATCCAGACCACAGAAGACTTTACATGTGCCGGAACTTTCGCTGATGCAGAAACCGGCCTGGAATTTCTAACCGCCAATCCTGCCGATATTGTTTTAATGGATATTCACCTTCCCGGGATGGATGGGATTGAATGTGTCAGGCAGTTAAAATCTGTTCACCCTGAAATGCAGTTTATCATGTGTACCATATTCCAGGATGATAATTCGGTTTTCAATGCATTGAAAGCAGGAGCAACAGGATACCTGCTGAAAAATGATGATCCCGGTAAAATTATTGACGCAATCCATGAACTTCACGCCGGGGGATCCCCGATAACTCCGCAAATTGCCAGGCGTGTCATGGAATCCTTCAAAAGGCCTGCCGTTAATGATGCCATTCACCTGCTTACCAAAAGGGAAACCGAGATGCTGGGTCTCCTTGCAAAAGGCTTCCGGTATAAGGAAATCGCCGATAAACTTTGCATCAGTACCGAAACCGTCAGGAAACACATTAATAACATCTACCAGAAACTCCATGTACAATCCCGCATAGAGGCGGTAAATAAGATCTTCGGGGATAGGAGTTAATCCAACCCAGTTTTTAACCAATTATTGTCCTGCATTATAGGGGGTTTCCCCTGTTTCTCAATCTTTTCCGAAAGTCATTGTTAGAAAAATCACACTAAAGTGGTATTGTGGGGTCATAATTTAGGTAATACCTTTCGTGCATATCGTAAAAATCATTAAACCATGAAAAAATCAACAGCTTTTTGGCTAAGCGTTAAGTCGCTTTTGCCCGGCCAGGTAAAAAAATATCCTGGTAAAATCAAGGTTCTTAACCTCTC
>JADGPR010000085.1 GCA_017882335.1 Bacteroidales bacterium | reverse complement strand
GTAACCGACACTTTAAATAAAACCTATAATTCAAATTGGATTCCATTACCATAAATCTCACCTTGTCCTAACTGGTATGTAGTTACCTAAATTTACGTGTTTTTTTTCACGTATTTTTCTGAAAAATTGTCAGGGAAAGCTCACGTAACCGGGAGAATTTTATTGCTGATAACAAGCCGGATCAATTCAGAGGAGGAATGTAAATTGCATTTTTTCATGATCTTTAATTTGTGACCTTCAACGGTACGTTTACTGATACCAAGATGATCTGAGATCCTTTTCAATGGGTATCCTTTCATCATCAATTTTACCACTTCCAATTCCCGGTCGGTTAAAAGGAGGGACGATGTATGCCTGTCGGGTCTCTTGCCTGTTTTTATTTTCTTGTTTTTATTCCCGGAAGGTTTTCCCGGGTTTCTCGCCATGACCTTTGAAATCCCTTTGGCGAATTTCGTGATGGTCTCCAGGATCTCACCGTTAGATGCATCTTTAGATATGATGAGGGTTACACCCGCATCGATGGATACTGAGAGAAGATCATCCGGGTTACTCATGGTGACCATGATGATTTTGGATCCCGGAAAGTCGCGGTTGATTAATGATGCGGCTTTTATCCCATCGAGTTTGGGCATCATGTGATCCATCAGGATCAGGTTGGGCTTAACCCTGGAAGCAACCAGGATAGCCTGAATGCCATTCTCCGCCTCAAAGATCTCCCATTCGGGATGAACAGCTGCAATCATGCTTTTTAGGCCTTGCCTTACAATGAAATGATCGTCAACAATGAGTATCGCTATCATCCGGTTAAAAATTATCCTGGTAGTTCATTGAGATATATTTCAAGTGTAAATATAAATGTAAATATCAACAATGAAATATTAATTTAGAAAATGATCGATCAAATCACTATTTCCGGATAATCACGAAAACGGTTCGCCGGTTTTTTGCGCGGCCCTCTTCGGTGTCGTTGGATGCTACCGGAACGGTCTTTCCATAACCCTTGTATGTCAGCCGTTTTGGAGCGATGTTTTTGGAGATAAGATAATTGTAAACCGATTTTGCCCGGTTGGCTGATAGTTTCATGTTATCGGCATCTCTCCCGATATTATCAGTATGTCCCTGGATCTCGATATAAATGGTGGGATTCTCTTCAAGGAATTCGATCAAAAGATCCAGGATGGCTTCAGACTCCTCTGTCAGGTTAAAGGAATTAAAGGCAAAATAAATATCGTTGATACGGTACGACTTGTTCAATTCGATGTGTTGAATCTCGAGGTCCAGGTGTGCCGGCATCCTGTAAATGCTGTCGATCTTTGCAATATATCGCGTTTCGTAAACATAACCTTCCTTTTTCACCGTCATAATATAATCATTGTTAAACGGCGCAACAGCAACATATTTCCCCGTTATGGAATCAAGCGGGATCTCCGATATTTTTTTGGTCTCCATGTTCTTCAGCTCGATCCGGGTATTGGCCATCTCGGTCTCGGTTTCCGCTTTTACCGTTCCCGAGACGAACAGCACTTTTCCCGGCTTGGCCTTCTCATAAAGGTCGAATGAATAGAGGTCCCACCCTCCCACCCCTTTTAATTTATTGGATGCAAAATACCCTTTCTGGCCATCCGTACTTACGAAAAAACCGACTTCATCATCGGGTGAATTGATCGGGTACCCGATGTTAACCGGGGTTGACCAGGTTCCATCATCATTGAGGCGGGAATAGAATATATCATATCCTCCCAATCCCAACCATCCATCAGAAGAAAAATAAAGTGTTTTTCCATCGGGATGGATAAAGGGCGATTTTTCATTTCCGGAAGAATTGATGCTTGGTCCGATGTTTATAGGGGTTCCCCATTCCCCGTTATCATGCATTATCGACCGGTAGATATCATAACCCCCAAAACCGCCGGAACGGTCGCTCACAAAATAGAGCGTCTTCCCGTCTGCTGAAATGCTTGGCTGTGACTCCCATGTGGTGGGGAGGTTTATCTTATCGCTGACACTTTTGATTGGAGTCCACTCGCCATCAACCCATTCGGAATAATAGATGTCGCAATTGTAATAGGTATGGTTTAAGGTGTATTTGCAAACCGTGTAATACAGCGTTTTGTTGTTCACCGTCAGGGTGGCTCCGCCTTCATTGTCGTTAAGGTTGAAAGGATCGGGCATTTCCTCTCCCTGCGTGAACTTTCCATCTGGCTGAAGCTGGCTGAACATGAATTTCTCCTTGTATTTTTCCGATTGAATCAGGGTATTCTTTTCTCCTGCAATTTTGCTCTCCCTCGTAAAGAAAGCCATCTGGTTATCCGCCGTTATGATAGGCAGGTATTCGTTTTCGGGAGTCGAGATGCCCTCCACAACCTTTGGATCAAAGGGTACGGGGTTCCGTGTCATCTGAAGATAGAACTTTGAATATTTCAGGAGATCGACTGCCCGGGAGTAATCTTGATCGGATTTGATCTTATCCACATCTTTCAAAAAAACCTCACAATAGCGCATGGCCGAGTCGTACTTTTCCGATCCGTAACAGATCTCAGCCAAGTAATAATATGCATAAACATTGTAGGAAGGGCATAATTCGACGACTTTCAGAAAATCTCTCTCTGCTTCCCTGAAATTGGAATTCATCCGTTTAAAATAAGAAAGCCCCAGTACATACCAGGCATCTGTAAAATCATGCTCCTTAATGACAATGCCCTTCATGACCCGCACAGCCTCAGTGTAATTGCCTTTTTTGAAATAGTCAATTCCTTCATCGTAGCTCTTCTCAATTTTTTTATCGTACGACCGTGCACAGGAATCGGCTATTTGAGGCCTGGCTGTTATCGAAAAGAGAAGAAGAAGGAAAAAAGGCAGCACGAAATGATTAATCGGGCAGTGGCGCGGTATCATTCGTTGAAATTTTATCAAAGGTAAAATTAATTTTCGTTTTATGTTTATGTTTATCTTTACCCGCTATTGGAATCATGCATTCATCTAAAAGCTTTATTCCTAAAAGAAAAATTCATCTATGAAAAGGTTTTTTATTGTCCTGACTCTTTTCTCATTCCTCCTCGTGATCCGTTTACAGGGCCAGACCCTGGTGCCGAACGGCGATTTTGAGGACTGGCCCAGTACTGGCAATTACGGAAATCCCCATTATTGGGATACCCCAAACCGGGCCATTGAACTTGCCTTGCCCTTTGGTACCAAGGTGGTTACGAAGAGTACCGATCATGAATCGGGAAGTTTCTCTGCACGGCTGGAGTCGAAACAGCTGACATTACCATCGATGGTTGTTCCGGGGGTTGTGACACTCGGAACACTGACCATTGATATTTTCGCACAGACCTTTGCCATCAATGGAGGCGTCCCCATAACTGATAAGCCCACTCACCTGAAAGGCTTTTTTAAGTTTCAGCCCAAGGGAGGCGACAGCTGCGTGATCGGCATCGGGCTTACCAAATGGAACAACGGGATCAGGAATTCAGTGGGGATCGGTGCGTTCTCGACCCATGATACGGTCAATGTATGGACTCCTTTTTCTACTTGGATCGATTATGTACTCGCTGAAACACCGGATACCTTTAACATCCTTGCCATATCGAGTGCCGACAGCACGCCGACCGCCGGAACTGTGCTATATGTTGATAACATTTATCTTGATTATACCCTTGGCATCAACCATGAAGATCCTGCAGCAGGCATTGATATTTACCAGGACCGGGAGGAACAACAGATCCTTGTTTATTTCGATTTTGAAAAGCCGGAAACCACTGACATCCAGCTTTTCAATATGACCGGCCAGGTGGTTGTGAATACCCAGGCTGAAACTCTGATGAAAGACCGGAGGATCCTGAAATATACGGGATTTTCAACGGGAGTATATGTCCTGGAGATCCTGCATGGAGGTAAAAAATACTGCAAAAAATTCTTTATCAACGATTGACGACCCACATGGAAAGAAAAGTGGTAAAAACGGGCCTGGTTCAGATGGCATGTGTTGCTGATAAGCAGGCCAATATTGAGAAAGCTGTGACCCTGATCAGGGAGGCAGCCGGGAAGGGCGCGCAGATCATCTGCCTGCAGGAGTTATTTGCATCAGAATATTTTTGTTGGGAAGAGAACTATGATAATTTTTCCCTGGCTGAACCTGTTCCCGGGCCTACCACCCGACGGTTGCAGGACCTTGCCGCCGACCTCGACGTGGTTCTGCTTGCCTCGCTGTTCGAGAAACGGGCGAGGGGAATCTACCATAATACGCTTGCCGTGATCGATGCCGATGGGACTTTCCTCGGGAAATACAGGAAAAACCACATCCCGGATGATCCCGGTTATTATGAAAAATTCTATTTCACACCCGGTGATACCGGCTACTCGGTTTTTTGTACAAAATACGCACGTATCGGAGGACTGGTTTGCTGGGATCAATGGTATCCTGAAGCCGCAAGGATCACAAGTCTGATGGGCGCCGAGATCTTATTTTTCCCGACTGCGATCGGGTGGGCGGTTTCCCAGTCGGAAGCCGTAAACAAACAGCAATATTCCGCATGGCAAACAATCCAGAAAGCACATGCCATTGCCAATGGTGTGTTTGTAGTATCCGTCAACCGGACAGGATATGAAAAGGATATAAATTTCTGGGGTGGTTCTTTTATTGCAGATCCTTACGGGGAGTTGCTGTTCCAGGCCAGCCATGATAAAGAAGAAGTGCGTGTGGAAAAAATGGACCTCGGGAAAATTGACAAAGTGAGAGTACACTGGCCCTTCCTGCGCGACCGGAGAATTGACAGCTACGGGCCGATCCTTAACCGGTACATTGATGAAGATTAAATTATGCCGCGGAAGAACAAAGAAACACTAAAATTGCCAAAAGAACAGGGGTATCGGTTTCCTGCGGAGTGGGAACCCCACCGGGCTACATGGCTCAGTTATCCCCATGCTGATTCCTACTCATGGCCTGGAACATTGCCTTCCATTTTTCCATTCTATCACCAGTTCATCCGGGAAATAGCAAAAGGGGAAAGGGTTTGTATCAATATCAGGAATAAAGAACTTCTTGAGATGGTCCGGGCCGAATTCGTGAGATCGGGCGAGGATCTTTCGAAAATCGATTTTTTTATCCATCCTACGAATGATGTCTGGTGCCGTGACCATGGGCCGGCATTTGTCGTAAATCCCAAAGCGAAATCGCCTAAGATGATTGTTAGCTGGGGATATAATGCATGGGGTGATAAATATCCGCATGACCTCGATGAACAGATCCCGGGCCTTATCGCAAAATGCCTGGATCTTCCTGTAATTTACCCGGGCATTGTAATGGAAGGTGGTGCCGTTGAAATCAACGGGAATGGCACCTTGCTCACAACCACCTCCTGTTTGCTAAATAAGAACAGGAATCCCAAGCTTAACCAGGGCAAGATTGAGGAATATTTACGGAATTATTATGGAGTGGAGTTGATACTCTGGCTGGGTGATGGGATCGACGGGGATGATACGAATGGCCATATTGACGATATAACCCGGTTTTTCCGGGAAGATGCAGTGGTAACCGTTGTGGAACATGACAAGACCGATCCGAATCATAAGCCGCTGAAGGATAACATGAAGCTGCTGAAAACCATGCGCGAGCTCCATGGTAAACAACTGGATATTGCCGAACTTCCCATGCCCCCGCCTGTAGTATATGAAGGCATGCGGCTACCAGCTTCCTATGCCAATTTCTACGTCACCAATCAGTCAGTCATTGTTCCCTTATACAGATGCAAGGAAGATGACAGAGCCATGGCCATCCTCGAAGAATGTTTTCCCGGCCGCCAGGTGGTCGGCATCGATTCTGTTAAGATCATCTGGGGATTGGGTTCATTTCATTGCCTCAGCCAGCAGGAACCCGCGGTAATGAAGAATGAAAAATGAAGAATGAAGAGTGAAAAGTGAATAGTGAGAAGCGAAGAGCGAACAACGAACAGCGAATAGCGAATTGTTAACAGCGGACAGCGAAGAATAAAGAATATGCGGGGAACGATCCTGATCATTGATGACGAAGAAACCCTGAGGGGCGCCCTATCCAGGATTCTTGAATTGGAAGGATACAGGGTATTCCAGGCAGGTGATGCAAAGAAAGGTTATCTGCATTTGGAGCAACAACCCGACCTTCATCTGGTGATAACGGATGTACGGCTGCCCGGAGAGAATGGTTTGCAGGTACTCGGTTATATCAAGAAACACTATCCCGGGTGCGAGGTCATCGTGGTCACTGCCTTTGGTACAATTCAGGATGGTGTGCAGGCAATGAAACTGGGCGCTTTTGACTATGTAACAAAAGGAGATGGAGATGACCAGATCCTTGTAACTGTGGAAAGAGCAGTTGAAAAATCCAGGATGCTGCGCAGGATCCACGACCTTGAAAAGAAACTGAAAACCCGGTATAGTTTTGAAAAAATCCTGGGAACATCCAAAGAAATAAAGGATAGTATCCTTCTTGCAGAAAAAGTAGCCCCGACCGATTCAACTGTTTTACTGGAAGGTGAAACAGGCACAGGAAAAGAGTTGTTTGCCCAATCGATTCATAATGCCAGTCCAAGGAAAAACAAACCTTTTATTGCCGTTAATTGCAGCGCATTTCCAAAAGACCTTCTCGAGTCAGAATTGTTTGGGTATAAAAAAGGAGCATTTACCGGCGCCATGTCGGATAAAAAAGGTTTGTTTGAGGAAGCTCATGAAGGAACGCTTTTTCTTGATGAAATTGGAGAGATGCATTACGATCTCCAGGCGAAGCTTCTACGCGTACTTGAAGACCAGACGTTCACGAAGATCGGCGACACCAAGCAATTGCATGTGAATGTCCGGATCCTTGCGGCTACCAACCTTGATTTGTTAAAGGAAGTCCAGCAGGAACAGTTCCGTCCTGACCTTTATTACCGGCTTTCTGTTTTTAAGATCCGCCTTCCAGCACTTCGCGAACGTATAGAAGATGTGGAAGCGATGGCCCGGTTTTTCCTCCGGTTCTATTCGTTGAAAACCAATAAACAGGTAACGGATATGGATCCGGCCTTTATCGCGCAATTGAAGCGGTACGACTGGCCCGGAAATACCCGTGAATTAAAAAACATCATTGAACGTACCGTCATTCTAGCCGACCATGAAATTCTAACTTCCGACCTTCTTCCTTATGAGCTGTTCACTTCCTCAAAGAGCGCCACAGCCGAAGATTTTGAAGGTTCCATGGAAGAGTTGGAGAAGATCCATATCCGGAAGATCCTTGCGCTTGCAAAAGGGAACAAGACCAAAGCGGCCGAACGGCTGGGAATCGGTATTCCCACCCTTTACCGTAAGTTGAAGAAATACGGACTGGAGTAAGGTCATTACTTCGGGTAATTGTCATAGGGTAACTCACCAACTCATCAGCTCGCCAGCTAATTAAGGGGGTTGCCTCGGCACTTCGTGCCTCGCAATGACAACTGGTTATATTGACTAAAGAAGGTTGCTTCGGCATTGCGAGGAGCGTAGCAACGAAGCAATCTCCTGCCCCCTTCCACTTCGTTATGATCCGTATCATTTTGAATCGATAGATTCTCCTCTGTTTTCAGGTAATAGAAAATTTCTTCTTTTTAAATCCCCCAACTTCAATTAATTACAAGCGAATCGCATCCTTCGTGAAGGATTGGCATGCCATTCGCAATATAGGTCGTGAAAATTTCAAATCATAGCCTTATGATACTCCTTTTGATCTTATCGATAAGTGTTTTTGGATATTTGATCTATGTACTCGTCTGCCCTGAAAAATTTTAATCAAACCGCGCCCTGTAAATGACAATTATTATTCGTTCAATATGTTTTTTGATATTTCTTTAATCCCTCATTAACGTCCATTGCCTCATACAAAAATGATTATGAAAACACAAATTATACTTTTAATGACAGGGTTAATCAGTATGAACCTCGTTGCTCAAAATGTTGCTGAAACTGAAAAAATACCCTTCGACGGAATAGATATGACCTGGCAAAACGGGAATGATCGCAGGGATTCATCAATATTTAATCTGAAATATTTTACACCGAGTTTGTTGGTGGATGTTAGCTATTCTTATTCCTTCAGCAACCCCATCGACAATACCGTTGTGGGATCTACGGCCCTGGCACGCGACAACGAGATCCAACTTTCCGCATTACATTTTGGCGGTGATTTTACTTATAAAGGAGCAAGGGCACGGATCATGACCCAGTTTGGAACCCGTTCCATCGTGGTACCAAGGAATGATCTCAGCCCTTATCGCGGACAATACCAATTGGCCAATGTATACCGGTATTTAAGTGAAGCGTATGTGGGTTATCATTTCAATAAATGGCATGGTATCAATGTCGACGCCGGTATGTTCATGTCGTATATCGGTTTGAATTCCTACTACCAGCCTGAAAACTGGGAATACCAGGCATCGTTTACCTCCGACAATACTCCCTGGTTTTTTAATGGAATCCGATTACAGATCTTTCCTTCAAATCACCTGAAAATTGAAGGCTGGATTATCAATGGCTGGCAGAGTTACGGTGCATTCAACAGTATGCCGGGTGTGGGAGGAAATATCACATGGATGCCCAATAGTAATTTTAAGTTATTGACAAATGATTATTATGGAACAGATGCTGGTGGATTACCTGGAAGAAAGCGGTTTCATTCAGATAACAGTTTACTGGTCAGGTACCTGAATCACCCCAAATCAAGAGGAATCAGCATGATGGCATTTTCTTTAACAGGAGATTTCGGATTTGAAAAAGGAGCTGGCGTAAATGGATTTAAAAATGGCGATAGTATCCAGGGACCGGCACAATACTTTGCAAGCGGTATGTTTTATAATCGTATCTGGTTTGCTAAAAACAAGTTTGCATGGACCATTGGGGGTGGCATCATGACGAATCCGGGACGATATCTGGTATTGCTTCCTACAGGACAAGCAAGCCCATTGCCCAATCCTAATGATCCTACGAAAACTGAAGGATCATTTCCATTTACTGCAAATCCCAGCGATCAATTCCAGGGCTGGGATTGTTCAACAAATATTGATTTTATACCGAATCAGAGTATTACATTTCGACTCGAATTTGTTCACCGGGAATCGAGCGTGCCTTATTTTGCAGGAAGAGGAGGTGTAACTTCCCAGACTGGTTATTCCACCGTTACATTGGACCCCAACTGGAGACCTGACCTCGTCAAATCAGAGAGTAGGATCATTCTTGCAATATTATTCAGATTATAAGTACTTGAGAAAATTTGAAAATAGACATCTTATGTTTCGTTTATATTGTGACAAAAATAGTACACCTGTTAAAAAATAAAACAATGGAAACAGTAATAACCATATCACTTCTGGGAGCCGGTCTTGTTTGCTTCTGGCTCTTCTATAAATCAATCGACTTTTTTGAAAAAATTTAACGATGAAACCTATGATAGCACTATTCATTTTATCCATTGCAGTTTTTGGTTACCTCGTGTATGTATTACTTAAACCCGAAAAATTTTAATGTATGAACACAGAAATTACAGGAGTAATACTCATGTTCCTTGCCACCATTGCGCTGGCAATACCGCTTGGTAAGTACATCGCAAAAGTTTTTGCCAGTGAAAAAACATTTTTAGATCCTATTTTCAACCCGGTTGAAAAATTCTTTTTCCGCATCAGTGGTATTGATTCGGATAAAGAAATGAACTGGAAACAACACCTTGTCGCTTTGCTTGCCATTAATCTCATCTGGTTCCTTTTTGGAATGATTATTTTAATGAACCAGCGTTGGTTGCCACTAAATCCTGATGGAAATCCTTCCATGACTCCCGATTGCGCA
Organism: Bacteroidales bacterium; assembly: GCA_017882335.1. Lineage (GTDB taxonomy): Bacteria > Bacteroidota > Bacteroidia > Bacteroidales > FEN-979 > FEN-979. The sequence goes on along the minus strand of JADGPR010000085.1, from coordinate 1,358 downwards.
TTCAACACCACGGTCAGTTTCGTTTCAAATACTAACCTGCAGCATTATTCAGGTGAAACAGGCGTATCCTATCTGGGGCAGTTGATCCTCCAGTTGTTCCAATTTATCAGTGCAGGAACGGGTATGGCTGCAGTAGCAGTGGTGTTCTGCGCTTTGAAAGAAAGAACTTCCGACAAACTCGGAAACTTCTACAACTTCTTTATCAAATCCTGCACAAGAATACTATTACCTATTTCATTTGTCGTGGCAATTATTCTCGTTTTCAATGGTACCCCCATGACTTTTAAAGGAAAAGACACCATTATCTCTTTGCAGGGGGATACTGTTCATGTTTCGAGAGGACCGGCAGCATCAATGATTGCCATTAAGCAGGTGGGCACCAATGGTGGTGGATTTTTCGGCGCAAACTCTGCTCATCCCCTGGAAAATCCTACTTACTTAACGAATATGGTTGAGAATATTTCAATCATTCTTATTTCTATTGCATTGGTATTTGCTCTGGGATTTTACCTGAAAAGGAAAAAATTAGCGTTGATGATTTTCGGTGTGATGATCATTGGCGTTTTGATATTTCTAATTCCTACCCTGATTCAGGAGATGAAAGGAAATTCAGCCATTGCGAAAATGGGAATCGACCAAACAACGGGAAGTATGGAGGGGAAGGAAGTCCGTTTAGGTTCGGCTGCTTCAGCGTATTGGAGTATTATCACAACGGTAACTTCAAACGGTTCGGTAAATGCAATGCACGACAGTTTTACTCCTCTTTCAGGAATGTTTATTATGTTAGGGATGATGATTAATTCATTTTTTGGAGGAGTCGGTGTCGGGTTTCTCAACTTCTATATCTTTATCATTATAGCTGTTTTTATTTCGGGATTAATGGTGGGGCGAACACCTGAATTTCTCGGAAAGAAAGTAGAGGCGCGCGAAATGAAAATAGCGATGATTGTCTTTCTGTTACATCCCTTACTTATCCTTACAGGAACGGCGCTTTCTTCCTATCTCATACATCTTCATCCCGGTTATCCGTGGCTCAACAATCCTGGTTATCATGGTTTTTCAGAGATGCTATATGAATATACTTCCTCATCAGCCAATAATGGCAGCGGTTTTGAAGGTTTGGGGGATGGAACGCCATGGTGGAATATTTCATGCGGGGTTGTGATGCTGTTGTCACGCTTTATACCGATCATAGGACCGATCGCTATTGCAGGATTGCTTGCAAAGAAAAAATACATTCCTGAAAGCGCCGGTACGTTGAAAGCAGATACAGCAACTTTTGGCATTATGGTTTTTGCTGTAATAGCTATTCTTGTCGCATTATCATTTTTCACTGCATTGGCTTTAGGGCCTATTGC
>JADGPR010000084.1 GCA_017882335.1 Bacteroidales bacterium | reverse complement strand
AGATTCTTTCACTTAAAATTCAATTGAAATAAGGACAGAATTTTTTACTTAAATAAGTTAAGTAAAAAATTTAGCTAAAATTTGCTTAAGCTAAAACTTAAGCTTATCTTTGTATCCGATTCAGTGTAATGGATGTCAACAGTCTCCTGGAATACCCGTCATTTGAACATCTAAGGAGATTTGGATTTATCCCGACTTCGTCGGGATTGTTCGACTAATAAATTTTTATTCACTTTGTTCTAAAAATTTTAGTCTCACGAAAATGAAAAGAGTGTTTTCTTTTTCTGAAAATCCGGTTCTTTTCATCCTCCAGTTATTACCATCCCTTCTTCCCGGCATAGAAAAGGTTATTGCCGTATATTATTCTCCGGATGCTGCCGGTATAACTTCTGATCTGATCCGGAAGGAGAGCGGAGAATATGTGCAGGAATCATTCCAGGTGTCCGATTCGCCTTCCATCTTTAACCGTTTACGGTCTGATAATGCGACTTATTCCTGGTTAAGAAAAGAAGATCTACCCTTTGAAATGAAACCTAAAGAAAAAGTTCAATTAGAGATTTTCAATGAATTAAATAACAGTATTTTATTAATTAGAATATCGAACATATTCGACAACAAAAACGACCTGTTTTTTATTTATTTTAACCAGGACCTCAGTAATTTCGGAACCATCAGTCCAAACAAGATCCTTTCGACCGAAAACAAAACCATCATTGGCCACATTTTGCGGAATTCAATTCTGACTTTCATCCAAAATAACCTGAGCGATAAAGATCTGTTCGCAACTTTAAATGAGAATACGCGGGCTATGATCAACGAGAGGAATTTCTTAAGGGACGAACTGGAGATCACCCGGGAGAAATATAAGGAAGGACTGATCCGGCTAACCAACAGCTATCTTACTGACCTTTACAAGAGCAATGGTGTCAAATACAGGCTTTCTGATGGTGCGATGAAAAAGATCAGGGTGTACACCGGGGATATCGGAAACCTGAAACCTGTCATCGCCCAAGCTGCCCGTTATGCCGAAACAATGAACCTTGAAGGAACCACAGGTGATGTTCTGATTGCTGATTTTCATCTTGTTATGGATGAAAAGAAAGAACCCCGGCAAAAAGAATCCATTTCTGAGCCTGTTGAGGGTGTTCCGGTTAAATACAATAAAACCTTTTTGCTGCTGGATAAGCTTGAAAATGCTGCTTTACATGTAAAATCGAAGAATATGCTGCTGACAGGCGCCAACATCGGTCATGAATTTCCCACTCCGGTCACCCCTCCTGCAATCACGGATGCATTAAAGAAACACAAGCAAAAGATCCTTTTCCTTTTCCGCGAATATCCTGACCGATGGGAGATCATCCGTACAGAGTTCAGGCCGGTGCAGAACATCCTGAACGTAAAACCTTTCCGTGAACAGCTTTCCGCATAATTCATTCAGTTCCTCACTTTCTTTTTCCTGTTTTTCAAATCTTATTACCTTTGCGCCTTTCTGTTAAAGAAACGGACATGATAATCGCAATCACAGGTGCAAACGGTCACGTAGGTGTAAATTTATGTAAGGCGTTGGTGGAACTTGGGCATGAAGTGCGGGCGCTGGTGCACAAAAACACCAAAGGACTGGAAAAACTGGATGTAAAAATTTTCAAAGGCGACCTGCTCGAGAAAGTCTCGCTCATACCCTTCCTTGATGGAGCGGAGATTGTTTTCCACCTGGCCGCTAAAATCTCGATCACCGGCGGTTCCCACGGGTCAGTGCGTGCGGTAAATACTGAAGGAACCCGGTTTATGGTTGAACTGTCAAAGGAATTAGGTATTAAACGATTCATTCATTTCAGTTCGATCCATGCATTTCGCCAGGAACCGCATGACCAGATCCTTGATGAAACAAGACCACTGGTCGAAGATGAAGCTTTAGCCTATGACCGGTCAAAGGCGGATGGCGAGCGGATCGTGATGAATGCAGCAAAAAATGGACTTGACGCCTTCGTACTGAGTCCTACGGCTATCGTTGGACCGATGGATTATGAGCCATCGCTCACGGGGAAAGCATTCCTGCAGCTTTATCACAACCAGATACCGGCACTGGTTCCCGGTGGGTACAACTGGGTGGATGTAAGGGATATTGTTCAGGCGGCTATCCAATCGATCAAAAAAGGAAAAAAAGGCGAAAAGTACCTGTTGGCCGGGCATTGGCACAGTTTACCTGAAGTTGCCGGGTTCATCGAAGAACATACTGGCAAGAAGATTGTCCGGACGGTCATGCCGTTTTGGCTTGCCTGGATCGGACTTCCATTTATCACATTATACAGCAGATTCAGCGGGAGAACACCTTTGTATACCCGTGAATCCCTGGAGATCATTATTAAAAGCAGCAAGAACATCAGTCATGAGAAGGCTTCACGGGAACTGGGTTTCACGCCGAGGAGTTTGGATGAGACCGTGCAGGATGTAATGAAATGGTTCGATGTGAATGGATACCTTAACTAATTCTTAAAATAATGATCAGTTCAACTACATTCTACTTACTTGTTTATGTATGGATCGCCATCGCTATCCTGATATTCCCATTAGTACTGAAGATCGTTGCTCCTTATGGCAGGCATACCACCACTTCCTGGGGCCCATTGATCAACAATAAAGCCGGATGGATCATCATGGAATTTCCTGCATTGTTCTTTTTTGCAGTTTTTTTCCTTTTCGGAAAAAACCACCACAACCTGCTTCCCTGGATATTTTTCTCCTTCTGGATGATCCACTACCTGAATCGCACGCTGATCTTTCCTTTCCGGTTACGCACCAAAGGGAAAAAAATGCCGGTCACGATCGTGATCATGGCCTTCTGTTTTAATCTCATGAACGGTTACATCAATGGATATTATCTGGGATCACTGTCGGAACAATATGCTTTATCGTGGTTATATGATCCCCGTTTTATCGCTGGGTTCCTGATGTTCTGTTCAGGTTTGGCCATCAACTGGCAATCCGATAATATCTTAATCCACCTGAGAGAGATGGGTGAAACGGGTTATAAGATTCCATACGGAGGTTTTTTCCGTTATATCTCCTGCCCGAACCATTTCAGTGAGATCATCGAGTGGAGCGGATTTGCGCTGATGACCTGGAGTTTACCCGGACTTGCCTTCGCCATTTGGACCCTGGTCAACCTGATGCCCAGGGCATTGCATCATCATAAATGGTACCAGGCGACATTCCCGGATTATCCGGCGGACCGGAAAGCCCTGATTCCATTTATTCTCTAGTTGTACTATTTTTATTTGAATTAACAAAAAAGCCTCCCGTCCGGAGGCTTTTTTAAAACCTGTAAACCCTAATTACGTAAAAACGAAATGGGGATCTTATCTATTCGAAAAGATCCCCATCCGACATTCCGGTAACCGAGGTCACCGGATGCGTCAAGCTACCGTTATTATGGCTGGCTTACTCAGGCAGGGTCTCCCCCATCCTTTCTTCCCGGTAACCTTCCATTAGAAACCTTGCGACTTCTTCCTTCCGGTTCCCCCTTTCTGAAATTACTCCTGGTCTCAGCGTACTCTTGCGGAATCTGCATCCTCCAGGCCTGGTCGGTGAGTGCTGTCCCCCTTGCGGGTTCCTGCTTTCACTTTTCCATTTCCCAGAACGGGCCTTTTATCTTTTACTTGATGGATCAAATATACTACCCCCGGAACAGTAAAAGCAATTTTTCAGGTACCGTATTATAAACAAGTTATAAACCTAAGTTATTAACAAATTGTTAATAAGATCGAAGAACGGGTTCTGTTAATATTCATTGGGGTTTTCGAAAGACCGAGAGGAAAAATGTGCAGATACTAACAAAGAAGGTCATTCGACTGCAACCGTTAATCTACGTAAGGTCAGTTCTTCCGACATTCCTTTCAGTTCCTCGTAGTTTCCTGATTTGACTGTGCACCGGCCTTTAAAATGGGCAATCAGGGCGCATTGTTCTGCCTGTTCGAAATCATGGCCACAAACTTCCACCAATGATTCAATAACAGTGTCGAAGGTATTGATTTCATCATTATAAAGGATCAGATCATTGAAGGTATTAAGCAGATCCTCACTTTTGTCAGCCGGTTTCGTTTTATGTCTGACCATAAGTACAAGGAATTTTTTGACAATAATACTGATTTTTACCGTTCACAAATCGTAATTTTGTCAATATTTTAACACTTGTTAAAATCGAATGGTCTTCAATGAATTCATCAACAAACTGACGCATGAACTTGGGCTACCTTTACCCGGGATGCAGGTTCAACTCCGGATGACATCCAACAGGAGGTTAAGGGAGATGATGGAGTACAGGCAGTTGGATCAGGCCATAAAAAGCAGTGTGTTAATTCTTCTTTATCCCGGAAAAAAAAATCCGCAACCCTCCTTTGTGGTCATTCTTCGTCCAACTTATGAAGGCATTCATAGCGGACAGATCAGCTTGCCGGGGGGACGATTTGAATTACCGGATGAAAACCTTATGCAGACTGCTTTACGTGAAACCAGTGAGGAAATAGGGATGGATCCGGCCGGGGTAACCATTATCGGGAAGCTGACCGAATTATACATCCCTCCAAGCAATTACCTGGTTCAGCCTTTTGTGGGGTTTACAAGTGCATCCCCCGTTTTTATCCCTCATCCTAAGGAAGTGGAACAGATCATTGAGATCCCGGTGAGACACTTATTGGATGAAAACAATCTGGTACAAAAAGAAATTTCCATAGGTGGCATTCAATTCTCTGCGCCTTCCTTTGTCATCAGTGGGACGACTATCTGGGGCGCTACGGCAATGATCCTTAATGAATTCAAAGAAATTTTACTGAAAACCGGATTATGAATCCAGGAGCATGATCTCTTCGGTGATCTCACAGGAATTTTTCAGCATTGCAGAAACCGCACAGTAGGTATCCCTTGAAAGCCTGACAGCCCGGTTCACCTTGATCCTGATTTCTTCATTATCTGTAAAACCGGGACCTGAAACTGAGTAGACCAAGTGAATTTTCCGGTAATATTTTGGAAATTCTTCTGCCACTTCCCCGCTGACACTGATCCTGAAAGCTGTAAATATTACCTGTTTTTTTCCAAGGATGGAAACAACATCCATCCCGGTGCAGGCTGCAAGAGCTGAAAGTACTACCGGTTTAGGCCGGGGGCCATGTTGAGTTCCTCCAAATTGTTCATCTGCATCAAAATGGATTTGATAGCCATCGATTTCAGAATCAAAAGCCATCTTACCGACCCAATCGGTATGAATAATCTCATTCATCTTATGAAGTGTAAATGATTACTTTTTCTTCGATTCCGAAGGAAAACAGAAAGACCCGGGGATTCTACCAGCAGGGAATGTTCTCAGCAATGACCCTGTAAGTTGGTTATACTGATATACTGTTCCGTTCTGGACATAATCCTTTGCATCCGATACAAAAATGTTTCCGTTTGATGGTTGGATGTCTAAGCCATAGAAAAGATGTTGATCGGCCGGAATGAAAGGTGAAGAAGGGATTGTTGTTGAAGACACCGGCATCTGGTAAACGCCATTGTTCAGGAAATACAGCGTATCCTTGTGTGCATTGATACAAAGCCTGGAAGGTGTAGCACCTGAATTGGGAAAGCTGAATGTTTTATCTACAACGCGCAAGGATGGATCGATTCGTACAAGCGTCGGAGGTTCAAAATTATCGTAGCCGCCGGTACAGAGTACCCATATTTTATCTTTCTTATCCATCACCATGCATATGGGTTCCTTGCCGGTTTTAATACTGTCCACGATCTGGTCCGATTTGGTGTCGATGATCAGGATCCTTGCATTTCGATGTGAACTGGGGTCACTCATAATGCCGATGGCAGAAACGAACATGAAATTATTAAATTGGATTAGGGATTCTGTCCAGCTATTTGTAAAGACTGATTTTTTGATGGTTAGTGAAGTGAGGTCGATAATGGATATATCCTTTTGCATATTGGTCACATATGCCTTGGTCGAATCGACAATAGCCATAAAACGGGGTGAATTGAAGCCAGTTATTGATGTAACCGATGTGAAATCCTTCAGGGAAACGACCTCGATCTTATTCGAATTGTTCACTAGAATGAAACCGTTGCCGTTAATGGCCTGCATACTTTCTGCAACATCACCCAGGCTGCGGCCATTGTGTGTCTTGAACACATCCTGCTCAATACTGTCCTTTGTATTGATGTAAGTAATGGAGGCATTTCCCCAATTGAAGTTTCCTTCATTGACAATAAAGATCCCATTCTGGTAGGAATGGTTTACCGGTGGCGGATTTACCGTTGTAGTTTCTTCGCGTATCGGTTTTTTACTACAGGAAAGTACGGCAGTTATAAGGAGAATAAAGAAGACAGATTTCGAAATGGAAAAGAGAAAAATATTGTTTTTGTTCAATATCACCTGTTAAATATTTAATGAAGCAAGAACACTCTTTGTGCTGTTACTTTCTGAAATTGAATTTCAGCGTCAATGCGTAATTGCGCCCAGGCATAGGCCTGTTCACAATTGACTGGTAATCGAGATCAAACAAATTATTCAAATTGAGCTGTAAAGATAGCATAAATTTTTTCAAATGAAAATTTTTCCCCAAAATAATATTGGAAAGATAATAACCGGGCATATAAGTACTGTTATCGGGACTGGTGTATCGTTCGCTGATGTATGAAAAAACAGAGGAAACATAGAACCCGAACCCGCTGATGGCGAGTGTCGAATTAAATGTATTGACAGGGGTATAGATAAGTTGTTTTCCCATTGTACTGTCTCCCGGGAACAGGGGGTTTTCATTGGTTGAGCGGCAATAGTTCCAGGAATTGTTGAAAGAGAGCCTGAAACGGTATATGGTCCAGGCCAGGTTAAGGCCGGCTTCCAATCCACGGGCATGAACTTCGCTGATATTTATGGGTTTATAGCTTCCTGATGCGGTGGGCAGCCAAAGTATCTGGTTGATGATTTTTGAATAGTAACTTGTGAGCGTTGTTTCGACAAAAAACCCGTCATCTTTTTTCCCGAAGTTGTAAACCATGTCTCCTTCTACGGCATAATCGGTTTCAGGTTTCAAGTCGGGGTTGCCATAAGGTTCAAAATAAAGATCATTTAGCGTTGGGAATCTATAATTCCGGCAGAGGTTAGTCGAAACAGTGAGGTTAATATTGCGGAAAGGCTTGTATTCAATCCCCAATGCAGGAATAAACGGGAGAAATTTCCCGTCGATCATATCTTGTCGCAAAACCAGGGAAAATTGAAGGATTTTTTTCAGATCATAATTGAATTCTGAAAATGCTCCTATTGTTTTCCTTGTTTTCACTCCATTGTAGGAGTCTGATATAACCCAGTCGGAATTGAAGTCAAGCCCGGGTTTGATGATGAAATTCTTTATCCCTGAATAAACCAGCCGCACACGGTTGGCCCATGAATAGGAATGATGATTCCAGGATTGCTCTTGGAGGGTATACCTCATAAACTGATCAACGAGGGATGACCGGACGGTAAAAAAATATTTTTCACCCGACCTTCTCCATTCAATCATACTGCGGAGGACACGGTCTTTTATTTCTTCCTTATGAACATTTGATATATTGGTTGTAATCGGCGGTATCTGGTGACTGTTATCACTATACCAGATCCGGGTTGTCAGTACATCCTTTTTAGAAAGCCTGAAAAAAGCTTCCTGGGTTATTCCATCCAACACATATACGCCATTGACCAGTTTTTCCCTCGCTTTTGTCTGGTCATTATTGTAAGGAAAGTTATTCAATGCATTGGAATAATTGAACTTCGTGATTGACTGGATCATACGGTTTCCCAATGCCAGGCTGGCATTGGTTGTATAGCTGTTGAAACTTGCGAAGGTTTGCGCCAGCATTAAATCGACACGATTATTCCAATCAGGATTGCTGACAAGGTTAATGATGCCGCCAAAGGCGCCGCTCGTTTTCGCTACGGTGGCGGCTCCATAAAGTATTTCAAGGCTTTCAAACTGGGAAACCGGAACCTGGGCAAGGTCAGTTTGTCCAAGCATGGGTGAGTTGATACTGATCCCGTTCCATTCAACCTGGGTATGGTTTGCCGAGGTACCACGAAAAGAAGGAGTTGCCAAGCTTCCGTTCCCGTAAGATTTCACAAAGACCGTTGAATACTGCGAGAGGATGGTTGAAAGGTCGGCACTCAGGTACTGAACGAGGATAGTAGAATCGATAAGTACTTTTTTAAAACCCTGGTTTCGCAGGGTAAAACTGCCTGTGACCTCAACCTGGGAAAGGTGAACAGTATCCTTCAGATTCTGCGAGAAAAGAATGCAGCTCTGAAAAATTAAAAACAATAAAAAACCAACCCTGGTATGTGTAGCGTTTCTTGCCAAATATTTAATTTGAGTTCCTTGAACCGATCACTGCCTGACTATCTTCCTGACTTCAGTATTCCCATTTTCCAGGGTAAAGGTACAAAAATAGATTCCGGCAGAGAGAAAACCTAAATCGAGTGTTGAATTGTTTCTTACCCTTTCCTTCTTCCAGACCGTCTTCCCCGATACATCGTGTATGACCAGGTCAAATATGTCTCCGGATAAAATATTAATGGTAACATGATCCGTTACCGGGTTTGGAAACAGAAAAACAGACTGATCTTCCGTTGAATAAGTGAAATGGAGAACTCCCACAGCGTCGAGATCGAAGCCACCGGTATTAAAAGGCGTTGGCCAGGGATCATTTATAATATTTCCCTTCGAGTCATACGTTGCAAAGGCCGGCTGGATGCAGCCCACAACATCAATAATTTTAATATGTGTAACCCTGTTGATATCCAGCCCGGCGGTTCCGGCGAGAACTTCAAGATCGAACGGCGTTCCGTATAGGACACGGTACTTTCCTGCCAGGTTATCAATTCTCGTTGCATCCAGTGTACCGAACGTAGGAACCTGATTGGTTGTTTGTGTATTGGAGATGGAAGGAAACCGGAAAAAGTTGACGCCATCTGAGCTGACTTCCACAAAGGCGAGCTCAAGGAATGAATCGTTGAGGCCATTTTCGAAGACTGCAAAGTCATAACCCGGACCGTTAGTAACTGGTTTGTCGAAGGTAACGACAGCAACTCCTCCATCGCCAAGGCTGACCGGTGCATCATCGGCCTTCCCCAAGGCTGATCCTTCTGCCCCATAATTGGCTTTATTGTCGCCGAGATAGGTAAAGTTGGTGTCGGAAATTTTGATATATCCTCTCTGGACTTTAGATCCTGTAGCCCATCCAACGAATACCGAGCTGTCTTTAAAGATCGCTGTTGATCCAGGCTGACCGACAGGCGGCGGAAACTGAGCCGTGCAAAAAAATGAAAAACAGAGAATGAACGCCCCGATAACAAGGGCAGATTTTATGATAATTTTCATCTGTCGCGAAAAAATAATCTGCGGAAACTCGACCGCCCAATTCATGAATCCTGCTATTTCTTGATGAACTTCCTGACCTTCGTTCCCTGGTCGGTCGTGAAAGAGATCAGGTAAACGCCGGAGGGATAATCCGTAACGCTGATCCTGATGTTATTCTCACCTTTTTGAACAGGTCTTGTCTCGATTGTCCGGCCTGTCAGGTCAAGAATTTTAATTTCTTTAAGAGTTGCATTGGAGCTCAGATTGATGCCTATGAAATCGTTAGCGGGATTCGGATAGACAGAAATGGCATCCTTTACAGATACGGTATTGTCGACACCGGTCGGATTCCTGAAATCGATGGCACAAGCATCAGCATTAATCCCTGTTGAATAGGAAGTAAGAGAATCCCCTATAAGTGAATACACGACACCGATGCCGAAAGAATATCGGTCCCCGAAATTTGTATAAAATTTACTGTTGATATAATCTACGGCAGCCGAATTAATTCCAACACCGCTTGAAGATCCGAAGTAATTAACGATCGTAGTATCGACGATGGTTTGTGTATCAAGGTTATAAGAACCGATACTATTATTCATTCCAAGATAGAGAAGGTTCCCGCCGATACCATATCCCGGGCCTATATTTACACCCAGGGAATGGGTTACAAAACTGTTTGTCGAAGGCTCGAACTGGGTTATACTTCCAATATTTCCACCTCCATAGGGGGTTCTGTTAACGCAATAGATATAACCGCCATATGAATAGATACTATAGATGCCAATGGCAGATGAACCAAAATTGATAATGGTGTCCAGTGTCCAGTTGGTTGTATTAATGATGGCCAGCCGTCCCTCGACTCCCTGGTATCCGCTATCTACAGCCACATAAACATGATCACCATAAACTGTTATACCCTCGCAATCACCAGGAATTCCATCAACGAAAGCAATTAACCCAAGATTGTTGTTATCCAATACTTCTACACGGAAACGGCCAATTGGCCATTGTTTTGTTACGATCAGTCTATTGTTGAATATTGCCATTTTATTCACACCGGAATCTTTGACGGCTGCCATCCTCTGGTAAGTATCAATATTAAACATGACGATAGAATCCTGGGCTGTGATATAGGCATGATTTCCGCTGACCAGAACATCCTGAACACTTTGGGTATAGATCGTATTGAATACGGTTACGGCCAACGTCGAAAGATCATAGGATTTTACGGTAACATAATCTGTATAGGGCGGAGCACCTTCAAATTTTCCACCTATAGCGAGGATCACCTGTTTGGCTGTAGTGGTTTTCTGTGCCTGCACAAGGATGTTACCTGCAAAAACAATTAGAATAACCGGCAGCAGGAAGAGAAAATTATTTTTCATGATTTTGAATTATTAAAATAACGAAGGAAGATTTATCAATGTTATTTATTATTGCATGATAATACTTTTACAAAAGTAAAAAAATTTGCTCGTTATCAATTATTATAATAATTTTACGGACCTTTTATACCTGAATCAGCCTATGAGATTGTTCCGACTATGGTGGATTGTGCTGGCATTTATTTTCCTTTTTTCAGTTGTGTTTCCTTCCTGTTCATCCCGTTCAAGAGAAGCTGTCTGCAAAGGAAACAGTACTTACCGCGGGTACGCCCCAAAAAAGAATAAAAGCAGGTACAACCAGAAATACACTTACAAAAACAGGTCGGTCAGAAAGGATTATGTGATCAAAAATGGTATCGCACATTAGAAGGATCATCTCTCCGGTATTATTTTTATTTTGTCTGTCCTTTACGTCGTGCCATATAGCCAGGTATGTATACTGGAACTATGCTGACGTAACTGATTATAAAAAATTTCCTGCGGATACTATCCAGCCAAGCCATCACCCCCACAACTTCGCAAGGTCCTTTTTTCAGAAACCGCTTTATACACCTGAGAAGATCACAAATGATGAAGCCTCCAAAA
>JADGPR010000083.1 GCA_017882335.1 Bacteroidales bacterium | reverse complement strand
AAAGTATTATGAAATTGCACTACGTAAGTCAAGCCGGCAGCCGGGTAATTCGGGGTGTATCGGTTATGAAAGTGGGGCGGTTCTTATGAACATAGTTACGAAAAGCAGATGAGTAAAAAAATCACTAACTTTGGACTGATGAACAAAACAAATAACTGTGGGTACACATACGGCACTCGGGGTTGTAATTTTCATGACAATAATATATATGGATAAATTTTTTAAATGTATAATGGTTGTATTATTTAGTGTTAAGGGATATAAATGAAAGATTTGTTTAGTGAGCATACCAAATGCCTTCTGGTACAAACAAAATTTTCTGGATTTAGTTTCTGGAATTACCAGGATGTTTGTGACATAGTTGGAGCAAAATATCCGGCTGCCCCACTTGGATTAATGACCGTGGCTGCACTCTTTCCCCAGCATTGGATATTCAGGTTAATCGACGAGAATGTTGAACCTTTGCTGGATGAACATTTGACCTGGGCTGATATTGTCTGTACCGGGGGAATGCTTCCTCAACAGAAAAGTATTCTTAGTTTCATCCGGCGGGCACATGATCTTGATCGCATTGTTGTGGTTGGCGGTCCCGATCCGACTTCTCAGCCAGATATTTACCGTGAAGCCGACTTTCTGGTATTGGGTGAAGGTGAGATTACTATTCCCATGTTCTTAAACGATCTGGAGAAGGGTGCAAAAAGTGGGAGATATTTTTCTGAGGAAAAAGCCGATATGCTGCAATCGGTCGTACCCAGGTATGACCTGATCCGGTTCCGGAATTACATAATGATCGGACTTCAATTTATCAGGGGATGTCCTTTTAATTGCGAATTCTGCGATGTCATTGAGCTATATGGCCGGATACCCAGGTTTAAGTCGAACGAACAGGTGATAAAAGAATTGCAATCCCTTTACGATTTGGGTTACCGGGGACATATTGACATGGTCGATGATAACTTTATTGGTAATAAAAAAAAGGCGAAAGAACTCTTGCGTGAATTAAAGATATGGACCCAAAACCACGGGTATCCGTTTTATTTCACTACAGAAGCCTCTGTTAACCTGACCGATGATGATGAATTACTTCAGCTGATGAAAGAGGTTGACTTCCGGTATGTGTTTCTGGGTATTGAAACACCTGAAAACGATACCCTGAAACTGAACAAGAAAACACAGAATGTAAACAAACCAATCGATGATGCTGTCAGGAAACTCTTATCCTTTGGCATCGTGAGTAATGGAGGATATATTATTGGTTTCGATAGCGAAAGCAGCCAGATTGCCGACAATATGATCGATTCCATCCAAAAATCGGGAATCTGCATGGCAATGATCGGCCTGCTTTACGCACTGCCAAACACTCAATTAACGCGTCGTCTTGCAACTGAAGGCAGGTTGTTTCAGCAGTCATCCCGATCCGTCGGTGAAAACGATTTTGACCAGATGACGAGCGGTTTGAATTTTATTACACTGATTTCACGTGCTGATATCCTTAAAAATTTTATCCGGGTTCTCAACGTCATTTATGAACCTTCGGATTATTATAAACGGGTTGTTTTTACCGGCTTGAATATCAGGCCCAATTATAAACATACTCCGGATTTCAGGACATGGCTTATTTATATGCGTTCATTCCTTAGGGTTTGCAATAAGGCAGGTTTTAACACAGCAACCGGATTTTATTATTGGAGGATGTTTTTTACGGTGATCTTCAGAAACCCAAAAGGAATTGAAGCGGCAGTGAACTTAGCAGCAATGTTCATTCACTTCCAGAAACAGAAGGAGTATATCGTTTCAACAATGAACAGCACGATTGTTGAATTGGAAAAAACCGGTGAAGAAGCTTACCACGCAAGGATGATGGGAAATAGGGACAACTAAACTTACCATTACTTGTCTTGATACAAGGAATGAATGTATTTGTTTGAAAAAGTTTTGCAACCTATCATCCTGATCTTATGAAGCATTTTATTTCTGTTTATCTGTTGGCGCTGTGTTTTGCATGCTATTCACAGCCAGTTTCATTTTCCCCAAAAGGCATTGGAGGAGGAGGCGCCTTGTTTTTCCCCAAGATAAATCCTGTTAATGACAACGAGTTCTATGTCAGTTGTGATATGAGCGAGTTGTTTCACAGTACCGATTTTGGCAATTCGTATTCGCAAATTCATCATTCAAAACTCCAGGTATTCAACACTTCTACCTATGAGTTTACCAACAATCCGAACATTGCCTATTCCAACTTCAATGATGGAAATGAAGGATATCCTGTAAAGACAACGGATGGTGGAAACACCTGGACCAACATCACAGGGTACAACCTGGGAAATTACGGGACGGTATATAAGATGGTTGCAAACTACGCTAATCCCAATCAATTGCTGATCGGGGCTTATGGCGATATTTTGTTTTCCAATGATGGGTCAACTTCCTTCACGTTGGTAAAACATGCTGCAAACATGGGTGCAGGTTTGATTATGGGGGGTGTTTTTGGGGATGGGAATAAAATCTATATCGGGACGAATGACGGCTTGATAACCTCTTCAAACTCCGGAGGAACATTTTCAGTTCAAACAACAACTGGAATTCCAGCCGGGCAGGAAATATGGAGCTTTGCCGCTGCTAAGAATGGAGCCACAACCCGATTTGTATGCATCACTGCCAATGTTGCAGACGTGTACAATGGTATTATGCCCTGGGACTACTACAACTTTGCGAATGGGGTGTTTATCATGGACAATGATAATGGAACCTGGGTTTCAAGATCTGCGGGTTTAAATTTCTCCAACGATTTTGTGATGTATGCTGCCATGGCAGAAAACGATGTAAATACGATCTACCTGGGAGGACATGATAATTCCTTAAGTGCACCACTGGTTTATAAATCTGCTGATGCCGGGATTACCTGGAATAAAGTATTCAATACAGCAAACAACGCGAATATCATTACCGGATGGGAAGGCGCAGGTGGCGATGAAGCCTGGAGCTGGAGTGAGAACTGTTTTGGAATCACGGTGGCTCCGAATAATGCCAACAAGGTACTGTTCGGAAGTTTCAGCAATGTACAATCCACAACGGATGGCGGTACTACATGGAAACAAGCCTATGTGAACGATGCAGACCAACACCCCGCTGGATCGAATACACCGACAAAACAAACCTATGCCAGCATCGGGCTTGAAAATACAACCTGCTGGCAGGTGTTCTGGAATGACCAGGATAATATGTTGGGTTGCTTCAGCGATATCGGAGGGATCCGGAGCACAGATGCGGGGAATAAATGGGGTTTTACCTACAATGGATTTTCTGTTAATTCATTGTATTGGATTGTTAAAGCAACAAACGGAAAGCTTTATGGGGCCTGCTCTAACATTCACGACATCTATCAGAGTACGCGTTTAGCCGATGCGCAGCTGGATGCCTCTGATGCAAATGGGAAAATTGTCTTTTCTTCAGATGGAGGAGCAAACTGGACGACACTTCATGTCTTTGGGCATCCTGTCTTTTGGTTGGCAACAGATCCGAATAACGCTGAACGGATGTATGCTTCCGTAATCCATTACGGTGGCAACCAGGGAGCTCAACTCGGTGGTATTTATATGACCAACAATCTATCTGCAGGTGCAGCTTCATCCTGGGTGAAGTTGTCTAATCCCCCGAGAACAGAAGGACATCCGGCTGCTATCGTGGTCCTGCATGATGGCAACATGGTGTGTACTTTTTCAGGAAGAAGAAATTCAAGTGGCGCATTTACCAATTGCAGTGGGGTATTTCTGTACAACCCGGTAACCGATACCTGGAGTGATAAAAGTGACCCCGGCATGCATTATTGGACAAAAGACATCATGTTGGATCCGACTGATGCAACACAGAACACTTGGTATACCGCAGTTTTTAGTGGTTGGGGAGGAGCACCAAATGGCCTCGGTGGCTTATATAAGACTACCGACAGGGGCAACAATTGGGTGAAACTAACTGATTCTTTGTTTGACAGGGTTACTTCCATGACACACAATCCTCAGAACAACAACCAGGCATACCTGACTACCGAAACACAAGGGCTTTGGATCAGCAACGATATGAATACGGCAACACCTGCCTGGGAACTTATAAACAGTTATCCATTCCGCCAGCCGGAAAGGGTTTTCTTTAATCCTTTTAATCAAAATGAGATGTGGGTAACCAGTTTTGGCAATGGGTTGAAAACAGGATATCTATATCCATCGGGCGTAGATGAGATCACCAAAGAGAACAGGATGATCAGGATTTATCCAAATCCTGCAAATAATAAAATAGCAATAGAATCAAACGAAATTTCTGATCATGGAACTTTGTCTATAACAAACATCCATGGACAAGAAATCCTGACACAAAAAATTGAAGGATTCAAAACAGAAGTGCAAATAATTAATCTTACAAGTGGAGTCTATTTTGTAATGATTTACAGTAAAAAAGGCATTTCCATCGGGAAGTTTGTGAAAGAATAAATCACATGCCTTAATCATAAATTATCAGGAATAACTGAAATGCATGAAGGAATATGCTGAAAACTATCACGTTCCTTTTCGCTACTTCATGTGAAATATTTCACTAAGGATAGGTTTTCCCTAATTATTTATTATCTTGCATGCGTGAATCAAATGATTTCCATACAAGAAAGCCTGTTTCAATTGATCAAAGGCTCATTGCCACCCAACATCTCTTTTGTACATGCTATTTCTGAACTTCTGGGAATAAGTTACGACAGTGTATACAGGAGGGTCAGGGGGGAAAAGGAACTGACACTGGAAGAACTTAAAGCGATCTGCGAGGCGTATAACCTTTCGGTGGATAACCTCTTTAATTTAAAAAGCCATCAAATCAGTTTCCAGTCCATGGCCATCGGGGAAGGGGGAGTCAGTTTGGAAGAATGGCTGCAAACATTACTGACAGAGATCAAGAAGATCCATCAATGCAAACAAAAGGAGATCATTTATGCGGCGAAGGATATCCCGATATTTTATTATTTTGAATTCCCGGAAATAGCAGCTTTTAAATTCTTCTTCTGGCAGCAAGTCCTTATTCCTTCGGTGGGTTCCGTAAATCAAAAGTTAACGCTGGATGTACCGGAAATCCTATTTGAAACCGGGCATCAATTACTTTCCTACTATATCAAGGTCCCGGTCATCGAGATTTGGAGCGAGGAGACCATCTCCAGCATTCTTCGCCAGATCGAATATTGTTTCGTTGCAGGTCTTTTTACTCGGAATGAAGATATTTTCAAATTGTGCGATGTACTGGAAACCTGGCTCAACCATGTCCAGAGCCAGGCTGAATGCGGATTCCAATTCATGTTTGGGAAGCCTTCCGAAGGAATTGAAAACAGTTATAAATTGTTTCACAATGAAGTGCTGGTAAACGATAACAGCATCCTGATTTCGATGGACGGCCGGCGGGTTTGTTACAATACCTATAATGTCATCAACCAGTTGATCACCACCAGCCCGGTTTTTTGTGACCAGATTGAAAAATCGTTCCGGATCCTGATGCAAAAATCAACCATGATCAGCGGGACCTCCTCAAAAGAACGCCACCGTTTTTTCAATTCCCTCCACGAAAAAGTGAGATTGCTCCGATGCAAAATCGAGCGGATGGCGTAATTTCCTTTACAGCGCTTTTCAAGAAATGGATTTCAGATCCCATTCAAGCTATTTTTAAATGCGATCACCGTATTCCGGAACAGGATCGCCATCACAACTGTCATCAATCCGCCCGGTATAGGCAGAATGGCGCCGGCAATGTGTTGAACAGATTCCACATTGACACCACCCCGGATCACAGGAACTAACTTATTGGGATCATTTTTGGAAGGGACTTCCCTCACCAGGTTTGAATAAATATCAATGATACAAACACCGGGTTTCAGCCATTCCGGCTTGATATATTCCGGCGTTTTGGAAACCACCACTAGAAAGTCGGCTCTTTTGCAATGTTCAATGAGTTTTTCTGAGTTTTTGTTCACAATGGTTACTGCGCAATCATCCGGTACGACCTTTGACACCGCGGTTCTGACAACCATATTGGTCAAAGTGTTGGAGAAGAATTCATCATCGAGGAGAAAAACCCATTCCTGGTCTTTCTGGACCTGCATCCCGGCCTCCTTAAACATTTCAAATAAGGCTGCCGGCAAACACATAGGGTATTTTGTTGTTTGAAGATCCGGTATCAGTGTATTCATCATATTGACCGGGTGAAATCCTTCCACTTCTTTATATGGATCTATCTTATTGATGATCCGGATCGGATTTAGATGCGTGGGCAATGGCTGGAGAATAACAATGGCGTTTATTTTATCGTCATTATTTAATTTTTCGATCAATCTGAAGACTTCTTCTTCAGTTACATTCTCCGGTTCTATCTCCTTCCATACCTTAAATCCTAGGGCTTCCGCTAACTGAACATGCAGTGGGATGTTATATTTCGCCAGAGGGACACAGGAAAATCCAATAAATGCAATTCCAGGAACCTGGTGATACTTTTCCTGCAGTCCTGCTATTTCATTTTTTACTTCGCCAAAGATTTTTTCTTTAACGGCATCTCCTTTAATGATCATTGTTTCCATGACATTTGGTTTTAATTATTGAATCAAAATTACCTCCAGAACAAGGAAAGGCAAAACTAAGTTTAACAACACAATTCGCACAAATTGCATGCACCCGTAAATCATGATTCAGAATACAGGATCTGTTGCGAATTATGCAACTCCGGATAGAAAAAATGATTGAACTGGGGGGAAATAATAAAATGATTTCCCCGGAGTGGTATATTCCATAAATATTTTGTTATTTTTATCGTCCGGATTATTCAAAGGTCACTTTGGTTTAGCATCCGAACCGTTTCGATGGATGTGTACAGGAATAAAACTTATATTGCAGGAAAAAGTAAAAGAAAGTAAACACTGGTATTAACCCTACCATCAGACAGGGTTCGACTTATATCCCGAATATTCGGGACACTTCATTTTAAAAATTTTATTCTCACAAAAATGGAAAAGACCTATAAATTATGTCAGAGTTGCGGGATGCCTCTGAAAAAAGACGAAAAAGGTGGCGGCACAAACGCCAATGGAACAACAAGCAGCATGTATTGTTCCCATTGTTATGAAAAAGGCGAATTTACCCTGCCGGATATAACAGCCGGTCAAATGAAAGAAAGGGTAAAAACGAAACTGAAGGAGGGTGGGTTCCCTGGTTTTCTTACCAGGTTTTTCACCATCGGAATTCCTAAACTTGAACGCTGGAAAAAAAAGTAACATATAAAAATCAACCTTACTCCCTTTAAGAAGAAATGCTCGGTTTCAACCAATTCCTCATTTACGACGAACTTCCGCTTTGGTCTGCCCCTTTTGGCCTGACGCTTCTTGATACGATCAGGCTGGTGAAAGGGATCAACATTCTCGACATCGGCAGCGGTGCAGGGTTCCCGTTGCTTGAGATCGCAGAAAGGGCGGGAAAAACAGTTGCTGTTTATGGAATTGATCCTTCGGCTGATTCCATAAATATGATCTCAAAGAAGATCGAACTCAAAGGCATTTCAAACGCCTTTATTACCAGAGGAGCCGCCGAAGAACTTCCTTTTCCTGATCACTTTTTCGGATTGATCGTTGCCAATAACGGAATAAACAACGTTAAGGATGAGCGGAAAGTTCTGACTGAATGTTGCCGTGTTTTATCTGATAAAGGACAGATGGTCCTTACCATGAACCTGCCGCATACCCTGGTGGAATTTTATGAATTGTTTGACCAGGTGCTTTTTGAACGCGGGCTGGCAGTGGAATGCAGAAAGTTGAAAAATCACATTTTTGCAAAACGTAAACCGGTTGACTACTGGAAGGAAGCCATCGAAAAAGCAGGATTCACTATCCGGTCGATCAACGTGGACGGATTTAAAATGAAATTCACGGATGGGACAGCCTTCCTGGAACATTATTTCATCCGTACTGCATTTCATAAGACCTGGGAAGAGATCACCGGGGATCCGGAGATCTGGCAGGCGGTTACTAATAAGTTGAACACGATGGCTGCTTCAAACGGGGAATTAACAATGTCGGTACCTTATGCCTGTTTCGATTGTTACAAAGCAAAACATCCATGATCCTAAATAGCAATGGCCCCGGAAATCCAAGGCCATTGTTCTTTTTCATTCATACGATTACGCTTTCAGACTTTTACTTGCCTTGAACTTAACGACTTTCCGGGCAGGTATTCTGATCTCCTTCCCGGTTTGCGGATTTCTTCCTTTCCGTGCTGCTTTCTGGTAAACCAGGAATGTTCCGAATCCAACGAGTGAAATTTTCTGACCTTTACCTAATGTTTTGGAAGCAATGATCATGATGGAATCCAATGCGACCTTGGATTTTGCTTTTGTCAGCTTTGCGCTTTTGGCAATGCTGTCGATCATCTGAGCTTTGTTCATGTTTGCGTGTTTTAGGTTAACGAATAAAAAAGACGATCGAAATTAGTAAAAAACACATCAAAAGTCAAGTATTTTCTACTTTTACATTTTAGTAAAGTCTATGCAGGTCATTCCGGGATCATTTTACCAAAGGGAGAACGTGGTCGTTGTTGCACAGGAATTGCTGGGGAAGATGCTGTTTACACAATTTGAAGGAGCTGTTACGGGAGGTATCATCGTAGAAACAGAAGCATATGCTGGAATTACTGACAGGGCTTCCCATGCTTTCGGAAACAGGCGAACGGTACGCACGGAAGTAATGTACGCTGAAGGCGGTACTGCATATGTTTACCTGTGCTATGGCGTTCATTCGCTCTTTAATGTAGTGACTAACAAAAAAGACGTTCCCCATGCCGTGTTGATCCGGGCAATCAAACCAATTACCGGAATGGATACAATGCTCAGGCGTGCAGGAAAAGCGTCTATTGATAAAGATTTTGGGAACGGTCCGGGAAAGATATCGAAAATCCTGGGTATTCATTTCAGTTATTCCGGGATGGACCTTACGAAAAAACCTTCGGGGATTTACGGACAGGGAATATGGCTGGAAGATGAAGGGAGAACAGTTCCGCCTGAAAAAATCGTTACCGGACAGCGCATCGGTGTGGATTATGCCGGGAAGGATGCGCTTCTCCCCTATCGTTTCAGGATCATGACCTAAAAAAAAGTCCCGTCCCGAATACTCGGGGCGGGACTTTTGGAAAAAGAATATACCAATTAAGGTTTACTTTACTTTCTTGGTCAATTCAGCACCTGCCTTGAATTTAACGACTTTTTTTGCAGGGATCTTGATTTCTTTTCCATTCTGAGGATTTCTTCCTTTACGTGCAGCTCTTTTGGAAACTGAGAAAGAACCGAAACCAACCAGGGCCACTCTTTCACCCTTTGACATTGCTTTGGTAGTAGAAGTTATGAAAGCTTCTAAAGCCCTCTTAGCTTCAGCTTTTGTCATTTTTGCATCAGAAGCAATAGCTTCGATCAACTGAGCTTTGTTCATTTTTTTTGATTTTTTAGTGAATACTTAATTTAAAACACCTGCAAATATAAGCCATCTATAACTTTTGTCAAGTGTTTTTTTTCTAAAACCATTGAAAATGTTAATAAATCGGAGATTTTGTTAATAACTCAACCACTGAAAGCCTTATTTGACAAGCCATTCAGATGAAATGCGTTCCGTATCCTTTCAGAAAGTCCAATGAACTCATGGCTTTGCGGCCGGAAGGTTGCACCTTAGTAAGGTGGATAAAGCCATTCCTGACGGCTATTTTTAAATATGTCTTTCCGTCGCATGCGATTGTACCGGGGCTTACACCGTGAGGCTGAATTTCCTGTTGTACACTAAAGACTTTAAGGTAAAAGGAGCTTCCGTCAGATGCAACCAGTTCAGTAAAAGCGCCAGGATGCGGGCTCATCCCGCGAATGAAGTTGAAAACGGTCAACGCCTCGTTTTCCCAATTGATCCTGCAATCCTCTTTGTGAATCTTTGGTGCCATCTTTAAAGGCCCGGAACCGGGATCCTGCATTTCATTCTGCGGATGGGCCGGTATTTTCCCGGATTCAATACCTTTTATGGTTTTCACCACTAACCCGGCACCGGCCACCATGAGTTTGTCGTGAAGTTCACCTGCTGTTTCTTCGGGGTGAATCGCAATTGTTTCACTGAAAATAATATTACCGGTATCGATCCTTTCATCGATAAAAAAGGTAGTAACGCCAGTTTTTGTCTCCCCGTTAATAAGGACCCAGTTGATCGGGGCAGCGCCACGGTATTGAGGTAGCAACGAGGCATGAAGGTTGAATGTACCCATTGGGGGAAGCGACCAGACTTCCTTTGGCAGCATACGGAAGGCTACCACCACCTGAAGGTCAGGTTCCAGCAAACGAAGCTGATCTTGAAACCCTGGATCTTTCAGGTTTGCAGGTTGAAACAATAAAAGATCATGCCTGAGAGCAAATTCCTTCACCGGTGAAAAATGCACCTTAAGCCCCCTGCCTGCCAGGCGGTCGGGCGCAGTGACCACGCCGGTGATAATATATCCAGCATCGACCAGGCTTTTCAGAGATGCTACCGCAATCTCGGGGGTTCCGTAAAAAACGATACGTGGACGATTCTTCATATTTCCTGATAAAAAAATTGCCTGTTTTCACAGGCAATTTACTTCATTTTTTTACAGCTCCTGAACAAAAACAAATTTTACTTCATGCCTGCAATCTTTTATTTTTTCACAAGGCCATTCAGCCTGGCGATATACTTGTCGATCTCACGTCCTTCATTGGTTCTGGAAAATTCAGTCTTAATCCGCATATAAGTTTTCAATGCAAGATCATTCTTGCCAGCCAACTCACAGGCCATCCCTGCTTTCATCAGGAACATGGGAGAAGTCAGGTCGTTCTTTCGTTTATCAGCGGCTTTCAGGTAGCAGTCAATGGCCTTATCGGTATTGTTCAGTTCCATATAGGCATCGCCCAAAGCTCCGGTTGCCATCGGGCCAATCAGTTCATCGTCGGAACTGAAATCGCTCAGGTGATCGATTGCATTCTGGAATTCACCTTTTTTCAGATAGCAGATCCCGGCATAGTAATGCGAGAGGTTGGCTGATTTTGTAAATTTATACTGGTCCATAATATCCAGGAATCCAAGGTAGTTGCCATCCCCCTTTAATGCTCTGGTGAGGGAATCCATCTCGAAATATTTTTCGGCCATGAACATTTGCGACTGTGCTTCCTTTTCCCTTGGTGCGAGGTAAAGCCGTTTAAAACCAAAGTATCCGAGAACTACCAGGATGATAGCGCCAACCACGATCAGGATGATCTTCTGGTTCTTTTCAATGAATTGTTCGGTTTTACTGAATGCTTCCTCAACAGCTACGATCCTTTCCTCTGTTTTATCAATTTTTTTTGCCATAATATTTTACTGATTTGAGGTGCAAAATTATATTT
>JADGPR010000082.1 GCA_017882335.1 Bacteroidales bacterium | reverse complement strand
AGCGCCTGCGCGAAATCGTCGATTACCTATTGGAGCGGGAATACTAGCACCGGTTGCAAAGAGCCACCATTCAGTTTTGCATAGATTTCCTCACTGAAAGACTTCAGGTTGATGTTTGCTGCATCGAGGTGTTTGCAAAGGTCGCGCAACGGTTTTTCATTGATGAACCCGTTGGATATCAGCAGATTTTTCAATCCTCTTGCCTTGACAAGTTTTGCTGTTTCAAACGTATATTCATAAAATGCAATGGGTTCTGCATAGGTATATGCCACAGAACTGCAGCCGCTATGAACCGCTTCTTCCATCACTTTTACCGGCATCATGTCAATATTTGCGGTATTTTTCGGGCTTTCCTGTGAGATCTCCCAATTCTGGCAATTCAGGCAGGCGAAAGTACACCCTGCAGTAGCGATTGAAAAGCTGTGGGAAGAAGGAAGAAAATGGAACAAAGGCTTTTTCTCGATGGGATCGACATGCACAGAACAAGGATTCCCGTAAGCGATGGAATAAAGTTTTCCGTCTTTGACCACATGGGTGCGGCAAAGGCTATCCTGTCCTTCCTTCAGTATGCAGTTGTTCGGGCAGATCTGGCACTTGACACCTCTTGCCATCTGAATGGAATAGGGAGATTCGCGGGTAAATTTTCCCAGGTCAACAACCGGCTCAGCGGAAGCATTCCCTCCATTGTTGATCGTCCCTTTCGCCAGTGCCCTGGCAGTATCTATACCTGCAGCAGTAGCCCCAAGCCCAAGTACACTGTAGCGTAAAAAATCCCGTTTCGATATTTTTTTTGCCATCGCTTTCTTTTCTTTCATTTGCCCTCAGGCCGGGTGGCCTCGTCACCGCAATAGTGAAGATGAACTTATAAATCACCCCCATGAGGCTGATTAAAAAAAGCCTGACGTTTTCCGACCCTAAAATTACAATATTTTTTGCCTGAAAAAAAGGAATCCTGCACTGAAAAGATTCATCGCGACCAGGATGAGGCTGGAAGTTACGATCCCGAGGAAAGGAAGCAGGATCAATGTGGTAACGATTGCCCCTATGGCTGACCCGAAAAGGTCAGCAGAATAATTGGAAGACATTTTTAATGTGATCTCCTTGCTGCCAAGGGCTGATGCCAGTGAAAACTCCAGTCCGGTGATGAAGGAGAGTACAAGAGTCAGCAAAAGAAAAACAACATAGACCATTATCACCGGCATTCCGGGCAGGTTCAGCGCCAGGATGATAAAAGGAAACCCGATAGAAAATAACGCCAGGCTGACCTGGATGTGGATGTATTTCTTTTCGGTAGGAACGGGAATCATCCGTTTGAAAGAAAAAGCACCGAGGGCAAGTCCCGCCATAAACAAGGCCAGAATGATGCCGGTAGCAAGGAAAACATAACCATAGATGATCTGGAACGAAATCAGGATCAACATTTGAAGGGATGAAGCCGTAAAACCGCCGGTGAAAAGCCCCAGGCTGATCCTGTTCAGACTGAAAACGACTAAGAATAGCATCACCAGGATCACGATTCCGGCTGCCAGTATGTTCCATTCAAACATGGAAGTCCAGTAGTGCAACTGTTGGAAAAAAGCCACAGGTTTGAAATCGCTATTCACTTTAGCATTTATATCCAGGTGGGAATGAATATATTCACTACGTTCTTTCAGCGAATTTTCATCCAGGTACCAGGAATTCACATAGAGATTGGAGATGCCGCGACCGGCGATCAACACTGCGATCTTGGGAGAGAGGCTGTTGTCGGAAGCCAGGAAATAGTTTCTCTGTCCAGGAAGGATAAGTACATTCTTGAACTGAGTCTTCAAGGTTTGAACCAATGTTGAATTCGTTATTGCTGCTGTTTTGCTAACATAATCCGAAGTGGAAGGTAAACTTTCAGAAATAACGGCGCCCGGGGTGAACACATTTTTCAGTTCCATGAGAAATTCACGTGAATAAAAACGGTTAATGAGCAGCGTGGAAGGTTCGGGCAGGTTTACCAGGACCACATCATATTTTTCTTTGGTCTGGCGGATAAAACGCCGTGCATCTCCCTGAATAACATGAATCCTTTCATCATCAAGGATCTTTGAATACTTTCGTCCCAGCTTGATCAACCCGGGATCGAGCTCGACATAATCGATCCGTTCGGGATGATATTTCAAAATCTCACGGAGAGTGCCGGAAATTCCCCCGGAAATCAGCAATATTTTCTTTGGACCGGGATGCTGAATCATTGCAAAATGAACGGATTCTTCATTCACTATTTCATTATTGGAAGAAAAGAGCAGCAACCCATTCTCGAAATAATTGAGCTGACCTGCATTCATGGTCACATCCAGTTTCCCATATGGAGTGTTTTTATGAAAGATCAGTTTTTGTGCGGGATAAAACAGTTTACCCGTATAAGTGTCGAGATCTGCAAAAAAAGGAAACACCATAAAAATCAGGCATACCGGGATCATGATAATCCTTTGCGGCCTGATCCCGCAGGTAATGGAAAAGAGCAGGCAAACGAGAAGGTTGATGATAAGCAGAATGTGAAGCCCGACAAACATCCCCGAAAATTTAAGAATAAAAATATTCACTAATAAACCGGCAAACATTCCACCTACCGATTCGATGGCATAGGAACCGGAGGAAGCGTTCTTTCCAGTTATCCCTGACAGTTCGTGGACATAGGCAACAAACAGGAATCCGTTCAACAGGCAGAATGGCAGTTGGAACAGGAACATGGAACGGATAACGGGGATGAGCCCGGGTACGCTTCCTGACGGGAGGGAGATCGCTTTCCAGAGATCGAGCTTTAACATCATCAGCATCGGCAGAAGGGAGAACAGGAATTGCAGGAAGAGAAGAAAAGGGATCTTTCCTTTCATCCTTCCGAAGAACCTGCCCATAAATGCACCGGCGCCGGTGAGCAGCATCCAGTTCGCCATGACGATACCGATGACAAGTTCATTTCCGTTTAATACAGAAAAACATTCGCGGATCAGGAACACCTGCGTGGCAAGGGAAGAAAAACCCAGGGTGAACAAAGAAATTCGCAATGTATTTTCAAATCTGATCGTCATACATTAACTTTGTAGAGAAGTACCAAATTTATGAAAAATATACCAAAAATTCAGTCCTGGTTTTGGCTGGTTCTTATCTTTCTCCTGGCAGAACCTGGTTGCCGTTCTCAAGAAAGTAAAACGATCCCAGTGCCTGTCGACCGGCCGATGTCCGCTGCCGGAAGTTTTTACCCGTCTGATCCTGCAGAACTCAGGGCATTGCTGGGCAACCTCTTTTCGAAAGCAAAACCCGCATCCACGAAAGATGTGATTGCCATCATCTGCCCGCATGCCGGCTATGAATTTTCTGGAATAGTGGCTGCCAGCAGCTACAACCAGATTGATCCCGGGAAACAATATGACAACGTTTTCATCATCGGATCGAGTCATCATGTTGCCTTCATGGGGGCTTCCATTTACAATGCGGGAGATTATCAGACGCCATTGGGAAAAATCAAAGTGAACCTTGATCTTGCAAATAAACTGATCAAAGAAAATTCAGTATTCTCATACAACCCGGCTGCCGACCGGAATGAACACAGCATCGAAGTCCAGGTTCCTTTCCTGCAGTATTACCTGAAAAAAAGTTTTACCCTGGTTCCGATCGTTTTAGGGACGCAATCGGCTGAGTCATGCAGGAAGATTGCCAAGGCTCTGAAACCTTACCTGAACGGGAATAACCTGTTTGTGATCAGCACCGATTTTTCGCATTATCCGCCTTACAATGATGCCCTGTCCGTGGATAAAAAAACCTGTGATGCCATTCTGATCAATCAGCCGGACCGCCTGCTCAGTACCTTGAAAGAGAATGAAGAAAAGAATGTCACGAACCTTGCGACAAGTTTGTGCGGGTGGACATCGGTGCTTACGCTGCTTTACATGACGGAAGGCGACTCCGGTATCGCAATGACGCCGGTTTATTACCAGAACTCAGGTGATTCGAAATACCAGGATAAAGGCCAGGTGGTAGGATACTGGTCGATTGTGCTATCAAAGAAGGATAAAACAATTCCGGCTCTTCCTGGTTTTCATCTCAGCAACAAAGACAAGAAAGAACTGCTGAAGATCGCCCGCACAACCCTTGAGCAATACATCCGTTACAACAAAACACCGGAGATTAACGCTTCCGGGTTTTCTGAAATACTGAAAACACCTTCCGGTGCTTTCGTCACACTGAAGGAAGATGGCATTCTCCGGGGCTGCATCGGCCGTTTCACGGCGGAAGAACCGCTCTACCAAGTGGTACAACAGATGGCTATTGCATCTTCCACACAGGACAATCGTTTTCCACCGGTCGAAGCAAAAGAAACCGGGAAGATCTCGATCGAGATCTCTGTTCTTTCACCCATGAAAAAGATCAATTCCATTGATGAGATCGTTATGGGAAAACATGGGATCTATATCAAGAAGGGAACTCTCTCCGGAACATTTCTGCCACAAGTGGCTACTGAAACAGGATGGAGCAAAGAGGATTTCCTCGGGCATTGCTCACGCGATAAGGCTGGCCTGGGTTGGAACGGTTGGAAGGATGCCGAAATTTATATTTATGAAGCAGCTGTTTTTTCTGAGGAGGATAGTAATTGATTATCTCTAGAAGAATATTATCTCTATTAACCGGGTACTTATTTTTTAGAAGGCATCCATAATAATACTCCGCCAATCCCCATAACGGCAATGCCAATCAATGGCGACCAATTGAGGTGGTGTGGTTTGTTCCTTGTGATTTCAACATTTCCGATATCAACTACTTTCTCTTTGGTGAAAAAAGTAAAGGCCGCAAAAATGGTTAATACAAAACCAATTATTATAATGATAAGACCGATCTTTTTCATGAAGAATAGTTTTAAAAGACAAGTTAAGTTGTAGTATTTAGAACATCCTCAATACGCGTAACGCGTGACGGGTATTGATACCTTTTAATCTTATTGGTACAATAGCTTATAAAGTTCGTTCAAGTCAGGAGATAAGATGATTTCAGTTCTGCGGTTACTGGCACGTCCCTCAGCTGTTTCATTCGTTTTTACAGGGTGAAACTGGCCTCTGCCTGATGCCGTGATCCGATTCGAATCAAAGCCATAGTCAGTTGTCAGGATACGTAAAATAGATGTGGCTCTTGCGGTGCTGAGATCCCAGTTATCTTTAAATAGTTTGGTTTTAATGGGGACATTATCCGTATGGCCTTCAATCATAACAGTGACGTCTTTTGTGCTGTTTAACACATTGGCAAGTGTTTTGAGCGCTTCTTTTCCTTTAGGATCAACTATATCGCTACCCGATTTGAACAGCAATTTTTCCTCGAGCGAAACATAAACGTTTCCGTCTTTAATGTAAACGGATAGCTCATCCGTTTTATAATTCATCAGCGCATCGGCTATAGAACTTTTTAGTTTGTTCATTACATCCTTTTGTGCCTGAATCATATTCTGAAAGTTCTTTAACCGCTTGGCCTGGTCGGCAATCGTCATTTTTGATTCGGTCGAAAGAGACTTCAAATTATCTTGAATTAAAGCATTTTCATTCTTCAGGGATGTTTTATCATCCGTGAGAATTTTTACCTGCGTATTGCAGTCATTCAGAAGACTAAATGTACGGGCGTTGTCTTTTTGTAGCTTATCAACTTTGGCTTCCGATTCCAAAAGTTTTTTACTTGGCCCGCATGACGAAAATATCAAACTAAGTACCAAGGATAAGAATCCAAGTAAGTGAAATGCTTTTTTCATTTTGTTTTTATTAAGTGAACAATACGGTTACAAAGTTGAAACCCTTTTAAATAAAAACTGTTACACAAATTTTAATTTATATTACATGATTCACACATTCGGGAATGTTATAGGGGTGATAAAACACAAAAATGCAATAACCTTGAAAATGTGTGAATGATGTAACTCTAAAAAAAGTGATTCCACTCCAACCCCCACTCCTAGCGGTCCCAGTTACCATCAGGTTAATCTTGTGGCTGACACTGCCGGCTTTAACGCAGGAAGATTGGATGCAATGCTTCTCAATGCCTGGGGAATTGCAATAAGACCCAATGGTGAAATATGGTTTTCAGTAAACCATTCCGGCGCAGCACTCATTTATGACAATAGCGGAGCCCAATTATTAGCCCCGGTAAATATTCCACTTGGGATCAATCCTAATGGCGCCTCACCGGATGGGGTAATCTACAACAGCACCACCGATTTCATTATACCTGGCAAAGGTGCGAGTTTATTCATTTTCTCGACAGAGGATGGACTTCTCTCGGCCTGGAATGCAAGCACAGGCGCTACAACTATTACAGTAGCGGACAGGTCTGGAGCAGGTGCCGTCTATAAAGGAATTGCAATGGCAAGCGATGGTGGTGCAAATTTTCTTTATGCCACTGACTTTTTCAACGGGAAAGTTGATGTGTTTGATAACAACTTTGGTTACATAAGCACAAAACTTTTTATTGATCCGGGAATACCGGCTGGTTATGCCCCTTTTAACATCTTTAATTTAGGGGGTCAATTGTATGTGACTTATGCAAAACAACTTGCCCCTGATAATCATGATGATGAGGCAGGACCGGGCCATGGGTATATTGATATCTATACCCCCGGTGGGATATTGGTTAAGCGTTTTATCACACAAGGCATGCTAAACTCACCCTGGGGTATTGCACAGGCACCTGCTGCTTTTGGCCAGGTAGCAAATGCAATTCTGATCGGTAACTTCGGTGACGGTAACATCAATGTGTATGATCCGAATGGCGTGTATCAGGGTAAATTGATGCAGAATGGCACTGCTGTCAGCATTCCGGGATTATGGGCTATCACATTTGATAATGTCGCTCCTGCAGATCCAAATCAATTATATTTTACTGCCGGACCAACAAAGGAAGCTCACGGCCTGTTCGGGTATCTGAAAAAGATCTGATCTTTTCACCTACGGATCAAGATCCTGACAGAAAATGTTTCTGCCAGGATCTTTTTAAGGAGTGAATATTCAGCATAAGGTGCGGATGCAATCTATTTAATCAATAGGTGCCACTTTCTCCTAGGTGTTAAAAAAAAGTTAACCGCAGAGACGCGGAGATGCAGAGAATTAATTCTTCATTCTTCATTCTTCATTTTTAATTCAAATAAAGAATTATTCTGCCACAATCTTCCCTTTCATCACCGGATGAATAGCACAATAATAATCTGAACTTTGTATAACCACCATTTTCCATGACCTACCTGAAGGTATTGCAGATGAAGTCCATGGTTTGTTGCTTACTTCAGTAACACAATGCGCCACCAAATCGTGGTTTATCCATATTATGGTGTCTCCTTTGTGCACTTTGATTGCCTTCGGATGAAACGTCATTTCGCTGATCGAAACGATGTAAACATGAGGTTGGCCTTTTTTTATCCCTAAAGCCTCACCTTTTGGTATATGGTTATTTGTATCATTAGCAGCACCCCGAGCCGAAGGATCTTTTTTCGGGGAATCGTAGCAATTACAAAGAA
The DNA here is from genome assembly GCA_017882335.1 of Bacteroidales bacterium. Classification (GTDB taxonomy): domain Bacteria; phylum Bacteroidota; class Bacteroidia; order Bacteroidales; family FEN-979; genus FEN-979. Next base: position 3,969 of record JADGPR010000082.1, on the reverse strand, counting down.
GGAATATTGAAAATAATATATACATACTATTTTTCAATATTCCCCAAGACCTTATCCTCATTTTGCAAACATTTTTTGAACCATTTCTGCATGTTCAAGGTGTGCTTTTAATATTGGCAACACCTTCTCTAATAATGCTTTTAATTCAGCATTCTGTGCCTGAGGTATTAAAAGGTTTTGAACTGTTTCAATCACTGCTTTGTGATAGGCAACTTCATTATGAATGTATGCCTTATTGAAGGTATTCCCTGACTTGGTGCGAAGCATCTTCTTTGTTGTTTCTGCATCTGCATTCAGTTTTTTGCTTACTTCATTGTCCTTTGGTGTAACCCCTAATTTTTTAACGAGCGCAACAGCCTGGTCGATTACTGATTGATGGTCGCTGGCCATAGTTGCTGCAAATTTTAGGACATCAGCATTCTTAGATTTCTCCTTTGCAATCTTAGCATAGTTAATGTCGATCTGGTTAGCCGTAACGGCAACAGATGCTATTTCAGGATCCGTGAGTTTTGGAGTTTGTCCAAATGATGAACTTGAAATAAGAAGTGCAATCATCATGATGACTGCAGAGAAAATATTTGTGATCGTTTTCATTTTATTTGGTTTTAATTGTTATTATATAAAAAACTATTTATTGAAAATTATTTATTAAAAATTAAGGGTATCCGACAACTCATTCATCGTCAGCGATGTTAATTTTTTACTATACCGCAATTCTCCATTTACAATTTCAGCAGGCGATGTGTAGGGATGTTCCTGTACCTTGCTGATACTCATTATATGCATCACAGACCAGCCCTGAAACTTCAGATAGTCAGATACCAGTGAACGGTGACAGCGCCACCATAGCCCCTCTGCACACATGCAGGCAACACGTTCTTTGCATGCCATCTGTTCCAGTTCCCGGATCGCTTTTTTGAATGAATCGGTTACCATGTAATCCGCATATCCCCGGAAGGCAGCAAGACGCCAGCCAGTGTTGATGGAATCAGGTCGTGCCTTCCGTCGTCCTCCAAGTTCATTTAAATGAATATACTTAATATCGTTTTTAGGTAACAAATTTTCAAGGGATTCTTTATTAAAATGCGGGAAACGCCTTGAGCCGGGATAACTTCTGATATCTGCAATACATTCAATCTGAAACGATTTAAGCAATCCGACGAATTCATCAAGTGTACGGGTAGAATGGCCGATCGTCCAGATGATCTTTTTTTCTTCAGTTTCTTTCATATCTTATGAGCAAGGCCGATTAATTCCTGATTATTTATTCATTTTATCCTCTTCGTTCATTTCCTGGATTAATGCTGCTATGAGACCCGTCCATCCTGTTTGATGAGATGCCCCGAGTCCAATGCCAGTCTCTCCATGAAAATATTCGTAAAAGAGTATCAAATCCTTGTTTTCCGGTCGCCGGTAAAAATCGTTATGCTTGCCATACATGGGACGGTAAGAGTTTTGGTCTGTTGTAAATATCTTCTGCAACCGTGAAGCGAGTTGGAAGGCTACTTCCTTTAGGTTCATATAATTACCTGACCGGCCGGGAAATTCCACTTTAAATTCATCGCCAAAATACTGATAGTATGATTTTAACGAACGGATAATAAGATAATTCATGGGAAACCAGATGGGGCCCCGCCAATTGGAATTACTGCCAAATATCTTGGTAGTTGATTCACCCGGATCGTATTGAAGGGAAAATATTTGGTTTTCGATCTCAATCTCGTAACGGTCAGCATGTTTCTTTGAAACAGACCGGATTCCATAAGGTGAGAGAAATTCTTCCTCATCCAGTATGGCCAACAGGAGTTTTTGAAGTTTCTCCATGTAAATAAGGGAAATGAGTTTATCACTCTCTTCTTTTCCTTCTTTCTGAATAACTGCCAGGTACAGGCCTCGTTCTTCGCAAAATTTCCTGAACCAATCAATACCATGTTTAAACTGTTCAAGCTTATTTAAAATATTTTCAGGAAGATACAAGGCTGTGAAAATTGAAGTGATGCCAACAATAGAACGTACTTTTAGCGGAACTTTCTTATCATCAGGATATATAAGTACATCATAGAAGAAGTTTTGTTCTTCATCCCAAAGTCCATTGGTATTTAAAGATTCTGCAATTAAGGAATATTGTTCAAAATATTTAAGCGCCACGTCCTGAAAGGTATCATCGTACTGCGCAATTTCAATGGCCATTTCCAGCATGTAGGTGGCAAACATCCCCATCCAGGCAGTACCATCGGCCTGCTCAAGGATATACCCTTTTTGTAGAATGGTATTGCGGTCAAGAACCCCGATATTATCAAGACCCAGGAACCCACCTTCAAAAACATTATTCTCTTCTGCATCTTTCTGGTTGGCCCACCAGGTAAAGTTGATCGTTAATTTCTGAAAGATACGCTTGAGGAAATCAATATCACCAACACCGGTCTTTTTTTTATCAATTTCATATACCCTCATGGCAGCCCAGGCTTGCACGGGTGGATTAACATCACTGAAACTCCATTCGTAAGCAGGTATTTGGCCATTGGGGCGGGTATACCATTCCCTGTTTATAAGTATTTGTTGGCGTTTAGCAAACTGGGGATCAATATAGGCAAAAACAATCGTATGGAAGGCCAGGTCCCATGAGGCATACCAAGGGAATTCCCACTTGTCGGGTACCGAAATAATTTCACGGTTGTTGAGGTGTTTCCAGTTGCTGTTTCTTCCAGTCAATCGCTCCCTGGGCGGAGAGGGTTGTCCTTTATCCCCCTGCAACCATTCCCTGACATTGTAGTAATAGAACTGCTTATTCCACAGCATTCCGGCATAGACCCGCCTGACGATCAGGGCTTCCTGTGGAGACAGTTTTGCAGGAAGGATGTTTTTGTAAAAATCATCTGCTTCCTTTTTTGCATTGATGAATGCAAGATCATACTCCTGGTCTAATGGTTTTTGCAGGTCTTTCTTCCTGGAAATACGTAACCGGAACCTGGTTGTACCACCAGGTTCAATATTCGCTTTATAAAGCGGGGCGAATTTTGTTCCTGAGTTTTTATCCTTAAAAACAGCAAAGTCATTGTTAATGACGGCCGTATGAAAAGCATCTTTAACAAAAGGTGTTTCATTGGTAATACCGAAAATCTTCTCCTGATTGGTTTCGTTTTCCGTAAATAATAATTGTTCCGACGGATCGAAGTACAGGTAATATTGGCCTATAAACGGATGGGTGGCGCGTACACAGTTTACTCCTTCAGAATTTGTTTGAAGTTGGATCTCCGGTTTCCCCTTGATCAGGTCAGGTGACCATTGTTTACGATACCAGAGTGTCGGTAATACAGTAAGTGGTGCTGTTATCCCGCTCCTGTTTTTCGCTTCAATGAGAATGCAAATGTCCTCCTGATCAATTTTCGCATACGTGATAGTAATGTCGAAATAGTTGTCTCCTTCAAATATTCCGGTATCCAGCAATTCATATTCTTCTTCCAGAATGGATCTCTTCTTGTTTTCTTTCAACAATAGCTCATATGGAAAAGCACTTTGCGGATATTTATACAAATACTGCATATAGGAATGCGTCGGGGTATTCTCCAGGTAGTAATATAGCTCTTTTACATCTTCGCCATGATTTCCTTCGAGGTTGGTGAGCCCAAATAGTCTTTCTTTCAGGATCGGGTCCTTCCCATTCCAGAAAGCCGGGGCAAAGCAAAGCTGACATTGAGCATCGGAAATACCTGCAATTCCGTCTTCTCCCCAGCGGTAAGCTTTTGAGCGTGCATGTTCGTGAGGAAAATATTCCCATGCATTGCCATCTTTACTGTAATCTTCACGTACTGTGCCCCACTGACGTTCGCTCAGGTAAGGGCCCCAACTTGCAGTAGGAAGCTTATCTTCTTTCTGCTTTGCCAGGCGCTGTTCTTCAATTGTATTATTCTTTTTCATTGAATGAAGTATTTTTGTTGATTTGTAATCAGTTTCCGTATCAACCATTGG
>JADGPR010000081.1 GCA_017882335.1 Bacteroidales bacterium | reverse complement strand
ACCCACTTTAATAAAGGTAATCTACTGTTGAATCCTGGAATAAACCTCCCCGCAGGACAATTTACCGGGACTATAACTTTGGAATAATACAATCTCTTTCTTTTTTTGTTACCAGGGAAATCCTAAATTCATTATTTTTGTACATTATTATGGAACTATTATGAACAGGAAACATATCCTCATCTTCTCGCTGATCATTTTGCTCTCACATTTGTCTTTCGGACAGGAATCACAAAAGAAAAAAAGCCATGACTTCTGGCACCGCGTCTCTGTCGGGGGGAACCTGGGTGTGGAGTTTGGTACGGTCACAGCGATCAATGTTTCGCCGGAGGTTATGATCCGTGTTGTTGATCAGTTCCACTTGGGTGTTGGCTTTTCCTATGATTACCTCAAGTCGAAGAATTATTTCTACGATACCATTAATCAGCAGTACATTGCCTTCAAGGCCAATGTTTACGGCGGCCGCATTTTTGCAAGGTATTACCTCCGCAGCCTCATGGATAATTTTCTGGGAAACTTGTTCGGTCATGTAGAATATGAATACCTCTATTATACACGCCCATTTACACAGGATCCTAATGGAACCATCTTTGATCCTTATTGGTATCCCTACAAGCGGGGGAAGGATATTCTGGAAATCAACAGCCTTTTTATTGGTGTGGGGTATGAACAATCCATCACTGATCGAGCTTTCCTTGACATTATAGTTCTTTATAATATAAACGAAACCTATAATTCTCCTTATTCAAACCCGGTTTTCAGGTTGGGATTCGGGTTTCGATTGTAGCTTCTTACTCGGCACCTTGAAGTCCGACGTTAAATACATAATCCAACTCCTCAAAGAAGAATGACGCAAAAGAAGTGAACTGGTCCCAGCCGCGTACCTTCCTGAAAGTGATCTTTCCGGCTACTTCCGATTTACTGATAAAATCCTCCGAATATTTAATGATCGATACCATTCCGTCATAATTGATCTTTCCTGAAACATCCCTGGGGGTATGGTAATCATAGTGAAGACCCGTAGTAAGGTAGGCAATAGGAATCCCTTTCGAATAAAATCCGTAATGGTCGGAAAAGGATGGTGCTCCCCTCATCTTCTTTATTCTGAAACTTTGCTTTGATGTTCCTGAAAAGACTTTTCTCCAATCTGGTGAAGTCGCTGTGGCGATTGCAGTAATCCTGTTCCCTTCACAGCCCAATCTTCCTACCATATCAAAATTGAACATAAAATTGACTTTGTCAAGGTCGATGGTCGGATGGGCACAGAAATAAGAGGATCCGATCAGTCCTTCTTCCTCTCCTGAGAAAGCAATGAAAAGGTAATTATTACTTTTATCGCCTGAACTTCGTAAGTGTCTTGCCAGCTCAAGGATGGCAGCAGTTCCACTGGCATTATCATCAGCGCCGTACCGTATCTCCGATTTCCTGCTGAATCCCAGATGATCATAGTGGGCGCCGATAATGATGGTATAAGGAGCCCGGTTATCTATATAACCGATAACATTATGAAATGTGGTATTCGTTCGATTCAATTTTACACTGAGGATTACTTTTCCACCAGGATGACTGCTGACATAATCAACCACTTCTGTCCTTCCATATATAACTAAGGCATTCAGCGTGTCGGTATGAATAAAATCAAACATGGACTGATAAAATGGTGATCTGAAATTCCAGACAATTACCGCGACGGCACCCTTTGACAATGCAGTTTTGATCCTGTAAACCGGTGTAAGTTTTTCTTTCAAGGAGTCAACTGAAAACAACCCGGAAGGGACATCCAGATTCATGAGTACGATTTTTCCCCGGCAATCCTGAATGTTTTTGTAATCATCATAGCTGGAAAAGGCAAGGGAAATTCCCTGCCCTATATCCAGTATTTCTCCGTTGATTGAACCATTTCCTGAGAAAGCAGTTACGCTGAAATCCCGAAAATATCCGAAGATTTTATCATCAATTTTCAATTTCGTCTGATTGAACCTAAAATCGAGACTTTGAAACGGTAATGACTGAAGGTACGAACCACACTCCGTTCCCAAAGGTTGCAGTCCCGCTTCCCTGAAACTTGATATGATATATTCGTAAGCCTTTTTCTCGCCTGCAGTTCCGGATCTCCGGCCCTGGAGTGAATCCGATGCCAGGACACATATATCTTTATAAATACGACTCCGGATTGAACTATCAGACTGACAAAACTGTGACCGGGCATGAATAAGACTTATACTAAGAAGGAAGCAAAGAAGGTAACGGATCATAAGGCGTGGTTTACGGATTTGCGGGGATCCTTTGCAATACGTCCAGCAGCAGGTCCCAGAATTTTATTGCGCTTTTGATCTCAAGCCGCTCATCGGGTGAGTGCGCCCCTTTGATGGTAGGCCCGAACGAAACCATATCCATGCCCGGGTAGATGGCCCCGATCAGGCCGCATTCGAGCCCTGCATGGATGGCGAGTACCTGGGGTTCCTGCTGAAACAGTTTACGATATGAATCCACGCACAGGCGCAAGAGGACTGAATCGGGGTTTGGTTTCCAACCAGGGTACCCGGTGGATTGTTCGACCTCAGCACCAGCCAAGTCAAAAACACTTGCAACCATGTCGAGAATATCTTTTTTGGCCGATTCAACTGAACTGCGCTGGCTGGTTGTTACCTGGATCCGGTCTTCTGTAAATTTAACGGAAGCAAGGTTGGTGGAGGTCTCCACGAAATTCGGGATGTCGCGGGAGAATTCGATAACGCCATGCGGGCAGGCATACAACGCATTCAACAACCAGAATTCAAGGTCAGGCATCAGTAAGGTGTCCGGTAAAGGGCAGGGTTCTATGACAAATTTTACATTCGGCTCCGTTGTATGAAGTTCTTCCACCAGTATCTCCTGGTACTTTGTGGCATAGTTTTCAAAACCGGTTTTATGTTCCTGCGGCAGGACTATGATGGCGAATCCTTCCCGTGCGATGGCATTTCGCAAGTTTCCCGCATCGATGGAGGAGACCCCAAGGTAAAAATCGCGGGTGGCATTCCATAGAAAGCGGTTCAGGATCTTTACTGCGTTTCCCAGGCCCTTGTTGATGTCGTCGCCGGAATGGCCCCCCTTGAGCCCGGTAATACTGACTTTATATCCCAGTGATCCTTCCGGGACCGGTTCTGTTTCCAGGTCGAAGCGGGCCGTGGTATCAGCGCCACCGGCACACCCGATAAACAGCTGTCCTTCATCTTCCGAATCAAGATTGATCAGGATACGGCTCTTTAGAAGGCCGGCTTTTATGCCGAATGCGCCGGTCAACCCGGTTTCTTCATCAATGGTAAACAAACATTCCAAGGGTCCGTGCGCAATCGTTGTGGATTCGAGGATGGCAAGCATGGCTGCGATACCTATACCATCATCGGCACCCAGTGTTGTCCCTTTTGCCTTGACCCATTCCCCGTCGATCCACGGGGTAATGGGATCCTTTTCAAAATCATGTACCGTCTCTCCATTCTTTTCACAGACCATGTCCACATGACCTTGAAGGATCACCGATTGAAGGTTTTCATTCCCGGGTGTTCCGGGTTTCCGGATCAATATATTTCCGGTTTCATCCGTTATCGTTTCCAGTCCAAACTTTTTTCCAAAGTCGAGTATGTACTGAACAATCTTTTCTTCCTTTTTTGATGGGTGCGGGATCCTGCAAATCTGCAGGAAATAGTACCAGAGTCGTTCCGGGTTCAGTTGAGCAATCTTGTCTTCCATTGAGAATATTTTTTTGTCATTACAAAAATATTCATTTTCTTTGAATAGCATTTGAATCATCGTCCCTTTCATAATTCATAATTCGTAATTCCTAATTATATATGGTTACCCTCCTGATCTTATACCTGGTACTGATTCTAACCGTTATGGCCAGTGGGTCTTTCATTTTTTTTATTCGTTCCGATGATCAACGGGTACTAAAGCTCCTGCTCGCATTTAGTGGGGCTTTCCTGATCGGGATCAGTTTTTTGAAGCTGGTGCCGGAGGTCTTTAGTTCGCCGGCCAGGTACATCGGTTTGTTTGTCATGCTTGGATTCCTGATCCAACTGGTGCTGGAACTGATCACGGAAGGAGCGGAGCACGGCCACAGACACGAGCATTCAGAAGGGGAGAAGGTATCGCCATTTTTACTGTTGACCGGGTTATGTATTCATTCTTTCCTGGAAGGCATGCCCATAGTGGGCGCATTCACAACGGGCATCCAGCATACGTTGGTGATCGGGATCGTGATTCACAACATCCCCATTTCACTGACGCTGATGAGCCTTTTTCTTCATTATGGCCTTTCAAAAAGGAGGGCCTTGTTTTTCCTTGTGATTTTCGCACTGATGACCCCGCTTGGATCCATCCTGAGCAACGTCATCCATCTTTTATCATCCGCTTCGATCGGTGTTTATTTTAATTACATCATGGCGGTTGTAATCGGGATCTTCCTGCATGTATCCACTTCTATCCTTTTTGAAACGGAAGAAAACCACCGGTACAACCTTCAGAAATTCGTTACGGTTTGTTTCGGAATCCTGGTTGCATTCGGTTTAAGTTTGATTTAATCAACAAAATCTTGCCGGGTTAGATAAAAGATGTAATTTTGCGCTCCCAAAAACCCTCGATTAACTCACACCCACACCCGCGCGCACTCTCACACCCCACACCCAAACCTGCCTGCCGGTAGGAAGGCACACACTCAAACACACACCCGCCTCGCCCAGGTGGTGAAATTGGTAGACACGCTACTTTGAGGGGGTAGTGGCCCTTGGCTGTGCAGGTTCAAGTCCTGTCCTGGGCACACGCACACCCACACCCACACATACTTCGCCCGGATGGCGGAATTGGTAGACGCGCTAGTTTCAGGGACTAGTATTCTCACGGATGTGCAGGTTCGAGTCCTGTTCCGGGCACAAAATCACTTCAAAACCCACGCTAAACGTGGGTTTTGTTTTTTAGGGTACCCCAAAAAGTACCCAAAACATTTTTCCATCTATCTATAGTATACACATTGATATAAACTGCCCAACTTTGTTTTTTTGCCACAAATTGGCATTCTTCTTAATTATCCGCTTTCTCTGCGTGCGCAATTCGAGCAATTTGCCGGGCGATATCCTCAGGTGAAAGAATAAAATCTATACATCCAGTTGCTATTGCACTCTCCGGCATATCTGGCTGCGCAGCTGTATTGGGCTTTTGTGCTATAGTAATGCCCCCCACTTCTTTTATGCCACAAAGCGCTTCTGCTCCATCCCCGTCATATCCAGAGACAATCACAGCGATGAGTTTGCCGTCCCAGTGCTGGGTTAAGGAACGAAGGAAAACAGTAATCACATCTGGCCATCCCCGAGGCTTTGAAATCGGTTTTAGGCGAAACTCATCATTTAGAACGTGCAAGTCCCGTTTTTCAGGGATTATAAAAATATGGTTGGGCTGGATGTCCAGTTTCTCCGTTATAAGTTCAACCGGCATCTCCGTATAGTGCGGGAGAATCTTATGAAGTAGGGTGGCTACCTTTCTCAAATGATTAACGATGACGATAGCAACCCCCATATTTGCCGGAAGATTCTGGAGTAAACGGGTATAAGCATCAAGACCACCGGCTGAACCGCCCACGCAAATTATAGGAAAGTCTTTTGCCGTATTCTTAGTATTCATCGGCTTCTTATTGAATCTTACTTTTTAGCTTTTTTATCCATCCCTTTCATGTTATGCATACTCCCCATCTTTTTCATATCCTTATTTCCTTCTTTCATCTTTTCCATCATATCCAAGTTTACTGAGCGTTTCCAATAAAAAATGATCGTCAAAAAGTCCGAGAGGGTTTATGTTTTTCATGGCTTGCTTTTTTCTACAGCAAATATAAAAAATCCAACGATATAAACAGGGTTAAGTTATTAACAATCAAATGCATATATTAACAATTGGTTTTTAGAGGTGCCCTGAAGCTAAAAAGATTGGACCTGCAACGTTATATTGATAAATGGATAGAGGATCAACCCCCGTCGAAGTTATCATGTTCTGGTATTCAGAGGGTCCAAAAACCAGTTATGGATTGTTGTTAATGAAATCGAACGCATTACTTACAAATGTCAAAAAATTTGTCGGGCAACAACCGGGCATTCATAATTTCTCCTTTTTTGTAGCGGGAAAGATTGATGGTTTCTTCCTTCACATCGTCATACCCTGAGATCACCTTGAATTCGGTTCTGCGGTTCATCTGATGTTCCTCTTCAGTGCAGGGAACGCCATTCTTGCATTTATTTACAAGTTGTGATTCTCCGTAACCCTTTGCGGTGATCCGGGCAGGGTTAATACCCTTTGAAACGATATAATGAACTGCGGACTCGGCCCGATTCTGCGATAATATCATGTTATAAGCGTCACTTGCCCTTGAGTCGCAATGTGAACCGAGTTCTATGTTAACCGGATTTTCTTTCATAATCACAACGAGTTTGTTGAGGGCCGGTTGGGCATCAGGACGGATGTAGTATTTGTCGAGATCATAATAGATATTTTCCAGGACAAACGTCCTGTTTTTGCGCAGCATATCAAGAAGCAAATCGCGTGGGGCAAAACGTTCAACTACTTTGCTGATGGTGTCGGGTGTAAAGAGATAACAATCGGCAATATATCCGATTTGCATGGCTTTAACCGTATAAGATTTCCCGGGTGTTATCTGCGTTTTGTAAAATCCGTTTGAGTCGGTTTTCAGAATGAGAGCCTGATTTTTTTCCTGATCCAGAAAGAAAACTGTTGCATTGTTAATGGGTTTGAGGGTTATTTTATCTTTAACATAGCCTGACAAGTAGTAATTTGGAACAATTTTTACCTCAGGCAATCTCCTGAACAGGTAAAGATCATCATTACCAAGCCCTCCCGGCCGGTTTGAGCTGAATATCCCATTCATATTATTCTTTGAGATACAGAGAGAAAAATCATCATAGGATGAATTGATGGGCTGGTTCAGGTTCCGGGGTTGTAACCAGGTGCTATCAGTCATCTGGTGGCTTATGAAGATATCGAGTCCTCCAAATCCTGGATGTCCGTCAGATGCGAAATAAAGATCTCCATTGTCGGCCAAGAAGGGGAACATCTCATTGCCAAATGTATTGATAACCGGGCCCAGGCTTACCGGCTGACTCCATTTATTATTTTCCCGGCGGCACATGTAAATATCGGTTCCGCCATATCCGCCTTTCATATCAGAAACAAAACAGAGAACCTTGCCATCTCTTGAAAGTGCTGGGTGGCCAATGGAATACTGATCATTATTGAGGAAAAAAGGTACCGGTTCCGTCCATTTTGAATTTTTTCGTTCCGAGTTGTATATTTTAAGCAAATGGGTTCTGATCTTATCCTGGTCCTTTTTCCCTTTATCCCTGTATACGATCGTACGATTAATAAACACTTCAGTAAAATTCTGGTTAAAGGATGCCGGGCCGTCATGATATTTCTGATTAAACAGATCGGGCGCAAGCCGTATCTCTTTGAAATCGTTATAGAAGTCATCAATATTTATCGGTTCGGCATAGAATAGATGCAGATAGTTATTGCCGGTCCAACCATATTTGTTATTGTTATTTTTGGAGATCATACGGTCAGACGTAAAACACAACAGGTTTTCATAAAATACCGGACCAAAATCCGACTCTTTTGAATTCAGGGTGGCCGCATTCTTCACCTCATAGCCCGGTGGAATATCTTTCCAGGCAACAGCACTGTCGCAATAGCCTGCCATGACTGCTGCCCGCTTATCGCCCGGAGAAAGCGCGTCATATTTTAAAAAGATCTCCTTTGCCTTCTGATATTCTCCGCATGAGCGCAAAACCATTGCATAATTGAACAAGGTAGCAGGATTCGGATTGCCATATTCGATGGTTTTTGCATACCATTCCCTTGCACGCTGAACATCGTGTTGTTTACTGTAACATTCTGCCATAAGCAGGGTGGCTTCCCGCTTATCAGTTTTCTCTCTTTGTAACGATTTGTTCAGGGTCAACAAAGCCTCTGAATAATTATACAGGGTCATCTGCTTTTTTGCTTTGTTAATCTGACCAAAAGCCAAAGTGCCTATTCCTGCAATTATGGCAAGGGTGAAGAAAAAAATAAATTTGTTCATACACTCAGGATGTTAAACGTTAAAAATATCTGGGCGTTAGCATACGTGATTTATTGAAAAGGTCGAAATCATATCCAATCCTGATCTCATGAGAACCGGAATTATAGCTCTGGAGGGCATTAAACCAGATATCATAGGAATATCCAATCGACAGACTTTTTGTAATGTTGACTTCAACAAGAAAGGCTAAGGCAGCATTTGTCCTGTATGAAGCGCCTACCGTCAATACCTCCCGGAAGAGGAAACTGGCATTGATATCAATTTGAAATGGCGCCCCTTCAATAGCTTTCATCAATAATGACGGCATAAAAACAAAATCCTCGGAGAGAGGGATAGCTCCTCCGGCAATTCCATAAAAATGACGCTTCAATTTGGAAAAACTGGATTTTGTATCAGGTGAGGGAGCGCTGGATACCGACATTTGATTTTCCAAGAGGTGCTTGGATGATAAACCCCCATAAAAATGAGGGGCATAATAGTAGATTCCAAAATCAACATCGGGCACGACCTTATTTTTTACCTGGTTAATGAGTTCAACATCACCCTGATCTTTTGCCTCAAGTGCCCCCCAGTCGATGTTATAATATTTAATACCTGCATTGATCCCAAAACACAATTTGCTGTGATCAAAGATCACCCTGTAGGTAAAATTACCCATAACGCCATTGTCTACTGTTGGACCCAATTGGTCACGGTAGGCGTAAAAACCAAGACCAATATGCGGATTTCGCAATGGGGTGTGCGCGGTAAACGAGATTGTTCGAGGGCCCCCGTTAAGCCCAACCCACTGTAACCTTGTGATGGCTTCAATTGAAAACAATTCATGACTTCCGGCATATCCGGGATTGATCGCAAGTTTGTTATACATATACTGCGTGAATAACGGGTCCTGCTGACCATAAGTTACTGCCGAAATGAGAAACAGGGCAATTGCCAATGTTTTTTTCATGTTTTTGCGTATATAATGGTAAATTATTTTATTCACTACCTTTGCGAACGAAAATCCATCCATTCCTGATATCGTCATCTTTTTTCCCGCTATCGCCATCCTTTATGGTAAGGATGTAGTAATAGGTACCGTCCGGAACCAGACGGCCTTTCAGGTTAGTTCCGTCCCAGACAACCGTCTTGTTATCGTAGCGTTCGTAATGGTTGATTTTATCTCCCCATCGATTGAAAATAACCACTGAATTATTCGGAAATTCCTCAATTCCATCTATAATCCAAAGGTCGTTGTCTCCATCACCGTTGGGAGTTATCACATTATAAATGATTAAATTATTGCCATGTGAACTTTTAATGACAAGGATATAAACGGTAGCTGTATCACATAATACCGGGACGCCGTTGTTGCAGATAAAGTAACACAAGGAATCGATACCGATAAAGCCTGTTTTAGGAGTATAGGTTATCGTACTGTCGCTGATGAGCGTCACCAAACCGTTGTATGGACCTCCGCATAGGGTCACACTTACTATCTTGCCATCAGGATCATAATCGTTTTTCAGAATATTGATGTTGATCGGGATATTTACTCCGGTTGTATCGTAATCATCAACAGCCACCGGTGGAAGATTTTGAAAGTTGACGGTAATTCTGACACTGCCGGCGGCTGTACAGCCGGTAGATGTTATAGTTTCAACAACGGTATAGGTGGTTGTTACCAGAGGAGTGACCGTGGGATTGGCTTCGGTTGAAGTAAACCCGACAGGAACAGAGCTCCAACTATAGGTGTTTCCGGTAACAGCCGTCGCACCGATCTGGGTGCTAGCGTTCAGAAAGATAGTTCTGTCTGCTCCGGCAATTGCTGCCGGTAAAGGATTCACGGTTACAACAACACTGTTGCTATTGGAACAACCGCTGGCCGTTATGGTTTCAACAACGGTATAGGTGATTGTTACCAGCGGGGTTACGGTTGGATTGGCTATGGTTGAAGTAAACCCGGCAGGAACAGAGCTCCAACTGAAGATACTTCCGGGGACATCTGCCGCACCGAGCTGGGTGCTTGTGTTCAGACAGATAGTCCTGTCGGCTCCGGCAACTGCTTCCGGTAATGGATTTACTGTTACCACTCTGTCTGCAGTTGTTGTTCCGCACAGACCGGATGAAGTGGCGGTGATCGTTGCTGTTCCGCTGAACGCTGCATCCCAGTTCATCACACCGGTAGTTGCATTTATTAAACCCGCGGCTGCAGGTAATACTGAGTATGTGATTGAAATACTGTTTGCTGCTATAGCAGTATAGATCTCATCAGTAGCATTCTGGCAAACTGTTGTCGCTCCTGCTGTGAAAACAGGTATGCCTGGGGATGGATTAACGGTCATAGTAACCGGAGCAGCTGTTGCAGGATTACCTGTGGGACATACTGCATTGGATGTAAGAACTACGGTCACAACATCATTATTAACAGGAATGTATGAATAGGTATTGCTGTTTGTTCCAACATTGATGCCGTTTACTTTCCACTGATAAGCAGGGGTTGTTCCGCCATTGGTTGGTGTTGCTGTAAAGATGACCGAAGTACCTGCACAAACCGGATTTGCCGAGGCACCAACCGATATGCTGACCGGCAGATTGGGATTAACAATCATAGTAACCGGAGCAGATGTTGCAGGATTACCTGTGGGACATACTTCATTGGATGTAAGAACTACGGTCACAACATCATTATTAACAGGAATGTATGAATAGGTATTGCTATTTGTTCCAACATCGATGCCGTTTACTTTCCATTGATAAGCAGGTGTTGTCCCGCCGTTGGTTGGGGTAGCGGTGAAGGTAACCGAAGTTCCAGCACAGATCGCTCCGGAAGGCACGGCTGCTACACTCACGCTGGCAGCTAACAGAGGGTTAACGGTCATAGTAATACCAATAGATGTAGCGGGACTGCCGGTAGCACAGGTTGAAGTGGAAGTCATCTCCACTGTGATCACATCACCATTGGCCAGGGTTGTTGAGGTGTAGGTTGCGTTTGTTTCTGATGGAATGACTACTCCGTTCTTCTTCCATTGGTAGGCAGGTGTCCCTCCGTTGGTTGGGGTAGCGGTGAAGGTAACCGAAGTTCCAGCACAGATCGCTCCGGAAGGAACGGCTGCTATACTCACGCTGGCAGCTAACAGAGGGTTAACGGTCATGGTAATACCAGTAGATGTAGCGGGACTGCCGGTAGCACAGGTTGCAGTGGAAGTCATCTCCACTGTGATCACATCACCATTGGCCAGAGTTGTTGAGGTATAGGTTGCGTTTGTTTCAGATGGAATGACTACTCCGCCCTTCTTCCATTGGTAGGCAGGTGTGCCGCCGTTGGTTGGGGCAGCAGTGAAGGTAACCGAAGTTCCAGCACAGATCGCTCCGGAAGGAACTGCTGCTATACTCACGCTGGCCGGCAGATTCGGATTTACAACAATAGTTTTGGTAGCTGTTGTCGTTCCGCATGATCCACCGCTGGTGGTCAATGTCAATGTGATTGGAGTAGTAGAATTTGATG
>JADGPR010000029.1 GCA_017882335.1 Bacteroidales bacterium | reverse complement strand
TAAAAAACAGCATCAATACCGGGCTGTTCAGAGGCAGTTTACTTCATAATAACCAACCGGGTAATTTCCGAATGTGCACCGGCAGTCAGCCGGCAGAAATAGTATCCTGCAGGAAGCATGTCTGCCGAAAAGGTAATGTTATAAATTCCGGCCGCTTGTTTTTTGTTTACCAGTGTGGTGATTTCCTGTCCGTATAAATTGCAGATAACCAATTTTACGGAACCATCATCCGGAACCTGATACCTGATCAGTGTTTGGGAACGAACAGGGTTGGGATAACATGTAAGAGAATAGTATTTATCATTCGCCTGGCCATTTCCAATCCCTGTTACATCAGGTGTGATATGACTGTAGTAAACATCCTCTTCTCCGTTTAAAGTATTGGCCCAGGCGAGATGTGCCCCCGAATTGTCGGATACCATATCGAAATAATCACCCATTTTATTTTGTTGGGGATAACCTATGTGCGGATCGAAACCATCGGATAGCTTTTCATTGACCGAAAAGGATTCCCCCCCGTTGGTGGAATAGGAATAGTAGAGCGCTGAATTATCAGTGAAGGCTGGAGCATCCCGGGTATCAAGCCAAACAACATCGATCCTGCCATTCGGGGCAACCGACATGGTACCAAACCACTGGGTATTCGTCGTTCCGGGGTCGTCATTGATCTGCACTGGGAAGCTCCAGGTCAGACCGCCATCTGTGCTTTTTGCAAACATCACATCCCCAGGATCGAAGTTTGATACTCTCTGCACTGAGGCCAGTACATATACATTGCCCCGGCCGGGACCGTTGGAACGATCCACATCGATATTCGCCTGGCCTAATAAACCCTCCGGGTTAATAGAACTCCAACCTGAGATGTATCCGTCCATATCTACCGCTACAGGAAAATCCCAGCTGATCGATGAGCCCGGGATTTGGGCATTTGGGGATTTTGCAACCACGATCCCTTCTCCACCCGGACCGGCACCTCCAATGTATAATTCTCCCTCATTTCCAACAGCCATTGTTGCCCAATAAGGATCACCGGATACCTGGATACAATTTTCAAAGCTATTGCCTCCATCCGTTGAACGTGTAAAAAAACCAGGCAGACATGAACTGTAAGAAGAGGTCCAGGATGAATAAATATTCCCGCTTCCTGCACCATTTGTCCGGTCGATGGTCATCCATTGCTTATCTCCTCCATGTGCATCGGCTCCGGTACCCCATGTGGCACCGCCATTGATACTCTTAAACACCTTGCAGGTATAATTTGATCCATCAGATGTCAGGCTGTTGTAATAAAAATTTCCTGCTGTGTCATAATCAAGCACTGGGTCGGAACGGAATATTCCCGGATTGATAACACCCGGAAAAGTCCATGTTTGTCCGGCATCGGAAGTATAACTCCAACCGGCCTGCCTGAAATTACTAAACACATTGTCGAACTGCCGCCATCCGATAACAATTTTGTTCGGATCCAAGGGATTCACTGCAATGTTCGGTTCATTGGCTGCATCGCCCAAAATGTTTTGTCCGCTCGAATTCACATTAACCTGGGCAGTAAAAACACCCGTACTATTATATCTCATCGGTGGAGAAGTCATTTTATTATCATACGGATTGGGACTGTACTTGTCACCGGGCTTTTCATTATGCATCTGCATCTTTTTATCAGCCGGAACCTTGACATTTTGTCCGGAAGAGAATAACGGACTTAAAAGTGTAGTCCCCCCAATCAGGAGGATTAATTGTGTTTTATTTTTCATACCGCAACAATTAATTTTAAAAACTCAACCAAAATATGTTTTGCAGATCAAACCAGGGCGAACAGGATTCTTGGTTCACGATCTTATACAAAGATAATCATTCTCTTTGCAATTAAGAATGAAAAATGAAAAGTGAAAAACAACAAATGATTTTGTAAACTCTCCCGTTGCCTTAGCTATCGATTCTCCTTTACGCTATCGACAATATATTCGGTTTCGCCACGCCAGGGCAAGATCCCGTTTTTTTGCTTATAATGGACAACGATCATATGACCTTCCAGGTTGCTTAACTTAGCCGCGAAATTTTTTTCTTGAACCGAGAAAAAGAATTTTTCGGATGCCAGGGCAACATTTTTGTTGCTTTCAACGCTGCTCAGGACAAGCTCACCTTCATAGGTTTTGAAAATATTTCCCCGGTACGAAAATTTCTGCAATAATCCTGCACGGTTACCTTCACTGTAAGTGAAATAGTATTTCCAGTAAACGAATGGACCCAAGAGAAGAAGAAGAATAATGACCATCCAGATAAGGAATTTTTTCATAGTTGTTGATTTTTCTTTCAGAAAATGAATTGCAAGGTACTATATTTTTTCGCGTGACGGATTACAGAATGATGCAACCATAACGTGTTACGATCCCGCAATTAAAAGGATCTTGGTGATCTCGGAGTATTCGTATCCCTGGTCAAGCAATAAAATAGCGTTGATCTTGTCCGCCTGTTTCCGATTCGAAGATCGGTGCAGCGATTTTAAAGTTTTAATTTCATCCGATGATAAAAAGCCTGATATCAGTTGTAAAGAAATATCCAATTCTGACATAAATGGACTCAAAACCAAATTGTTTATGCACAGGTAATTGTTAATCATTTTGCATTCTCATTCAGCATCGGTATAATAAAAAAATACTTGGCTGTTCTGTCCGGTGTATTAAGGATTGAATTGAATTCGTGTTTGATTTGAGTGTGATACTCTGTGGTTCTCTGTGCCTCTTCGGTGCCACCCGTATTATTTTATCAGATAATTAGGAAATCCTAAAATTCGACATTATAACCAAATGAAATGGCGATAGGGATTGTAGAATTCTTCATGGTAAGTTGCGGATCCCTTTTCATACGGTCAACCATATCAAAATATTGAGGTGAACGGAATGGAACATTCAGATCAAGGTTCAGGCCGCTTTTCTTCGTTCTGCCAAACCTGGCTTCTAATCCAATACCCACAGTAACCCCATAGAACATTTTATCATAACCGCTTTTCCCGGTTACCTTGGTAACGCCATTTACCCCATACATAACCTTCAGGTACGGTCTTGCTCCATGCTTTCCATCAGCTGGCAGGAGACGCGCCAGACAGCCAACATTCCATCCGATATCTATTATTTCCCACCCACCTGCAGCAAAGATCCCCATATAAGAAACCGGGTAAAAAGTGGCTTTTACACCAATAAGACCACCGTAATCAAGCCCTATTCCTACTCCTCCATCTCCCCAGCGACGTTCTGCTTCTACGGGATGTTTCGCAAAAGTGGTTGTATCATTAATAGCACGTTGGGGGTTGTCCTGACCCGACACAGTCTGAATGACAATTGATAACAATAGAAAAAGTAAGCAGATGTTCTTCATAGGAATAAATTTTGAAGCATAAATTTAGGAATAAATCAGTTAACAGTTAACAACTAACAATTAACAGTAAGGATGACCAAACTGTTAGTTGTTTACTGTTAGTTTTTAACTGGAACCTGTTATCTGTTAACTGAATCAAAACTCGTCAGGGAGAGATTTGAGTTGTTCGTAAGTGAACACCGGCCCATCCTTACACACATATGTACTGCCGATATTGCACCGGCCGCATTTTCCGAGCCCGCACTGCATTTTCATCTCAAGGGTGGTGATAACATCCTTCGGGGCGAATCCGAGCTTGTCGAGCGACACTAAGGTGTATTTAATCATGATGGGTGGTCCGCAGGTGATCACCTTTGTGTTTTCGGTGCCGGGCTTTACCACTTCTTCCAGTATCTTCGGTACAACACCTACATTCTCCTTCCAGGTTTCTTCCGGCTTATCAATGGTAAGAATGACTTTCAGTGAAGGGTTCTTTTTCCATTCTTCTATTTCTTCCTTGTAACACATATCGGAAGAGGTGCGGGCACCGTAAAGGATCGTAAAATCCTTATAATCGCTCCGGTTGTCGATACAATACTGGATCAGTGAACGAAGCGGCGCCAGGCCGATACCTCCACCTACGAAAAGAAGGTTTTTTCCCTTGATATCATCGACGGGGAACCAGTTTCCATAAGGGCCGCGAATTCCTACATCCATCCCTTCTTCAAGTTGGCTGTGGATATCTGCCGTCACAATCCCTGCCCGCTTGATAGAGCAATCAAAATATCCTTGCCGCGTGGAAGAAGATGAAATGCAAAAGGTACATTCTCCGTGACCGAGCAGTGAAAACTCCACAAATTGCCCCGGCATCCAGCCAAAGGATTCCATTTTGGCCGGATCATTCATTTTTAACCGATAGGTTCTGATATCAGGTGTTTCATCGATGATCTTATCAACCTTACACATCACAGGGACCAGTAATTGTTCCATTTTCTGTCTTTTTTAACCCCTCTCCTGAAGGGGTGGCGCATTATACTTTTGCTACTTGATTAACCACATCAAAAATGCTGATATTCACCGGGCAGGAAATGGCACAATGGCCGCATCCCACACACAGGTTCATACCGAACCTTTCCTTGTAATAAACAAATTTATGCAGGGCACGTTGCCGCCACCTGCGGTATTTTACCGGGCGCGGGTTGTGTCCTCCAGCCATCAGCGTGAAATATCCGTTGTTGCACGAATCGTAACTCTTATATCGAACTCCTGTATCCTTGATCTTTTCATCTGTGATCTTGAAACAATGACAGGTGGGGCAAATGAAAGCACAGGTGTTGCAACCGATGCAGTTTGAGGAAACGGTTTCAAATTCAGGGGAATCGAACAGCTTTTGCAACTTTTCATTAACCTCTTTATAATCCATTTTCAGTCGGAACGATGCTTCGAATGACTTGTAATGCTTTTTAATCTCTTCTAAAGATTGCTGACTGCCGACTGCCGACTGCTGACTAATATTTTCTTTGACAAATCCTTCCCCTTTCTGTGTGACTGCCTGGATATAGATTTTTCCGTCCAGTCCATTCACAATGCGTATGTCATGCGCATCGGACTTTTCCACATCATAATCCAGAGATGTGCAAAAACACTGGGTACCGGCTTTATCGCAACGTGTGGAAATGATCACGGTGTTTCCCCTTCTTTTCTGGTAATCAGTATCGATATAATCCCAATTGTAAACCTGGTCAAGCACCTGTAAACCACGGGCATCGCAATGTTTCACACCGAGTATGATACGCTTTCCGGTAAGGGAATCTTCATCGGTTTCAGATATGGTGGTGCCGGTATTGTCTTCCTTAAACTTCATGACCTTGGCCGTCTTGGGGAAGAACAGTGGTTTTATGCTCATGGTCGTTTCGATGGGAGAATCCGGATCACATTCATCGAGTTTCGATATCCTTTTGTAATCGTACTTTCCAAATTTCTCCACCGGAGCATAGGTTTCAAACTTCCCTATGATTTCCTCATAGAACTTTTGCAGTCCGGTTTTATCTGTTTCAACTAGAAAAACGTTCATCGTCTTTTTGGATTATAAGATAAAATCATCAGGATCACTCAAACTATACTTGTAGAAAGCGCCCCGGTCGTCTTTTTCCATTCCCGCCAGGTGCTGCTGGAAGTTTTCATAGATCACACTCTCATTCTGCTTGTGCAACAGATGAAGGGGTAGGTGGCTTGGACAGGCCTTTTCACAGTTGCGGCAATCCACGCAACGCCCCGCCAGGTGCAACGACCATGTCATCAACGCATGCATGGCGCCTGAAGAAGTATTGGCCCCATGGTAAAGGGTTGATGTTTCCTGGTCGATGCAGCATTTGGCACAATAGCACAGCGGACAGGAATGGCGGCAGGCATTGCAACGAATGCAGTTCTCAAAGATCGATTCAAAATAATCGGCCCGCTCTTCCAGGGCTTTTGTTGCAAGTTCTCTGATGTCGGCATTGATCGTGTACTCCCTTTTGCCGGTTGGGCTTCCGATCATCTCATCGTATACCACCGGATCGGGCATCACGCATTCAACACAATTCTGCGCCTTCTCTCCTTTCTCGTTCAACACACCCTCGCAACAGATTCCTATGATGTAAATATTTTCACGTTTCACCTGGCTTTCAGTAAGCATCAGGTTCAGCGCCCGGCTGTCGCATCCTTTTACTACCAGTCCGACCCGTTTCCGTTTGGTATGATCCGGTTTCAGGTAGTTGGCCAGGTTGAATACCGACCTGTCGGTAAATACCAGTTTTGGGATTTCTGCCGGATCTGTGATCAGGAAAGGAACCTGGCTGTCATCGAACGAATTCTGTTTATACCCGACGAAATAATTGATTTTATTGTCGGCAAACAACTTCGATGCAATTTCCTGGATTTTTTTTGAATAGTCCATCCTTAAAAATTTTCCTTTTTATATCTGTGAAGAGGTCCTAGCTTCTTGATGTCTTCGGTTACTTTTGCTACCACTTTGGCAAACTTTGGTCCTTCGGCAGCCGATACCCATGAGAACTGAATGCGGTTTTCGTGGTATCCGATGAAATTCAGCAGCTTCTTCGTCACGAGAAACCTCCGGCGGGCATAATAATTACCCGAAATGTAGTGACAATCGCCGGGATGGCATCCCGAGATCAGCACTCCGTCGGCAGTGGTCTGCAATGATTTTATGATAAACCAGGGGTCAACCCTTGAGGAGCAGGGTACGCGAATGATCCGGATGTTGGGCGGATACTGGATACGCGATGTCCCGGTGAGGTCTGAACCGGCATAAGAACACCAGTTGCACAGGATCCCCATGATCACCGGCTGCCAATCAGTTGGCGCAGTTATACCCGGATTTTCGGCGCTGAAAATTTTTCCTTGAGTTTCTTTTACTTCAGTTTCCATTAGATTGCAACTATCTCGTTAATGATTTGAGGATCGGTAAAACCAGCCAGGCTGATCGCCATGCTGCGGCAGATGGCAACACAGGAACCGCAACCCTGGCATACGCCTTCATTGATTTTGGCTACGGTGCGTATCTCTTTCGAACCATGTCCTAGCGGGATTTCTTCGGTGACAATCGCCTGGTAAGGACAGACCTTTATACAATTCAGGCAACCGCTGCAGAATTCGTTGTTAATCGTTGAGATCATCGGGTCTTTCTTCATTGTATCGCCGGCAAAAAGACCACATACCTTGGCGGCACAAGCGGATGCCTGTGCGACGGTATCGGGGATATCCTTGGGCGCCTGTGTACATCCTGCCAGGAAGATACCGGCTTTGGCCGTTTCAACCGGCCTTAGCTTAGGATGAGCTTCCGATATATATCCATATTTATCGTACGATACACCGAGTAACCGGGCCAGGGCAGGATTATCTTTCGGCGCGATCACGGCCGTTGCCAATACCACCAGGTCGGCTTCAACTTCGACCACCTGGCCGATCTGGGCATCTTCTCCCCTGACCATCAGTTTATCACCTTTTTTATAAATCTTGGATACCCTTCCTCTCAGGTAGGTTGCTGCGGTTTCCACCTGCGCACGTTTCACAAACTCTTCATACCCTTTTCCGGCAGCACGGATATCCATATAGAAAATATACGCATGACTGTCGGGTACTTTATGGTGCAGCAGGATCGCATGCTTGGCCGTGTACATGCAACAGATCTTGGAGCAATACTCAATACCCTTGGCCTCATCGCGGGAGCCGATGCATTTAATAAAGACCACATTCTTGGGAACCTTCCCGTCGGAAGGACGTACCGGTACACCATTGGTCGGGCCGCTGGCGGAAACCATCCGTTCAAATTCGAGTGAAGTGATGATATCCTTATACCGGCCTACCCCGTATTCTTCATAGGGTTTGGGATCCCAGAGGTCATACCCGGTGGCGATAACTACTGCCCCGATTTCCCTTTCGATAACCTCATCTACCATTTTGAAGTTGATGGAGCCTTTTTCACAGACCTTCGCACAAATACCGCATTTCCCTTTCAGCAGCATGGTGCAATGTTCGGCATCGATAACCGGTTTGTTGGGAACCGCTTGAGGAAATGGTGTATAAATGGCTTTTCGTTTATCGATGTTCATATTGAATTCGTTGGGAACCTTCACCGGGCATTTCTGGGTGCAGGCCCCGCAACCTGTGCAGGAGCTGAAATCAACATAGGATGCTTTTTTCTTTATCTTGGCTTTATAGTTACCTACATAGCCCTGGAGCTCGATCACTTCCGAATAGGGGATCAATTCGATGTATGGGTGCGAGGCTACATCCACCATTTTCGGGGTAAGGATGCATTGCGAACAGTCGAGGGTAGGAAAGGTTTCGTCGAGCTGCGCCATGCGGCCTCCGATAGAGGGACTTTTTTCAACCAGGGTAACCGGAATCCTTGCATCGGCAATGTCGAGTGCAGCCTGTATGCCTGCAATACCGCCCCCAATCACAAGGGCCCGCTTTGTAACGGGTACAGAGATCTCGTGCAGTTGTTCATTGGCGATGGATTTGGCAACGGCCATCCGGATCAGGTCGGATGCTTTTTCTGTAGCTGCTTTTTTATCTTTCTGATGTACCCATGAAGAATGCTCACGGATGTTGGCAATCTCCAGTAAATACGGATTCATCCCGGCATCCAGTAAGGCCTTGCGGAACGTTTTTTCATGCATCCGGGGGGAACAGGCAGCAACGACGACTGAGGTCAGCCGGTTTTGGACAATGGCCTCCCTGATTATTTGCTGTC
Source organism: Bacteroidales bacterium (assembly GCA_017882335.1). GTDB lineage: Bacteria > Bacteroidota > Bacteroidia > Bacteroidales > FEN-979 > FEN-979. The sequence continues at coordinate 26,814 of JADGPR010000029.1, read as the reverse complement.
CGGGGTCGGAGCACAGGTATTTATATTCGATCGAGATTTTTACTTCTTTGATCTTTTTTGCTTCCTGCACAACCGCTGGCACATCGATAACGCCGGCAATGTTAGCGCCGCAAAAACAAACGAAAACACCTACTCTGGCCATTATTCTACCTCGCTTTCTGCTTCGACAGCTTTTTTAATTTTTTTAACTTTTTCAGGTTCCGGTATCGCTTCCCCTATGTGTTTCAAGGCCGCTTCCACGGAGACGATGTGTTTGGGAAGTTTTAATTCTTTTTCGGGATATCCGAAGGCCAACGCCATGAGTTGCGTGAAATACATCACCGGAAGATCGAATTTCCTGCCGGTGTGCTTTTCAATATCGGGTTGGCGCATATCGAGGTTCGACTGGCAAAGCGGGCAGGCAACTACGATCAGATGGGCACCGCTTTCCTTTGCGACTTCCAGGATCTTTCCGCTCAGGGATTCCACGACCTCTGTGTTGGAGATGGAGAAGGATGCACCGCAGCATTCCGTCTTAAAATCGAATTCCATGGCCTTTGCGCCAAGGGCTTCCATGAGGAGGTCCATCGACATCGGGTATTCCGGTGAATCAAAAAGGGTAATATCCTTCGGACGTGTTAGCAGGCAACCATAATAACATGCCACTTTCAATCCTGAAAGGGATTTAGTTACCTTGCTTTTGATGGTCTCCAGGCCAATTTCTTCATAGCAGTACTGCAGCATGGATTTTATATCGATTGTTCCTTTGTATTCACCCTCATCGATCACGGTGGTGTTGATCCTTCTGGCCAGTTCAGGGTTTTCATCCAGGTGTTTCTTCGTGCCCTTCATCCTCGAATAACAAGAGGCACATGCGATACCCATGGTTTTGTTTTCCAGCCGCTCAGCGAGGACGAGGTTACGCATGGGTAACGCCAATGCCAGGTTTTCTGTCATAACGTGGGCGGAAGTAGCCCCGCAGCAATTCCAGTCGGGGATCTCTTCCATCTGTACATCCAGGGTTTGCATGACCAGTTTCAGCGTATGGTCAAATTCCTCGCTGGTACCGTGTGCCGAACAACCCGGGAAATAGGTTAGTTTGTTCATGTCAATTCAATTGAGTAGAATGATGGGGTAAAAAGTCTGCTATTTCATGTCTTTTTCAAGCTTTTCTGCCAGCTTGTACATCTTCTGAATGGCTTTTGCACTTTTGGTGGATTCATGGCCGATGGGAATCTTGCCTTTCAGCAGCGCCTTGGGAGCAAGATGCATATCTTTAAAAAGGTTCCGGGTACGGATGTTGAATTCGGCCATCATCCGCAATTCATAATTCCGGCCATAGCGTTTGATCATGTCCAGGAAAATATCATGAAACTTACGGATATCTTTGACCTTTTTGTTTTCAGATCTGTAATTTTCTTCGATGGCAAGATGACGGATGGCTTCCATTACGGCAGGAACATCGATTTCACGCGGACAACGACCGCTGCATGCCGAACAGGTAAGACAGAACCACATGGAATTGGCCATGTAACATTCTTCCTTCAACCCCAGTTTTATCATTTGCATGATCTCCCTCGGGGGAAAATCCATGTAACCTGAAACCGGGCAGGTAGAAACGCACTTGCCACACTGGTAACATTCCAGAACATTAGTGCCACTTTTTTTGTTGACAGCCTCCAGGAAAGTGTTTTTTTCCAGCAATCCTAGTGTAATCATTTCGTACGATTGAAGTGTGAAAAGAACTTTTTGTCTGATGTTAATTAATTAACATGGGTCTATAAAAAAAAAGAAACTTTCTATAAATTTCTGTCGTTTTTTTAAACGATACAAAGTTATAAAAAGTTCCTTTTGGAAAGATTCTAAATTAATGCAAGATGAATTTTATGGGCAGATTATACCGTACCCTTACCGGGATATTATTTTGTTTCCCCGGTGTCCAGTAATGGGTAAAAACAAAAAAAGCCGCCACAAATTTGTGCCAGCTTCTTTCAATTGTTTAGAGGGTTAAACCCTTTTGTTCATTTACTATTGAAGTTTGAAATTAATGGGCAGGTTGAACTGTACGCGGACAGGCACACCCCTTTGTTTTCCGGGAACCCATCTCGGCATGGATTTAACGACGCGGACAGCTTCATCATCACAACCGGATCCGATTCCCCTGAGGACTTTAACATCCGTGATTGATCCGTCGATTTCAACGACGAAGGTTACAAATACTTTTCCCTGTACACCCAGTTCTTTTGCTTCTTCAGGATACTTCATATTTGCCTGTAAAAACCTGATACGGGCTTCATCGCCACCGGGATAGGTCGGCTGTTCTTCAACCACGGTGAAGATCTCTCTTGGAGCTTCCTGTTCAATAACCTGTGTCTTCGTTTCAACAACCTCGAGATTCTCTTCTGCCGGAGCTTCAGTATTTGGTTTGTTACTCAGGTCATCCTGGGTGGCCATTGTCGTTTCCACACTGTCGGAGGTCACAACCGGGGCAACAAACCGCTGCTGCTGCACCACATCAGGAGGAGGGGGAGGAGGGGGTGGAGGGGGTGGCTCTTCTGCTTTCGGGGCATTTAACATTTCTGTTTCTACCGTTTTGTTCTCAATGATCATCCGGTTTTTGGTGATGTAGGCGGCAATAACAGGGTAAGCTACGATAGCCCCGATGATGAAGATCGCGATGATCATCGCGATCGTGGTATATTTCTGGTATTTATGCCTTAATACATATGCCCCGTATTCCTTATTCCTCGTTTTAAAAACAATTTCCTCGAGCGATTCTACGCGCTGCTTTTCCATTGTTAATTCCTTTCAATTATTTGATTAATAAGAAATCCGTTTAACTATTTAGGAGCAGTTTTCAGCATTCCCAACTCGACTGTGTTGATATCCACCACGGCATAACTGGCAATGTTGCAGATGGCCATTTCATCGATGATATTGACAACATCCTTGTACTTCGCCTTGTCATCAGCCTTGATCAGCACGATCGGTCCCTTCATGTCTTCCTTTTTCATCTTCTTAATCGCCGATTCTGCAGTAGTATCAGCTACAAGCAGTTTGCCCGACACCCGTTTATCACGGTATTCGGTGATCTGCCTGAACAAATCCTTATTCTTCTCAAGGAGGACCTTGCGGATCCCGTCTTTGCTGAAATCGCTTTTAATTAAAGCAGGCAAGGGCGGTTTCCTGGGATTGGCTTCGCCAGCGTAGTAATAAACAATGTCATCGCCTGTGAGTAGGATATTGAGGGTCCTCCAGGCAGCAATTTTTACTTCGGGCTCCTTCTCTGTTTTCTTTTCCGGCATGGTAATCACCATGACCTTGGGCTTGCTGAAGGCTGTGGTAAGCATGAAAAAGGTGATCAGGAGACACATCAGGTCGACCATGGGGGTCATGTCGATCCGGGTCGATTGCTTTTTGGGTCTTCGTTTGCCGCCTTTTTTGCCTTTTTCTTGTTCTATTATTTCAGACATAGATTTTATTTTTAAACATGCAAATGCCTGTTACGACTATTTCGGAAGATCCTTCAGGGTGACTTCCTGTTTTTCCAAGTTCGTAACAAGGTTGAATTTGTTTACTTTGTTATCCTGCAACAGGTTCATAACCAGTTTCACCTTTTTGTAGTTGGCTTCTCCGTCGCCCTTGATGGCAACTTCGGCATTTGGATTGGCAAGACGGCTAAACCGGACCCAGAAAAATAACTGTGAAGGCTGGTTATCCACCGAATCGGTTGGGATTCCGGTCTGCAGTTTCTCTTTCTCCTTCGAATCCGTTGTAGTCAGCCATTTCTTGAAATCGACCATGGGCATTCCAAAAGAAGCCAGGTGAGCGAAAACGTTCAACTGTTTCGGCGTGAATGTGACATTGTACTGTTTGCCCATTTGAGTCAGGACGTCAACGCGGGTATGCTTGGCAGAATCTTTTCCGTTATCAATGTTGAAAAAGATCTTTCCATCCTTGTTAATGATGATCGTCATGATATCCTTATCCGGTGCTTGCTTTTCCGAAACGGAGTTGGGGCTGGCGATGACGGTAGCTTCCGAGGGTCGGAACGAAGCTGTAAGCAATAGAAAAATCAACAGTACTGAAAACAGGTCCACCATAGGCGTCATGTCTATGTGTGGAGTTCGTACGGGTGCTTTAATTTTAGGCATGGTAATCTATTTTAAATTGATGACTGACAGAAAAAATGCACATCGTTTATTTTATTGTCAGCTCCGGGAAATTACTTTTCCTGTGCTGCAAAGGATTGTACGAGGCTGAATCCTGCTTCATCAATTTTATATGTAAAGCTATCGATCTGTGTCGAATAGAAATTGTACATCACGATACCAAGCAAAGAACCTGTGATACCAAATGCCGTGTTGATAAGAGCTTCCGAAATACCGGTTGCAAGGGCAAGGGCATCCGGGGCGCCGGCCTGGGCAAGAGCTCCAAAAGCTTTGATCATCCCGAGTACCGTTCCCAAAAGACCGATCAGCACCGAGATGGAAGCGATGGTGGAAAGGATAACCAGGTTTCGTGAAAGCATCGGCAATTCGAGTGCGGTGGCTTCTTCAAATTCTTTCTGCAACGCCAGGATCTTCTGGTCCTTGGAAAGTGTCGCATCTTTCTGTAATGTCCGGTAACGGAGTAAACCGGCTTTCATGACATTTGCGAGTGATCCTTTCTGCTTGTCGCAGGCAGCGATGGCATCTTCGATTTTGTCATTCGCCAGGTAATTCTGGAGGTTCTTGACAAAAACATTAAGCTTCCCTTTTCCGCTGGCACGTGCAAGGGTAATACCACGCTCGATGGAGAAGGTGATCAGAACCAGTAAAACGGTCATCAGAAGAGGAACAATCAAACCGCCTTTATAAACCATTGCGAGGTAGTTACCCGGAATCGGATGCCATTTATCTGAAGGAACCTTGTTTTTAATCAGGTCGGCTCCGCCTTCAAAGTTGATCGGATTACCCATAATTTTCAGGTAGACCAGTAATGCAATTAGAAATGAGAGTATAATAACTGCCACTGTAAACCACGACTTTAAAGCGTCACCAATGGATTGTCCGCCTTTGTTAGTTGTCTTGCTCATCTTTAATTTGTTTTTGAATGATTAATGGTGAATTGATAATTTCTTTACAGGAAGCAAAAATATAAAAAAAAACTAAATATTAATCTGGTTTTAAATAATTGCTTTCTATTTCATGGATTGCTTTGCTGTTTTTATCCCAAGGGAAATCGTTTTTATTTTCTGATCTTGGGCTCCAGGTCTTTCAGAATAGCTTTTGCTTTTTCTGTGTAGGCAGGATCCGCCGGTTGAATAGTCAGCACCTTATTGCAGTATTCGATCGATTTCAGCCCGTATTCCTGATTTTTTGTATCCTTGAACTGAACCAGGTTAAAGTAAGCCAAATAGGAATAAGCCTCCAAAAGTTCCTTGGCATTTTTTACCGTATCTGCACTGGCTTTCTGGATCATGGCTTCATAGACTGGTTTTGCAAGTCCGAGTTTACTCGTTGTATCAATGTTCACCAGTGCACGTGCCCGCCAGAGATAGCCCTGAATATGTTCAGGCATCAGGGTGCTGTAGTACATCAGGGTGGTGTCGACTTTGCCCCAGCTTTTGGTATTGTAATATACTTTCCCGAGGTTATAATAATCGTTTGGAACCGCTTTTTTCAGCGAAATCTTCAGTGTGTAATCATCGATCGCCTTGTCGTATTTTTTTAGCTTGATCATCGACATTGCGGCTTCCGAAATAAGTTCAGAACGGGAGGTGTCCATCCGGTATGCTTTCAATAAGTTTTCGTGGGCAAGGGAATCCTGCTTTGTTTTGGCAAACAATCTTCCCAAGTAAGAATAGTCTGTAGCGCGGATCTTATCGGGTTTTGCACGACGAAAGAATTTTTTACTGTATGCAAGGCCTTTGTCGAACTGTCCTGTTTCAAAGTAAGAATATGCCAACGCACGGTTCAGGTCGTTGTTGGAGGAATCATTCCTTAATATTTCATTGAGCTGGGTGATGGCTTCGGCATAATTTTTCAGTTCGATCAGCGTATTAACATATTGGATGCGGGCGGTGGTGTTTCCACCGGATAACCGGAGGAACTTCTTATAATTCTGCTGGGCTTCAGTATTCCGGTTGGCACGTGAAAGCAGGTATCCCAATTCACGGTAAGCGGGTGCAAAGGAAGAGTCGATCTTCACCACTTCCAGGTAAAAGGTAAGGGCATCCTGGTAATTTCTTGCACGCATCCACAGCTGCCCTACGCGGAGTTTTGCAAAGGGAGATTTTGGATTCAGGCTTTGGGCGGTATTGTAATTCGAAATGGCTTTTGATCCGTCATTGAGCAGAAAGATATAGGCATCGCCTCTGACGATGTAAAGATCATAATTTTTATTGTCGAATTTTTCGGCCTTCAGCAAAGATCCGAAAACTATTGTCGTATCATTTATATTGGCTTTGATATATGCATTGGCCAGCTTAATGTAGACAGTGGCCTGTTTTTCCGGGGCCATGATGATGGTTTTGTTTGCCTTGGAAGGAAGGAGCGATATCGCCTTGGAAAAGTTCTGCTGCGCTTTGGACATATCTCTTACCATCAGTGCAATCTGTCCAAGTCCAACGTAGTTTAAGGGGTTGGCCGGTTCCGCAGTGGTTCCTCTTGAGAAAAGAACTTTTGCAGAATCCGACAATTCCTTAAATGAATTATTGGTGGTATCCGAATAATATTCCTGAAGGTAATTTTCACCATAATAATAATAGATATCGCCATCCTTCAGGTTTTTCTGCAAAAGTGCTTTAAAGGCGGTACTTGCATCTTCGAACCGTTCCGCCCTTGTCAGCCTAAATGCAGACTGCAGGTCCTGGGCATGGAGAATGGTCCCGGTGAAAAGAATGGAGAAAAACAGGGTAACTCCGATAATTGTTTTAAAAGTCCTTGTCATTGTATCCTTCTTAAAAGATTAGTGTTTCACTTCAACAAGCCGGACAGGCATGGCAGCAGGAACCATTCCGGAATGTAAAACAATGAATTGTCCTTTTTCTCCCGCGATAAAAGAGGAAATGCCATAAGCAAGTCCCACATAAACCTGCCGGTTGATGCAATAAACTTCCCGGGTAAACGGATAAAAACCTTCCGCTATGTAAGCGGGATGAGGAGTATAAAAATCACCTTTAGGGTCGGTATGTCCGGGTGCGCTGATGCCGACTATTTTCACCCTGTTGAGGAAGGAATGAGATACCGTGTCTGCTTTATCGCTCACCCAGTTAACACTGATCACGCCAATTGCTCCCTTATTCTTCTCAACGTAACTGATTACCTCCGCATTGTTATGCACCGCAAAGCAGGCCTCCGGTAATTTCTGGAGGTCGAACTTTTCACGGAAATAGCGGGTGTTACAGGATTTATAATTATCAAAAACAATCTTCAGCTCTTTCATTTTCGATGTCGGGTTTATTTCTTTCCATGTTTTGATCTTACCTTCGAATATGTTTTTAACCTGGTCAAAGAACAAGGTGCTGTCCGGGTTTTCGCGGTTCATGATCAATGCCACGGCATCATATGCGATTTTCGTGGTTTTTGGAAAGACCTGCTTCGAATTCAATTGTTTTTCTTCATCCGCAGTAAGTTTTCTGCTGACAACGATCAGCGATACTGAATCTTTCATGAAAGCGTTGATGATGTCAGCCTCGCTCCGGCATATCGTATCAACTTTTGCATACTGGTAAAGCGACTGAAAGGTATACAATTCAGCTTCCATCAGGAGGCTGTAAGAATCATCGTAACCGATTTTGAATTTCCCGGAAGTCGGGGAATCTGTGTCAGTGGATTTTATTCCTCCTCCCCCGCATCCTGAAAGGAACAGAATTCCGCAAATGATAAAAAAACCCGCTAAACGGGAAATCATCGGTGTTTTCATCTTCCTAAGGATTAATCTGCCAAAGCTAGTAGTTTTCACTATTGAATAAACACAAAAATATTAAATTTATTTTCCGCAACACCAAATTATTACAGGGGTTTTCACCGGTTGGGTGACATCAGGACACCTGTTTCCCGCTATTCTTCTTCTCTTCTTTCCCTGTCCTTTGTGAAAATCCTTGCCAGTCGCCAGCCGCCGTAAAGAAACAGGAAAACGGCAAAGATCACCTTGATCTCCTTGGTCAGCCCGTTAAACCTGGGACTATAAAGCAGGTAAAACCCCAGGAAAAAGTACATCAATATCACTGCAATGGAAAATATTTTCCAGTATTTTGCCATTTGGCAATTTATTTTGTCACCATCCAGTAAGGGATATCAGGATCAACGGCCCATTGATTCCAGTATGCAGGAGTTACCGGGTGGCCATCGGCCCGAACCAGTTTTTGTTCATAAACCCGGATCATCGGGTTGAAGACGAGATCTGTAACACCCAGGATCCATGTTTCCAGCGGGGTACCGTCTTTGGCCTTTTCTTTTTCCATTTTAACCTCATATCCGTTTTGTTGGAGAAGTTCCTTCAGGAAAAGGGAACGGCTTTCATTCAATCCTGTTTCGACCACAGTGGACCGAACACCTTCGATTTCTGCAACGACATGTTTGCCTTTATTCAGCGCCATAGCTTTTTTTTTCTTACGGTACAAACTTACGAAAACTCTTTTAATTCCCTGTTTCCTCTGGTAAACAAAAAGAGGATGTTAAATAGGGTAGCTTCATTCTTGATGCTCTCAGGCCGGGCGGCCTCGCCACCAAAAAAAAGGCTGTCTTGTATTTTTGAAACAGCCTCTACCTTTAAATTTTACTGAGGATTAATACAAGCCGTAGCTCAGTTTGAGAATGAACTCATAAACAGGGCTTGCGAAACCGATAATAATAATGCCGGCGATACACATTGCAAGACCGAGTTTCGTGTAAACATCGCTTTTAAAATAGGTGATCGGCCGGTCGCTCTGGTTCAGGAACATCGCTTTTACAACGAGCAGGTAATAATAGAGGGAAATGATTGTGTTGAGTACGGCAATAAAGACCAGGATGTACATCCCCTGTTTCGCGGCAGCGGTGAACAGGAAAAATTTCCCAAAGAACCCTGCTACCGGAGGAATACCGGCCAGGGAGAATAGTGCCAGCATCATGGTCAGGCTGAGCATGGGATTGGTACGGTACAGCCCGTCGTAATCATCAATGCTCTCCTTTCCTGTTTTACTGGAAATGATGGCAGCCACACCAAAGGCGCCGAGGTTTGAAAAAATGTAAACCAGTACGAAATAAACCACAGTGGTCATCCCCAATTGGCTTTGCCCGATGATACCCAAAAGAATAAACCCGGCCTGGGCGATGGAGGAAAATGCCAGGAAACGTTTGATGTTACGTTGTCGCATGGCAAAGAGGTTACCCAGGGTCATGGTCAGGATGGATATGACATAGATCACGTCTCTCCACATCAGGGCAATTTTATTGAAAACCGTATAGAGGATGATCATAAAGATAAAAACGGCAGCGCCTTTTGAAATGACCGACAAGTAAGAGGTTACGTTGATCGGGGCTCCTTCATACACATCGGCTGCCCAGAGGTGGAACGGCACGAGGGAGATCTTGAATGCCATGCCTGCAAAGAAAAAGATAAACGCCAGGATCTGCAGGGGAGCAGAAGCATAGGCTGCGGAAACTTCAGGGAAATAAACCGTCCCGGTTGTTCCGTAGATCATCGAAAGCCCATATAAAAGAATGCCGGATGACAATGCCGATGTAAAGATCAACTTTACCCCGGCTTCTGCTGATTTTTCCTTGAAACGTTCAAATGCTGCCAGTGTGGCAAGAGGAATGGTAGCCAGTTCGAGGCCTAAGTAGAACATCAAAAAATCTCCGGAAGAAATCATATAATCCATCCCGATCAGGGTGGAAAGCAGAATAACGAAATATTCTCCGATCTTTTCTTTCTGTTCTTCCAGTTTCAGCCAGGAAACAGACTGGGTGAAAATGATCAGAACCCCGATATTCAGAATGTTCTTCATCAAAAGGATCAGTGGAGATGTTCCGTACATCCCGCCGAAAAGCACTCCGGTCGGGCCGGGGATGAAGCCAATAATCGTGACCAGCGCCATCAGGAGAATGGCAGGCAGGATGATCTTATGCTTCTTGTCCTGTGGCAGAAATATCTCGACAAGTAAAAGAATTACCGTGATGGCAACCAGCAGCAATTCATGTCTCATTATAAGCATTGGTCTGTAATTTATTGATAATATTTTTTGTCTTCTACTTAATTACCCCACCCCAAAGGAAGTGGCATTAGTGAATCGGGGATGCCATCAACAACCGTTGGATGATGGGCCCCAAACCCCCGCTGATCATTTCTGACAACCATAACGGCGCCAGGCCGATCGCGGTGATCCCAAAGATCAGGACACCGGTACTCACCCGTTCATACCACTTTGCATCGCCGAGGTGTTCATAATGTTCATTGTTGATCTTGCCCAGCAATAGAATCCCTACAACACGAAGAATATATACTGCGGTCACCACGATGGAAGAGACGACAATGATAGTAGCTACCCTGTGGAAGGTATCGACATTTTGGAATGCCCCAACGAAGATGGTCATCTCAGCTACAAACCCGCTGAAACCGGGAAGGCCTAAGGATGCAAGACCGCCGATCACATATGCTACACCGAGGAAAGGCATTACTTTCATCAACCCGCCCATTTCATTGATATAACGGGTATGGGTCCGTCCGTAGATCATCCCGATCAGGGCAAAGAAAAGAGCCGTCATGATACCGTGGGAGATCATTTGCAGCACTGCACCGGTCATGGCAGTTTTGTTGAACATCAGGATGGCAAACAGCACCATGCCGCAGTGGCTCACTGAGGAATAAGCATTGATGTACTTGAGGTCTTTCTGCCATACTGCCCCGAGGGCGCCATATATTACGCTGATGGTGGTGAGAATGATAAAGATCCATCCCAGTTCATGCGCAGCTTCCGGTAATAAAAATACCGCTACGCGGAAACAGCCGTAACCCCCAAGTTTCATCAGCACACCCGCATGAAGCATCGAAACTGCGGTGGGTGCGGAAGCATGACCATCGGGCGACCATGTATGGAAAGGGAACAGGGCGCCGAGCACGCCAAATCCAATGAAAAGGAATGGGAAGAAGAATTTCTGTATCTCAACAGGAATATGAACTTTGGAAATCGCAAGAAGACTGAAGGTCAGCTGGCCTCCAGAGGGGTTGGAATTGAAATACAGCCCCAGCAAGCCCACAAGGATCAGGGCCGAACCACCCATCAGCATCAGGGTCAGTTTCATGGCCGAATATTCCCGCGGACCACTCCCCCAGATACCGATCAACAAGTACATCGGGATGACCGCAATCTCATAAAAAAGGAACAAAGTAAACAGGTCGAGTGAGATGAAGAAGCCAAACACTCCTGTCGAGAGAAGGATCAGGGTGATGAAAAATTCCTTATGCAGTTCTTCCACTTCCCAAGAGGCAAAGATTCCTGCAAAGATGACGATGGCGGTAAGTCCGATCATGGCAACAGAAACACCATCCACCCCGATCAGATAGTGAATGTTCAGGCTCGGGAACCAAACCAGGTCTTTTACAAATAACATTTCTGCCATATTTCCTGCTTTCCGCTCCATCAGGAAAAGGATGATCAGGGTCGCTGCGGCGATAAGCTGCAAGCCCATGCCAATGGCCGCGGTCCATTTAACCTGCTTATGATCCTTGGAGAAAACGATCCCGATGATGGTGAGGACGGGGATTACAATAAATAAGGTCAGGATATCCATTCGTTCAACAATTTAATTAGTCCATAAATAAATGAATGCCAACGCCAGGGCCACAGCGCCAGTCACAAAAACCCATGCATACTGCTGCAGTTGTCCCGACTGGAAACTCTTGATCCGCGTGGAAACTTCATTTGTAACATAGGAAACCCCATTCATGGAGCCATCCACAATATGGCGGTCGAACCAGGCAATGGGACGGGAAACATAATTGAAGATGATCTTTCTTGTGATGAAAAGATAAAGTTCATCCATATAGAATTTCCGGAAGGCAGCCCGGTAAAAACCACCCAGGGCGGTGGAAATTTTTTCGGGGATATTGGTTTCCTTACGGTAAAAAACCATGGCAGTCAGCGCTCCGAAAACACCCACCAGCACAGCTGGTATGGCAATAGCCAGGTCGATGTGCATGGCCAGTGGCTTTCCGTCGGAAGTGACGAACGAAGCAAAAGGCAGAAGTCCGGCGAAGATCGCACCCAATGCAAGAAGCATCAAGGGTATAGTCATGACCTTAGGAGCTTCGTGAGGCGTATGATGGTAATTTTGTTCTTTCCCCCAGAAGATCGAGAAGTAGAGGCGGAACATGTAAAATGCAGTCAGGGCAGAGATCGTTAATCCAAGGATAAATAAAAACAGACTTTTTTCGTGCCCGGCTGCCAGGATCTCATCCTTGCTGAAAAACCCTGCCAGAGGCGGGATCCCTGCGATGGAGAGGCAGGCGATCAAAAAGGTGATATGGGTGATGGGAAGGTGTTTTCTCAATCCTCCCATTTCGTTCATATAATTGCTGTGAACGGCATGGATGATCGCGCCGGCCCCGAGGAATAAAAGCGCTTTAAAGAAGGCATGTGTAAACAGGTGGAACATAGAGGCCATAAAGCCCAGCCCGGCTTCTTCGCCATATCCCGACACACCGAGTGCAAACATCATCAAGCCGATCTGAGACATCGTTGAATAGGCAAGGACACGTTTGATGTCAAACTGGGTACACGCGATCACGGCGGCAAATATCGAACTGAATGCTCCGACATACATCACCACATCCAGCGCAACCGGAGCGGAAAAATGAAAGATCGGGAACATACGAGCCACCAGGTATACCCCAGCAACAACCATGGTAGCTGCATGGATAAGTGCAGAGACCGGCGTCGGGCCTTCCATTGCATCGGGCAACCAGATGTGCAGCGGAAACATGGCCGATTTACCGGCGCCTCCCATGAAAACAAAGATCATCGACCAGGTCATGGTTGACAGTCCGAGGAACATGATGCCTCCTCCCTGTGTGATGGCGGTTCCATTCGGATCGGTCAGGGTAATAAAATCGAAAGTTCCGGTGGTAAACGACAGGATCAGGATCCCGATCAGAAATCCAACGTCGGCAAACCGGGTAACGATAAAGGCTTTTTTGGAGGCCGCCACAGCCGTATCTTTCGTATAATAGAACCCGATCAGAAGATAGGAAGAAACGCCTACCAGTTCCCAGAAAATGTACATCTGGAAAATGTTTGTTGCTATAACAAGACCCAGCATGGAAAAGCTGAACAGGGAGAGAAATGAAAAGAACCTTTCGTATCCTTTTTCCCCCTTCATATAACCGATGCTGTAAAGATGAACCATGAACGATACCGTGGTGATGACGATCAGCATCATGACCGAGATGGGATCGAGCAGAACCCCGAGGTCGATGTGCAGTTTTTCTGTCAGCCTCAGCCAGACGGTATTGTACGCGATGAGTTTCTGGAATGCATCTCCGACCCTGGGTACATTAAAAAAGTACTGGTAGGCCGTATAATAGGATAACGCCATGGATACAAAAAGGCCGGATGTACCGACGATCCCGGAAACGACTGGTTTGAATCTGTTTCCAAAAAAGCCGACCAGGACGAAAATAATAAGCGGTATCAAAACGATCCAAACTGTAAAACCGAAATTGATCATATCTTTTTATTTATTATCAATTGTCAATTATCAATTGTTAATTAGTATTTCATTTCTTCCATCTTTTCGACATCAATGTTGACCAGTCGCCTGTAAATGTTGATAATGATGGCGATGGCTACAGATGCTTCAGCGGCTGCAACGGCAATGATGAACACTGTGAAGAACATCCCTTCCAGGTGCTGCGGGTAAAGCAACTTGTTGAATGCAACAAAATTGATGTTCACGGAATTTAAGATCAGCTCAAGCGACATCAGGATCGTGATCAGGTTTTTCCTGACCAGGAAGCCGTAAATTCCAATAAAGAACATCAGGGTGGCGACGATCAGAAACCAGGTTAATGGAACTCCTTCAAACATATATTTTCATTTTTAAATTCATTTCTTTGTTTTGAGATCCCGGTTCGCTTCGCTCCCGGGATTAATTCGACTAACAAATTTCACTTCACTTCGTTCCTGAAATTTGAGGCTCATTAATCTTTTCTTTTCTTGGCAATTACAATCGACCCGATCATGGCGGCCAGCAATAGAATACTGATCACTTCGAAAGGAAGTGCATACCCGAATTTTCCGGTATTGACCAACGCCTTTCCGATATCGTCAATATTTGTGCGTCCGCTGATAATGGCTGTTTCAGGAAACTTGTACTGGAGGATCGTATAGATACAGAGTGTTGCTCCTGCTGCAGCAGCAAGGAGTGCAAAGATTTTTTTTGTGAGACCCGGTAATTCCAGTTTCGCGCCGACCTGGCTGGTCAGGAGGATCGAGAAAATGATCAATACGACGATACCGCCGGCATAGAGTGTAAGCTGGATGGCAGCCAGAAAATTGAAACGAAGCATAAAATAGAGTCCGGCTGTGGAAACGAGTACGAACAGCAGGAATGTAGCGGCCCGCAAAATCCGGCGGCTGGTCACAGTCAGGACGGAGAAGACCACGATGATCGCCGAAAAGATAAAAAACATGATCTGATTGTTCGTCATTCTTCAGTACCTTTTATAATGGATGAACCAGGTTGATTTAAGATCTTTGTCAGCACCGAACGGTCAAAAACCGCATGTTCGAATTCCTGTCCGAAAGCCAGTGCATTCTCGGGGCAGGTTTTCACGCAGAGGCTGCAAAACGTGCACATCCCGAGGTGGTATATGTGTTTGTCGATGATCCGCACCTTTTTTCCATCCGGGCCGTCGATCCGGTTTGAGATTATTTCGATGGACCCGTTCGGGCAGTTCAGTTCACAGATGGCACAACCGGTGCACCTGTGATGGTTATTTTCGTCGTGCAGCATGATCACTTCGCCTTTGAACCGCTCATACATCTTGAGTGTTTTCCGGTTCTCCGGGTATTGTTGTGTTACGATCTGCCCGGGGCTGAAAAAATATTTCCCGGTCACGGTCATCCCTGTGAGAAGGGATTTTACACCGGAAAAGATATCTGCAAAATATTTAAAGAAGCTGTTCATAGTTTAAAAATGCCAACCCATTAATACAATAAATGCCATCAGGAGAATATTGAAAAGGTTGATGGGTAAGAGGTATTTCCATTCGAGGTTCAAAAGCTGGTCGATCCTCAGTCGCGGAAAGGTCCATTTGAACCACATCATCAGGAAGATGATAAATCCCGTTTTCCCGATATACCAGATTGAAGGCGGGATGTAGTCCATCACCTGGTTAAAACCGCTCCATCCCCAGACATGGAATGGCATCCAGCCTCCAAGAAATACAGTTGCACCGATGGAAGCGACGATGAACATGTTCATGTATTCAGCCAGGAAGAAGAAGGCGAATTTGATCCCGGAATATTCGGTATGAAACCCGGCTGTCAGTTCCGATTCGGCTTCGGCAAGGTCGAAAGGACCCCGGTTCGTTTCGGCGGTTGATGCCACCAGAAAAACCAGGAAGGCAATGATGGCGGGAATGTGGCCTTTGAAAATAAACCAGCCGTATTCCTGGCCCTGCACAAGTTCCGAAAATTGCATGGTCCCAGCAAGAATGATGATGGTAAGCAGCGACATTCCAACAGAAAGTTCGTAGGAGATGATCTGTGCGCCACTACGCATCGCCCCGATGAGGGAATATTTGTTGTTGCTCGACCATCCTGCCAGCAGTACCCCGACAACACCCAATGAAGAAACGGCGATCACATAAAGAATGCCGATATCAAAGTCGATGGCATGTAATCCTTTGGCAAAAGGAATGGCGGCAATGGCCATGAAAGAGGCAATAATGACAATGAAAGGGGCGAGGGTGAACAGCAGTTTGTCGGAGTTTTTGATCACCACCAGTTCTTTCATCAACAGTTTTATGAAATCGGCGATGGTCTGGAAGATCCCATAAAACCCGACACGGTTTGGCCCAACACGGTTCTGCATGAATGCGCAGACCTTTCGTTCAGCATAGACCAGGAACAGCCCGACGAGCGCATAGAACAGCAAAAACACCAGCCCGATAATGGTCAGTTCCACGAGTAGCGCCCAGAATGGAGGCAGCAAATGGTAGAGCCCGTTGTGGATCCACTGCGTTACTGATGCAACAAAGGTGTCATAGATATTAGAAGCCATATTGAATCGTATTATCTGTCAATATCCGGAATAACTAGATCGAGGGAGCCGCCAATGGCAACGAGGTCGGCAATCTTCAAATTCCTGCTGATGTGATCAAGAATAGAAAGGTTGCTGAAGCTGGGAGTTCGGAATTTCATGCGGTAAGGGGTTTTGTTCCCGTCGCTGATGCAATAGATGCCCAGGTCACCCCTGGCAGATTCCACCCGCTGATAATATTCACCGGCCGGCAGTTTTATCACAGCTTTCATTTTAGCTGAAAAATCTCCTTCCGGAATGTTATCGATAAGTTGTTCAATGATGTGCATGGATTCGTACATTTCATCCATCCTCACCATGTATCGTGCAAGTGTATCTCCTTCCTGGTAAAGAATCTCCTTAAACTCAACCTTATCATAAAGTGCATAGGGATGATGCTTCCTGACATCACAGGACCAACCGGATCCTCTTCCCGAGGGGCCGGTCACCCCGTAGCTGATCGCTTCTTCTTTTGTCATGAGGCCAATATTCCGTGAACGCTCCCTGAAAATCACATTTCCCGACAATATTTTTTCATAATCCCTGATCTTCTTTTTGAAATATTTCAGGAATTCCTTTGTATGTTTCTGGAAATCAGGATGAATGTCCCACATCAATCCGCCTGGGGTATAATAACTTTGGAGGAAACGTGCGCCGGTACTTTCTTCCCAGATATCGAGGATCTTTTCCCGGTCCCTCAGTCCATAGAAGAAACAGGTAAGTCCGCCGAGGTCCATCCCGAAACTCGCCCACCAGAGTTGGTGCGACTGGATGCGACAGAGTTCATCCATAATGGTACGGATGTATTTGACTCTTTCCGGAACTTCAATCTGAAGGGCATTTTCAACCAGCAGGCAAACTGCATGATTGTTGATGTGCATCGAAAGATAATCCATCCTGTCGGTCAGGTGAATGATCTGGGGGTAGGTGTCTTTTTCACACATTTTTTCCATTCCGCGGTGGATATACCCGCAATGCGGTTTCAATTTCATTACGATCTCCCCCTGAAGGGTAACTACCAATCGGAGCACACCATGGGTTGACGGATGCTGGGGCCCCATATTGATGTGGTATTCTTCTTCTTCAACGGAGGGAACGGGGGTATGGATGACTTCTTTCATACTTAAAATTCAACGATGTTAACTTCGTCCTTATAATCTTTTCTAAGGGGATAACCAACCCAGTTTTCATCCAGAAATAAACGGCGGAGGTCAGGGTGGTTGTTAAACCGGATCCCCAGGAGGTCGAAGATCTCCCTTTCATGAAATTCGGCTGTACGCCAGATATCACAAACCGTGTCGAATGCCGGGTTTTCGCGATCCTCGGTTTTTACCTTAAGAACGATTGCATGACCCAGTTTTGTGGATTCAAGGTGGTATACCACCATGAGGTACTTGCCCATATCGGTGCCACTCTGGCAGAACAGGTAATCAAAAGCAGTATCCTCGTCATCCTTCAGACGCATTGTCGTAACATGCAGCTTCCCGGCAGGAACAAAGAAAGTGACGAACTGTTTGTTTTCTTCAAATTCCGCTTCAGGGACTAGGGTAAGTACTCTTTCCTTTAATTTTTCGAGATCCATATTATCGCAAAATCATTTAACTTTTTGGATTTTCTTCTGATCGCTGTAGGTTGCAAGCTTGATCTTGCGTTGCAACTGCATGATGCCATAAAGAAGGGCTTCGGGGCGGGGAGGGCAGCCTGGAACATAGACATCTACCGGGATGACATGATCAACTCCGCGAACGACATGATAACAATTATAGTAGAAGGGCCCGCCGGATACGGCACAGGCTCCCATTGCAATTACGTATTTTGGTTCCGACATCTGGTCATACAACCGTTTGAGGACCGGGGCCATTTTGTTGACGATGGTTCCTGCCACAACGATTAAGTCAGCCTGGCGGGGACTGGCACGGTAAACTTCAATCCCGAACCGGGCAAAATCGTGACGGGGAGCTCCCGTCGCCATCATTTCGATACCACAACAACTGGTAGCAAAAGTCAGCGGCCAGATCGAATTTGAACGGCCCCAGTCGATAATGTCGTCGATTGTTGTGAGAAGAAATCCCTGACCGGTTTTTTTGAAGGATTCAAGGGTTTCATTATCCCGGAAATCCTTTTCTTTCATGCTTTTTATTCCCATTTCAGTGCTCCTTTCTTCCAGGCATAAAGTAAACCAATCCCCAAAACAAAAAAGAAGATGACGATTTCAATGAATCCCATCATCCCTGTTTCCTTCATGACTTTTGCCCATGGAAAAATGAAAACCGTTTCAACGTCGAATACCAGGAAAATAATTGCAAAGAGGTAATACCCGACATTGAACTGAAGCCATGACAATCCCTCGGTGGGGATGCCGCATTCATAGGTTTCGGATTTCTGTGGATTGGCTGAAGTGGGAGGAATGTAACTGGAGAAGAGCAGGGCAATGCCAACGAGAAATGCCCCGACAATAAAGAATAGAATCAGGCTTTCTGCACTCATATGTTATTCTATTAACAGATAGTTGAGCGGCAAAGATAAAAATTTAATCCAATACGAAAAGATGGATATATGAAGAAAAGTTAATATCAATTTAACTACGTAAAAAATCAGTTGATGGATTGATATATATCAATTCTGAATTCAGAATGCAGGAAAGCTGAATGCAGAAATGCATTTTTTAGTAAAGTAATTTGACCAGCTTGTTGTACCAATGTCTGCCGTACTTTCTGATCAGGGCATCTTCAAGGAAACGGTATAATGGAATCTTTAATTTCATCCCTTTATCAAGAGCTTTATTACAGATGTGCCATTTATGGTAGTTTATACCTTCCCTTTTTGAGAGTTCTTTTATCCTTATTGGATAAAGATGGCAGGAAAGAGGTTTCGGAAAAAGAATTGCTTTTTCCTGGAAAGCTTTTTCGATGGCACAGCGGGCTATCCCATCCTCATGGTAAACATAGGAGCATTCATTCCCGTTCACCAGGGGAGTGACGAATTTACCATCCGCATCATAATCGAATACTCCGGTTTTTTCCACTTCTCTAATCCCCTTTGGAACCATGAATAGTTTAATAGTTCCGATGTAATCTTCAAGGAAAGAAATCTCTTCTTCTTCCAACGGGGCACCTGCATCTCCATCCACACAACAGGCTCCTTTGCATTGTGGCAGATCACAGCAGAAGTAAACGTCATGAAGGTCATCGGAGATCAGAATATCATCAAGCTGAATCATTTTGCAAAGGTACTTATTAAGAGAATGCAGGAATTCAGAATGCAGGAAATCTGAATGCAGAAATTAATTTCTTTTTATGGTATTACCTTTTAACTAAGAAGCGGATTAAGGGAGAAAAAAACATGAAGACAAACATTATTAAAGAAAAGAGTTTCGATCTTTCGAAGGAGATTGTATTTCTGTATCATTTTTTAATAAAAGAAAAACAAGAATACATCTTATCAAAACAATTACTGAGGGCAGGAACTTCAGTTGGGGCTAATATTGCCGAAGGGGTTGCAGGCCAAAGCCGGAAAGATTTTTGTCATTGCCTTAATATTGCATGCAAAGAAGTAAGAGAAACATTCTTCTGGCTTTCTCTTCTGAAAGAAACAAATTATTTAACAAAGGAAAAAGTCGATCCGGTGTTGTCAAGATGCGACGAAACTATCCGGATTCTTTGTTCAATCCTAAAAACTGTTAACAAAAACAACGAGTCCGGCTAACTTCAAAATTTCTGCATTCTGAATTCCTGCATTCTAAATTCCTGCATTAGTTGTTGCCGCTGCCAGCTGGGATGTACGCTTTTTGGCAGCCTGGGCGGCCAGTTCCTTGTCCATGTGGAACAACCCGCCTTTTTCTTCCCCTGCCAGCCGGATCTGGTCGAGAATCGTCCTTACCGTACTTTCTTCTTCGGTCTGCTCTGTGATATACCATTGCAGGAAATTCCCAGTTGAATAGTCATTCTGTTTGATGCTTACAGCATAGACTTCGTTAATGGATGCCGAGATGTATTCTTCATGTTTCAATACCTGCTGAAAAACATCCATCAGCGATTTGAATTTTGTTGCAGGTTTTTCCAGGTCAGCCAGGTGGGCATTGCCCCCCCGGTCGTTCAGGTAGTGGATGAGTTTCAGTTCATGCATGCGTTCTTCATCGGTCTGTGCATAGAGCCATTCTGCAGCGCCCTGGAAACCGTTTACCTGGGCCCAGGAGGCCATCGACAAATAAATACGGGAAGAATGTTCTTCCTTGCGGATCTGCTCATTGATCGCTTTTTCAACAATTTTTGTGATCATAATGTGAGTATTAAATTAGTAGGGCAAAGTTAATCAGGAATCCAGGGATTTGTATACCCTTGGAGAAATAAGCTGGTGAGTTGGTGAACTGGCGAATTGGTGAGTGATTAATTAGCGAAATGGCGAAGTAGCAAAATAGCGAAATTTTCTTCAACCGCAAAGGCCACAAAGATCCTATGCAAAGTGCGCAAAGGAAAAAATTGGAAATCCATTCCTGCATTCCGAATTCCTGCTTTACCCTTTAAGGGCTTCTGCTCCCGCAACAATTTCGAGCAGCTCTTTCGTAATCGCCTGCTGGCGTGCTTTATTGTAAGAGATCTGCAGGGCACGCAGCAGTTCTTTGGCGTTCTCCGTGGCCTGATGCATGGCTGTCATCCTTGCGCCCTGTTCGGAAGCAAAGGAATCGAGGAGCGATTTGTAAAGCTGGATCCGGAGCGATTTTGGGATCAGCAGTTGAATAATGGTCTCCTGGTCGGGCTCAAAAATATAATTGGCTTTTATCAGGTGTTTTTCTATTGAAGCCTTGGGATCGGGCGCTAAAGGAAGGATCGGAAGATATTGCTCAACTACCAGGCGTTGTACTGCTGCATTCTTGAACTGGTTGTAAACGATCTGGATGCGGTCATACTTCTTATCGGCAAATCCCTTCATTAGTTTTTCCGCCAAAGGGGAGATGTTTTCGAAAGTAAGGCGGTCGAACAGATCATCATGACTTTCCACCACATTGTATCCTCTTTTCCTAAAATATTCAGAGGCTTTTCTTCCGATGGTGATCAGGCTGACATTGTTCTTTTTTAGCTGTTCGGCATAGGTTGTAGCAAGAAGGTTCAGGATTGCCTTGATGATATTTGAATTAAAACCACCGCAGAGTCCCCGGTTGGAGGTGATCACGACCAGAAGGATTTTCTCCGGGGTACGGACCTTCGTATATACGCTTTCGCCCGAATCACCCATACTGGAACTCAGGTTCTGCATGATCTCATTCATTTTTGCCGCATAGGGCCTGAGCCTGACAATGGCCATCTGCGCCTTCCTCAGTTTGGAGGCGGCCACCATTTTCATTGCATTGGTGATCTGTTGGGTTGATTTAACTGATGCAATGCGTATACGAACTTCCTTTAACCCCGGCATCCTCTCGTATTATTTTTTTGTTTCGTATTTTCTGGAAATTTCACTCGCTGCCTGTTCCAGTATCTTCACATCTTCGTCAAGAAGTTTTCCCGCCTGTAAATTTTCAAGTACTTCTTTATGGCTGACTTCCAAGTGATGAAGAAATTCGACTTCAAAGTTGGCGACACTTCCGGCGGGAATGTTTTTCAAAAGGTTACGGGTTCCGCAGAAGATGATCGCTATTTGTTTTTCAACCGGCATGGGCGAATACTGCAACTGTTTCAGGATTTCCACATTTCGGGCTCCTTTGTCAAGCACTGCTTTGGTAGAAGCGTCGAGGTCGGAGCCGAATTTTGAAAAAGCTTCCAGCTCGCGGTATTCGGCCTGGTCGAGTTTGAGGGTCCCGGCAACTTTTTTCATGGATTTGATCTGGGCATTACCTCCTACCCTCGATACGGATATCCCAACGTTGATGGCTGGGCGGATCCCGCTGTTGAAGAGATTTGTTTCCAGGAAGATCTGCCCGTCAGTGATGGAAATAACATTGGTAGGAATATAGGCGGAAACGTCGCCGGCCTGTGTTTCGATGATCGGTAGAGCTGTCAGCGAGCCTCCTCCTTTAACCTTATCGCGGATGGAGGCAGGAAGGTCGTTCATTTGTTTTGCAATAACATCGGAAGAGATGATCCTGGCAGCTCTTTCGAGAAGCCGTGAATGGAGGTAAAAAACATCCCCGGGATAGGCTTCGCGCCCTGGTGGGCGGCGAAGCAGCAGGGAGACCTCACGGTATGCTACAGCTTGTTTTGAAAGGTCGTCGTAGATACACAATGCTGAACGGCCGGTATCGCGGAAAAATTCACCGATGGCGGCACCGGCAAATGGGGCATAAAACTGCATAGCAGCAGGATCGGAAGCGGTAGCCGAAATCACAACCGTATAGGGCATCGCGCCTTTTTCTTCAAGGGTTTTAACGATATTGGCAACCGTTGAACCTTTCTGCCCGATTGCAACATAAATACAGATAACAGGTTCCCCCTTCTCGTAGAACATCTTCTGGTTGATGATCGCATCGATGGCGATGGCAGTTTTTCCGGTCTGGCGGTCACCGATGATTAATTCGCGCTGGCCTCTTCCGATGGGGATCATCGCATCGATGGCCTTGATACCGGTCTGAAGCGGCTGGTTTACGGGCTGACGGTAGATCACACCGGGAGCTTTCCTTTCCAACGGCATCTCAAACCTCTCACCTGAAATCTTCCCTTTCCCGTCGATCGGCTCTCCCAGAGTATTGATGACCCTGCCGAGAAGCCCTTCGCCCACATCAATGGATGCAATTTTGCGGGTTCTTTTAACGGTATCTCCTTCGGTAAGGTCGTGCGCCTCACTTAGCATTACGGCACCGACATTATCTTCCTCGAGATTCAGCACGATGGCCTTCAACCCGTTTTTCTCAAATTCTATCAATTCCCCTGATTCGGCGTTGGTCAGGCCATAAATCCGGGCAATTCCGTCGCCAATTGTAAGAACGGTACCGACTTCTTCCAGGTCGGCTTCATTTTTGTACCCGGCCAATTCCTGTCTTAATATTGCGGAGACTTCCGCCGGCTTTATTTCTGCCATGTTGTTATTTTCTTAAAAGTTTATTGTTCTCTATTCCCTTATACCTAATACCCAATACCTAACGCCTATTTTAAAATCCCTTTTTATACAGGTTAATCATTGCCATTCCTTTTTTCATTTTGTTGACCTGGTTGAGGATACTGGCATCATATTGCATATCTTTCCATTGGAGAACAAATCCCCCGATAAGCTCTTCTTTGATTTCTTCGACCAGGTCCACCTTCCCTTTTGCCTGTGTGCTCATCACCTTCAGAATTTCTTTCCGTAAATCTTCCGTTAACGGAACCGCTGTTTTCACAATGGTGGTCAGAATTCCTTTGTAATCCTTGTAAAGCTCTACAAAGGCGATAGCCATATCGGGTAATAACGATTCCCTTCTCTTTGCGGTGATGATCTTCAAAAACCCCCGGGTGATTTCCGATACAGAATTCTTGAAAACGGCTATAAGGATCTTTTGTTTTTTTTCTGTTTTCAGGATCGGGCTTTTCAACATCAGGAGAAAATCACGGTTAGATTTACAAAGGGAGGTCAAAGCTTGCATATCTTTATATACACTTTCCACGGCGTCTCTTTCCAATGCAAACTCAAAGAGTGCTTTGGAATAAGGAACCGCGATATGTGAAATGTTTTCCAACGAAATGATTAATTAAATTTCACGTCTTTCATCAATTCTTTACTGTATTCTTCCTGTTTCTTTGGATCGGATAATTCCTTTTTCAGGATTTTTTTGGCAACTTCCAGGGAAAGCTCAGCCAGCTGATTCTTCAGATCTGTCATCGCAGCCATTTTCTCATTCCGGATGCTTTCCTTCGCGCTGACAATGATCCGGTTGGCCTCTTCTGAGGCTTTTTGTTTTGATTCCTCGATGATTGTTTCCTTTATTTTCCGTGCAGTTGAAAGGATGATATCCCTTTCGTTCTTGGCTTCCAGGAGAAGTTGTTCATTGGAGAACTCCATTTTCTTCATCTCCTCTTTCGCCTTTTCGGCTGAATTCAATGCATCGTGTATCGAAGATTCCCGTTCTTTCAGTGCCGTCATGATAGGTTTCCATGCATATTTGCCGAGAATGTACAGGATGGCCAGGAATGCAAGCGTCATCCATACTATCAGACCGATACCGGGATTTACAAGTTCCATATACGTTTCCTTTTTGAACTGTTACAGTTAAAAAAACCTTCAGCCTCCTCCTGCCGCTGCAAAAAGCAAGGGCCCGGAGGGAGGCCAAGGAGTTGTCTTTATGCAGGAACCAACCGTTGCTGCATAAAAACAGGCCCGGATCCTAGATGAAAAGGATCAACAGGCAAACAACAATAGCGAAGAATGCAACGCCTTCAACCAGTGCAGCGGCGATAATCATGTTTGAACGGATATCACCGAGTGCTTCCGGCTGGCGGGCAATCGATTCCAATGCGCCCCGGCCGATCTGCCCGATGCCGATACCGGCACCAATGGCAGCGATTCCGGCGCCAAAACCGGCGCCCATCTTGGCAAATGGAGCAAAGTTGGCTGCTACTTCCAGTAAAATTGATAATAAATGCATAATTCAAGGTTTAAGGGTAATTACTATATTAAAAAAGGCATTAGCTTTTGGATACTGGATACTGGATGCTGGATGGTGTGGGTTTTGGGCATCAGACAGTCCGCATTCTTTACCCATAATTTATATTTCAAATTTCATAATTCACATTCGTAAATCGTAATTCGTACTTCGTAATTCTATTAGTGGTGTTCGGGTTCAATGGTTGCCAGTCCGAAATAAAGGGCCGATAACAAGGTAAATACATAGGCCTGGATAAAGGCTACCAGGAGTTCAAGCAGATCCATAAAGATCATGAACAGCAGCGTGGGAATTCCTACGCCAATGCCAAGTACCGATGATATTTGTCCGAAAATAAAAATGATGCTGATAAATCCAAGGATGATGATATGTCCGGCGGTCATGTTGGCAAAGAGTCGGACCATAAGCACGAAAGGCTTTGTGATGATCCCGATAATCTCAACGATCGGCATCAGGGGAATCGGCAGCTTCAGCCACCAGGGTACACCCGGGGTATTGATGATGTCGATCCAGTAATGCCTGTTGCCGCTGATGGTGGTTATGATCAGTGTAAAGACCGCCATGACGCCGGTAACTGCGATATTTCCGGTGACATTTGCTCCGCCCGGGAAAATCGGGATGATGCCCAAAAGATTATTAAACAGGATAAAGAAGAAGATCGTAAGCAGGTAAGGTAAGTATTTTTCATATTTTTTCTCGCCAATTGAACTTTTCGCCACATCGTCGCGGATAAATAGGATCAATGGTTCCAGGAGATTTTGTAATCCGTGAGGCGCCTGGTTGGGCTCCTTCCTGTAACGATTGGCCACCGAAATAAAGATCAGGATCAGGAAAAAACTGCTGAGAAAAATGGCCAGTACCGTTTTGGTGATTGAGAAATCGTAAACATTGGGACCTTTACCGGTCATTTCCTGTTGAACTGTCACGATCTTTCCTTTGTTCGCTCCTTGTTTTGAAAGTGTGAAGCCAAGATAAGAATGTGTTTCGTTATGAAACTTCGACGACCAGAAAGCATGAAACTGACCTTCGCAGATAATCAGCACCGGAAGAGGAAGGTAAAGGTTGAGATGTCCTAAAGTGATAATATGCCATTCGTGATTATCGACCACATGTTCCATGATCATCTCGCCGGGGTTGAATTTTTCTTCTCCCGGTTTTTCCTTCATCTCCCGTACCGAAGCAGAATCTGCGGGCTTCAGTGTTGAACCCTCCTGAATCATGGCACCCGCCTGCGCTTGCTGTAGGGAAACCAGTGAACACAAGAAAACAACTACCAGGATCAAACTGGTGAATCGCGAACGGATCATGAATTTAACTGATATTTGAATATATGGGAGGCAAAGATATAAAATTATTTATTTTTTAGGGGAGGATGGAGAATTAAGCCATAGGATAACCGATGCATCTACGCCGGCATAAACCTCTGCTGCACCGTAATCATCCCATCCCTCCACCTTGTACCAGTAATATGTCGGAAGGAGGTCGCGGAAGATCTTGGACCCATTGGAATCTAACCAGCCGGTGTTTTGGTATATCTTATTGTCCAGGTTTTCCTTGCTGGTGGCTAAATAGATTGCTACCGGTGTATTGATCGAAATAGTACCATCTTTCGTCATTGTGGTGACGGATAGGGTGCCTATTGTTACTTCTTTCGCTTTACATGAAAAAAGGATGAAAACTCCGGAAAGCAATATCATTGCAAGAAAAACCGGGAATGTACGTTTCATAATACAGGAATAATTAAAAATTGAATCGGGCGCAAAGATACGGGAAAATAAAATACGCTGTAACCCGGAGGCATTTTCCTCGTCTTATTTCTAATTGTTTTATGTTATCATTTTCACAATCATCTAAGGCTTTTGAAAAATTTGATTAATTTTGGAGACTTTTTATGACTAATGATTTAGAGACTGTTTAAATTTCATTTAGAAATTCGATTAACCATCAACCGAATCATGGATAACTGGATAAAAGCGATACCGGATTCGGGTAACCTTT
>JADGPR010000028.1 GCA_017882335.1 Bacteroidales bacterium | reverse complement strand
AGACGGGTCCCTGTAACACTTTATCGACATGCAGCTTAACCAAAAGAAAATCCACCTAAGAATTGATTAGCCGTGGTCTTAGAAAGAGGGAGTACCATATGACGACCTTTTAAATTCTTAAGTCTCATTAATGTTATAAATGGAAAATGAGAAAAAAACCACCGGGTTCTCCTGCGACGGAATTCAGAAAGGATTGGAAACAGTAAAACCAATACATTTGTAACTGTAACACTAGCCATATCGTTGTAATGTCTGAAGAAGAGAAAAAGGAACAAAATGTTGAACGGTTTCTTGACCTGATTCGCCAATCACGGAAAGGAAAATTCAAGCTTTATATCGGGATGATTGCCGGTGTGGGGAAGACCTACCGTATGCTGAAGGAAGCCAGGGGTTTGCTGAAAAAAGGAATCGATGTCCAGATTGGTTATATTGAAACCCATGGCAGGAAAGATACGGAGAGGGTACTGGAAGGGTTGCCGGTGATTCCAAGGAAGACAGTATTTTACAAAGGGAAGGAACTTGAAGAAATGGACCTTCAGGCAATCCTGAATATCCACCCTGAAATCGTCATCGTGGATGAACTTGCCCATACCAACATTCCAGGTTCGAAGCATGAAAAACGCTGGCAGGATGTCGTAGAGATCATCGAAGCCGGAATTAATGTGATCAGTGCAGTCAACATTCAGCACATTGATAGTCTCAGCGGAGAAATTGAAGAGCTGACCGGTGTCGTTGTGCAGGAGCGTATTCCCGATCTTATCCTGGGGATGGCGGATGAGATCCTGAACGTCGATTTGCCGGCAGATGAACTGATTACCCGGCTGAAGGAAGGAAAGATCTACAAGGAAGGGACGGTAGAAATCGCGCTGAAGAACTTTTTTCAACCAGAAAAGATCCTTCAGTTACGCGAACTTGCATTGAAGGAGGTTGCCGGTCAGGTGGAACGGAAGATAGACACAGAAATATTTTCTGGAAAAAGGCGCCCTGAAAAATTTCTTGCCTGTATCACTACAAACCAGAAAACGGCCAAAAAGATCATCCGGAAGACCTCCAGAATGGCGAATTATTATACCTCAAGCTGGCTCGTCCTATATGTGCAGACTTCCGGAGAAGCTTTTGATAAGATCCGGCTTTCCGATCAGCGCTTCCTTATGAACAACCTGAAACTTGCAACAGAACTGGGTGCGGAAGTCGTTAAAATAAAAAGTAATAACATTGCCGGAACCATCTTCTCTGTAGCAGTCGAAAAGCAGATCAGTACGATCCTCGTAGGCGTTCCATCTTATACCTTAAAGAAATATCTTTTTCATCAAAATACATTGCGGAGGTTAGTGAATAAACTGGCCGGTACCAAGATCGACCTTATTATTGTATCTTAAAACTCATTGCCATGAAGCTTAGAATTAAATCGAAATTATTCATCGGGCTGGGGTTCCTGTTCCTGGTTATCGTAGTGCTATGGGTGGTAAGTTCTGCATATATATACACCATCTCCAATTATGCAGATGCCATGTTCAAGGACAATTACAAATCAATTGTGTCGGCAAAGCATATGTCAGTGGCATTGGATGATATGAAAGATCTGCAGACAGCCTATCTCTTCTCCGGCATGAATATCAACATCGATAGTTCTTATGCTGGTCTTGTCCGGAGTTTTGAAAAAAATTTACAGGACGAAGAAGCCAATATTACCGAAGCAGGAGAGCGGGAGATTGCTGTACAGCTGCGATCTTCTTTCGAGGAATACAACGATATTTTTAACACTGTAAAAACCGACAATTCGGACCGGAAAGAAATTTTCTTTGTCCGGCTTCTGCCTACTTACCGGGATGTCAAGAAAAATATCACGTCGGTATCGGAGATCAATATGGATGCGATCATCCGGAAAAATGGCAAACTGGAGGACACCTCTCACCAGGCATATCTGTTCATTTCGATTATAGGGACCTTGTGCTTCGTCTTGTCTTTTACCCTGTTGCTGAACCTGCCAAAAAACATTGCCAACCCTGTACGTGAACTGACCCAGGGGATCAAGGAAATTGCCCGCAGGAATTACGATCAGCAATTGCATTTTCATTCGAGGGACGAATTCGGAGAAGTTGCAGAGGCATTTAATACCATGGCCATCAAGTTGAACGAATTTGAAAAAAGCAATCTTTCCCAGATCCTGTTTGAGAAAAAGCGGATCGAGGCCATCATAAGTACCATGAATGATGCCATCATCGGGGTGGATGAAAGCAGCAGGGTGATCTTCGCAAATCCTGTTGCCTGCGATTTACTCGGATTGCAGTCGAAAGACATTGTGGGGCAATATGCACCGGATGTGGCTGCCCGTAACAACCTGTTTCAGAATATTATCCGTGACCTGGTGGACGGCTCTTATAAAACAAAGGAATTTACACCCATCAAGATTGTTTCTGCCGGACGGCAATCCTATTTTTCAAAAGAAATCTCTGATGTCCGGATCACTCCAACCGGAGCAGGAGATCCTGCTGTGATCGGCCATCTCATCATTCTCCGGAACATCACCAAATTCCAGGAACTTGATGATGCAAAGACCAGTTTCATCGCAACGATATCGCATGAACTAAAAAACCCGATTGCTTCTGCCCGTTTGAATCTGAAACTCCTGGAAGATGTGAGGATCGGCAATCTGAATGAAGATCAATCGGTCATCGTGCGAAACATTCGCGAAGAGATTGTCCGGTTATCGAAAATCACGGGGGAACTCCTTGATCTCACGCAAGTCGAAACCGGGAACATC
The DNA here is from genome assembly GCA_017882335.1 of Bacteroidales bacterium. GTDB lineage: Bacteria > Bacteroidota > Bacteroidia > Bacteroidales > FEN-979 > FEN-979. Next base: position 32,982 of record JADGPR010000028.1, on the reverse strand, counting down.
CTGCTTCATACCCAGGCCACGGATCCGAAAGAGATCGTGGATTATACCCTGCAGGCCATGAGTTACCAGGCAGAGCAGAAAGGGATCAAAATTATCCTTAATATGTCGGATAACCTTCAGTTTGTGAATGCCGATGCGGAAAAAACCGCCTGGGTGCTGATTAACCTGGTAAATAACGCCATTCATTATTCCGGAACAAGGCGTGAAGTCATCCTTGAAGTGATTGCTGAAGAGAAAGCGGTAAAGTTTTCAGTGAGGGATTTTGGGAATGGAATTGAAAAACAATATCTTGACAGGGTTTTTGAGAAGTTTTTCAAGGTTCCCGGATCTATCCAGAGCGGTACCGGGCTCGGACTTGCCATCTCAAAAGATTTTATCTCAAAACAAAAGGGACAAATCTGGGTGGAGAGCAAACCAGGTGAGGGAAGTGTTTTCAGTTTCACCCTGCCGGTTGTCGCTGCCTGAGATAATGGTCGGCGATGACCAAAGCTGCCATGGCTTCCACAATTACGATGGCACGGGGAACCACGCATACGTCATATCTTCCTTTTCCTTTCAGTACAACTTTTTCCCCTTCCCGGTTTACGGTTTCCTGGTTAATCATCAGGGATGCCACCGGTTTAAAGGCAACCCGGAAGAAGATCTCATTTCCGTTGGAGATGCCGCCCTGGATCCCGCCTGAACGGTTTGTCTTCGTGGTTATGGCCTGGTTACGGGTGATGAAGATGTCATTGTGTTCCGATCCTTTCATGCTGGCTGCAGCGAAGCCGGAACCATATTCAAAGCCTTTCACGGAAGGAATACTAAGCATCGCTTTTGCCAGGTCGGCAGAAAGCTTATCAAAAACCGGTTCTCCCAAGCCGGCAGAGGCTCCGGTTATCCTGCAGGATATGATGCCTCCCAACGTGTCGCCTTCGGCTTTGGCGGCTTTCAGCAACCCGATCATTCCGGCTTCGGTTACAGGGTCCGGACAGCCGACAGGGCTGGAAAGTATGGCAGCAAAATCTTTGAAAATAAAATTTTCATCCAATCTGCAATTTCCTATCTGTGAAACATAACCTGTTACAGATATGTCTTGTTTCCGGAGAAATAATTTTGCAAGTGCCCCGCCGATGACCCGGGCCACTGTTTCCCTGGCCGATGCCCTTCCGCCGCCGCGGTAATCTCGGAACCCGAATTTCTTTTCCCAGGTAAAATCGGCATGGGAAGAACGATAAGCATCTTTTAATTGCAGGTAATGTTCGGGTTTGGCATCAGTATTCCGCACCATGAAGGCGATCGGTGCACCGGTAGATTTTCCTTTAAAAACACCGGAAAGGATTTCAAAATGGTCATCCTCTTTCCGCGCAGAAGAAAAGAAAGCCTGTCCGGTCTTGCGGCGGTTCAATTCCGATTGTATGAAATCAAGATCAATATCGATCAGGGAAGGAAATCCATCCAGAATTCCTCCTACGGCAGGCCCGTGAGACTCACCGAAGGTTGTTAATACCAAAGTGCGGCCGATAGCGTTTCCAGACATGATTTAACATACGTGGCGCGTTACGCGTGACACGTAACGCGTAACGAAAAATTATTGAGTCCTTAGCAATTTGAGTTTGGCTTCCATCACCATGACATCACTCTTCGACTTGTTAATCTTCTTCTCGAACTCTTCTTTCAGGATTGCAGCATTCTTCGAATTGGCAAGGAAGCCGATATTGTTTTCCCATAGGTTGATGTCTTCCTTCATTTTAAGGATCTTCCCGGAAAGGATCTCCCGTTCTTTGCTGATCAGCCTTTTCGACTGGGGATCATTCCTGAGCACTTCAATATGGTTCTGATACGACAGAGCTGTCATTTCCAGTTCACTGATATTCAGCTTGTCGAGGAATTCATTGATGAGGCTTCGGAATTCATTCTGAAGCTTGTCTTTTTCTTTTATCGGAATATGGCCGATCTCGGTCCATTCACGCTGGAAATTCTTCAGGATATTCAGATTCTCGATCTTGTCGGCCCCGAACTTTGACTCCTTCAGCCGACTGATGAGATCGATCTTTTTGTTCAGGTTTTCTGTTTCGTTGGATTGCAGATTCGAGAAATAGAAAGATCTTGCATTGAAGAACTCATCGCAGGCTGCCCTGAACCGTTTCCATATTTTATCAGAGTATTTCTTAGGAACCGGACCCAGTGATTTCCATTCATTCTGCATGCGGATCAGATCGTTGGAGGTTTTTTTCCAGTCGGTACTGGCCTTCAGGGATTCGGCCTGCATGCAAAGTTCCACCTTCAGGTTGTAGTTGTGAACCTGTTGGTCTTTCAGCTTATCGAAAAAATCCTTTTTATTGATAAAAAAGGTATCAAGCGACGATTTGAAACGGTTCCAGATCTCCGTATTGGTTTTCTGGGGAACGGGCCCGATACTTTTCCAGATCTTCAGGAGTTCATTGACCTTGTTGGTGTTGGTTTGCCAGTTTTTCACCGTTTCGTTACGAAGGGAAAGGATCTCTTCGCCCTGCTCACAAAGGGCGGTTTTTGTTTCAAGATTCTTCTGCTGTTCCTCTTCAACCCTTGAGTAGTGCTCACGCCGGCGTTCATTGATCTTGTCGGTGGTATTCTTGAAGCGTTCCCAGATCTCATCTTTTTTGTCTAGCGGTACCGGTCCGATATCCTTCCATTCTTCATGATATTTCTGAAGTTTCTTGAAGGTTTTCAGGACGGAAGTTTCGAGAAGCAGTTCTTCCGTTTTCTCGCAAAGAGCCATCTTGGCTTCCAGGTTCTTTTTCAGGTCCAGGTCTTTCAGCTCTTTGTTCAGCTTGACCTTATCAAAGAATTTCTCTACCAGGAAATGATAGTTCTGCCAGAGGTTGTTGATCTCTATACGCGGAACCATCCCGATCTCTTTCCACCGGTCCTGAAGGTTTTTAAACTCATCGTATGTCTTCTTCAGGGTCTCTTCCGAACTGACCAGAACCCGCAGTTCTTCGAGGATCTGGTTCTTCTTCTTCAGATTCAGGAGCTTGATTTTTTCCTGTTCTTCGTTGAATCTAGCCTTATTGGCTTTATATATATTGAAGAATTCGTTGAACCGAATTTCCAGTGGATCCTCCACGGTGGGAGGTACTTCCTTATGGCCTTCATCGGTTGCGAATTTCTCGTATTGCTGTAAATTTTCTTCTTTCTTTTTCTTCAGGAAGGCAACTTTGATAAGGGCGATCCTGGTCTTTACCAAATTCAGATCGGGTTCACGTACGGCTTTTTCCAACTCGCTAACCAGTTGTTCACGTGAAAACGTGTTAAGATCCTCTTCCAGTTCCTGGGCTTCATGCTCGATTTCTTCCGAGAGGTCATCTTCTGTATGTTCCTCCTTTAGTTCCGGAAGAATCTCCGGTAGTTTCTCAGCAGGATTATTGTCTTCCGAAAGAACATCTTCTATATGTTCATCTTCAATTTCAGGAAGGATATCCGGGATCTGACCTGTAGGATTGATTTCTTCCGAAGGAACATCTTTATGTTCCTCCTTTAACTCAGGAACAATCTCCAAGAGTTTTTCAGCAGGGTCATTTTCTTCCGAAGGCGTATCTTCGGTATGTTCCTCCTTTATTTCAGGGAGGATCTCGTGGAATTCCTCAGTAGGCTTTTCTTCTTCGGTCTGAACGGATTCAGTGGGTAGTGTTTCTTTAATTTCGGATTCTGTTTGTTCAACAGGTGAAGAATTCTCTTCCTGAAGTGAAGTATTCTCAGATTCAGGAATCTGATGGGTGTTTTTTAAATTTTCCATTAACGGTTGTCAACAAATTAAACATAGTATTTGATTTCAGCGTCCGACCAGGGCCGGTAAAATGATAGATTGAATTGCAAAAGTAGCATTTTTAATTGAAAATTTTCGCTATTTTATTACTCGCCAATTCGCAAGTTCGCCAACTCACCAGTTACTATGGCAATGCCTTTCTATTAAACAGTATGTACCCAATATTAAAATTGATGGTAAATGGTACAGCCATCTTATCATAATAATTAACACCAAGGCTGATCGGGCCGACGAAGGTATTGTAAACAAGGGAAGCTGACCCTATCCATGAGCGGTCGGAAAGTACGGAACCAAAAGTGGCAGTCTGATCCACCGGGTTCTCGGTGATCTCCTGATAAGGTTGGAAAACATAACCTTCCAACCGGAAATCGATTTTTCTATAAAGCCTTACGACTGTTTTTAATCCCAACCCGGCAAAGCTGGTTGCCCTGTAAGCAGGCATCATCAGGGTTTGCATTTCAGGTACGGGATGAAAATCGGGTATATTGAGGATGGTCGAGGTATAATTGTTCATCAATAGCTGATTGGAAAAGTGAGCCTCTGCATACAAGCCGAATTTTATCGGTCCCCAAGTCTGAAAATAATTATCATACAGAAGCTTTAAATAAAACCAGGAATGGTTGGCTTTGAATTCCTTCTTGTTTAGGGCCAGGGTACCGGGCAGATACCCCTCATTCCCGTTTACATATCCCAGGGCTAATTTAAAACATGCCCCTGCGCTTGCATACTGTTTCCTATTGAGGTTGTTCAATTCGAAACAAAATTGCGGGTTGACAAAATTAAAACTGGTCTGATCAGCCGTGTCAAGCCGCGAGAATAAATTTTCCTGGTAATATGTGCTGTTGTTAAAGGCATAGGCGGTGCTGAAATCCAGTTTCCCCTTATTGGTCACGGCCATCCCGATGCGGATTTCCCCGAAATATTCACGTTGCCTGACATAGGAAGGGGTTTTATCATCAAAGAAATAGGTCGTCGTTGCAAAATAATCATAATGGTTATAAGTATATCCGGTTTCCATGAACCAGGGGATTTTTGAGTTGAAATCGATTCTGGCATTGGCTTTGAAGGAATTATAAAACCGCCCCATATAGCCGTTGATCATAAACCGGAGGGCTTTGGTCCAGAGGTACTTGTACTGGAGTTCCAGAAATCCTTGGGTATTTGCCCCAATGCTGATGTTTCCCCCAAACTGGAGATTGAAATTTTCGGCTTTCTGGATATCGAGATAGAGATCGTAATATCCTGAAACCGGGTTGAATCTGGCAATGGGATGGATCCCTTTGATGAAACCCTCATTGATGAAACGGAAATATTGTTTTTTCAGTTCTTCCGGGCTGACCAGCCTTTTTCCATGCTTCAGGATATGGATCACATAGCGGGTTTGTGCAGCGTTTAATCCGCTGATATGGATGGAATCAAAAACAAGGGCAGGTTCTTTTTTGTGAAAAACGTCCCGTCTTTGCGCCAAGATCCGGGGATCCAGAGAGTCTTTTACAAGTTTCCTTATGTCAGTGATCTTTCTTTTGGCCGCCCGGTAGCCACTATCTGCAAGTTCATGGACCTTTGAAAAACTGATGATGTTGATGCTGGGAATGCTGGGGGCTATCAACACGGAATTCGGGTAAGGGATGCTGTCGTTCTGCCGGGCCATCAGCATACTCAGCAACTGGGAAACGACATCCTCCCGGTCGGGGTTGCTATAACGTTCGGCCACCCTGCTGCCGATGATCACATCCGGGTGAAACTCCTTTACGGCAACATCGGTAGGGAAGTTATCGTACATCCCCCCGTCAAAGACGAGTTTTCCGTTGATGGTAATGGGCTTAAAAACAAAAGGGATGCTCATGGAACCCCTTACGGAACTGCTAAGATCGCCTTTGCCCAGGGTGATTTTTTGTGTGGAATCAACATCTGCTACCACGCAGCGAAAGGGGATCATGAGGTTGTCGAAGTTGCTGTTACAAGCTGCAGATGCAGGTCCCAGGATCTGAAGAAAAGCATAATCCATTTCGTAGGGGGAAATAAGGTTGGTCGGAAGCTGAGATGTCAGCTTTTTTTTGAAATCGAAATCCAGGGAAACCCATCCGCCGTTGGGATCTTCCTTCCGGTAATAATAAATGTACTGGTCATCCATAACCCCTGCCGCCCAACGCTGAAAAGCTTCAGAATCCATGAGTTGTTCCATTTCATCGGCCGTATACCCGCTTGCATAAAGGCTCCCGACGATGGCTCCGATTGAGGTGCCTACAATATAGTCGATGGGAATTTGATTCTCTTCCAGTGCCCGGATCACGCCGATGTGCGCTACTCCACGGGAACCGCCACCACTGAGCACCAGGGCTACTTTCTGAGCCCGGACCGATGCGGATAGAAAAGCAAAAATGAGAAGAACAAAGAAAGTGAAATTCCGAAGCATCTTGTTAATGTGACAAAAAGTACTCAAACTTACAAAAAAAGAGTGGAAAGTGAATGATAATATACAACCTTATTCCCTCAATCGGTATTAGGTACTGGGTATTAGGTATAGGTTGTGTGGGTATCATGATTTGTGACAAGTGTTTGAAAAAAGAGGGAACTCTCTATTGTACCCAGAACCTAATACCCAATACCTAATGCCTCTTACTTTCAAGCTTTTTCCAGTGCCTGTTCCAGATCACCGATGATGTCTTCCACTTCTTCAATGCCAACCGATAGCCTGACAAGATCATCGGAGATGCCTCCTTGTTGCTTGGCTTCTGCCGACAACTTAGAATGCGTCATCGAGGCAGGATGTTGGATCAGGGTTTCAATCCCGCCGAGCGAAACCGCAAGCACACAAAGTTGTACGCTGTTCATCAGTATTCTTCCGGCTTCCAGACCACCTTTTAATCCAAAACTGATCATGGCTCCGGGCCCTTTCATCAGTCTTTTCCCCAGCTCATATTGGGGATGAGATTTTAACCCGGGATACATTACCCAACCCACTTTCGGATGGGCTTCAAGGAAATCAGCAACCTTCATTGCATTTTCCTGGGCACGGTCGATACGGATTCCCATGGTTTTAAGCCCCCTTCGGGTGAGAAATGCCTGGTGCGGATCCATGTTGCATCCGAGAATTATCATCATGGCGCGGAGTTTCTTATAATCCTCCTCTTTTTTCGCAATGATGATACCTCCCACGATATCTGCATGTCCGTTGATAAATTTCGTCATCGAATGCAGGACGATATCTGCTCCCAGGTCGAGGGGTTTCTGAAGGTAAGGACTGCAGAAAGTATTGTCAACACAAACCGGGATGTTATGACGGTGTGCAATCTCGCAAATGGCAGGGATATCGGAAATGCCGATGGTCGGGTTGGCAGGTGTCTCAAGGTAGATCAGCCGGGTATTCGGGAGGATGGCTTTTTTCACCTGCTTAAGATCGGTGGCATCAACATAGGTGGATTCGACGCCAAACCGCGACCAGGTACCTTCGATGACACCGCGGGCAGGACCATATACGGCATTGTGGCTGACGATGTGTGAACCGGCGCCGAGCATTGCCATGTAAACGACATTTATGGCCCCCATCCCGGATGAAGTGCAGATGCCTCCGAAGCCATTCTCAAGAAGGGCGATGGTTTTTTCAAGATCGGATATGGTGGGATTGCCGATGCGTGTGTAGATGTATCCGTTGCTTTCGCCGGAGAAGCATTTTGCACCTTCTTCGGCGCTTTCAAATGAAAATGTGGAGGTTTGATAGATCGGGGTGATCACACTTCCCAGGGGATCATGAACACCCGTGCCATGGATGAGTTTGGAATTAAATCCGGATTTCTTTTGGTTCATAGATGAATGATTTTGATTTCTGAAGGGTATAATTTTTCTTTATGGAACAGGTATTTGGTAGTCAGTTACCAACCCGGAATCGACAGATTCTTGAAAAGCGCCGCAAAGGTAGGGAAAAATTCCGTGTACCGGAAGAAAGCTATACCTGAAAACGCATATTTCAACAAGTATTTGAGCAGGTTTGCCGATTTTTGTCCTGTTCTCTCCGGATTGTGAATAAATTTGTTCGTCTACATGTATTTTCCATTAAAATAATTAGATTTATGAAAAAAATTCTTCTGATGATTCCGGCTCTATTCCTTTGCTATCAGATAATGGCCCAGGATGAAGCCCGTTTGCTGAGGTTCCCGGCGGTACATGGGAACCAGGTTGTGTTTACCTGCGCCGGCGACCTGTATACGGTGGATCGTAACGGAGGTGAGTCCCGTAAACTGACCAACGATGAGAACGGTTATGAGATGTTTGCCCGCTTTTCCCCGGATGGTAAACACATCGCCTTCACCGGACAATATGATGGAAATACAGAGGTATATCTGATCCCTGCTGAAGGTGGGATTCCCAAGCGACTCACTTATACTGCCACCCTTGGAAGGGATGATATCTCAGACCGGATGGGTCCCAACAACATCGTGATGACCTGGAAAGACAATGATAACATCCTCTTCAGGTCGAGAAAGCAAACTTTTAATGATTTTAAAGGCCAGCTGTTCCTGGTTAATGTGAATGGAGGCTTGCCGGAAGAACTGCCCCTTCCTGTCGGAGGATTCTGCACTTATTCGCCTGATAAGACCAAACTCGCCTACAACAGGGTTTTTCGTGAATTCCGTACATGGAAATATTACAAAGGCGGAATGGCGGATGATATCTGGATCTATGATTTTAAAACAAAACAGACCGAAAACCTGACCAATAATATTATCCAGGATATATTCCCAATGTGGGCCGGCGATAAGATCTATTTTATGTCGGAACGGGAACGTCCTGTCAACCTGTACTGCTATGATCTGAAGTCAAAAGAAACAAAAAAGGTCACTGACTTTACCGAGTTCGATTGCAAGTTCCCTTCATTGGGTGATGATGCCATCGTTTTTGAAAATGGTGGCTTTATTTATCTCTTTGACCTTTCAACCCAGAAAGCCAATAAAATTACCATTCGGATCAACGATGATTTTGTAAATGCTCGGAATTCCCTCAAAGATGCCAGCAAAATTATCAATTCCTCTTCACTTTCACCCGATGGAAAAAGAGTGGCCTTTGATGCCCGCGGCGATATCTGGACGGTTCCCGCCAAGACAGGGATCACCAAAAACCTGACCCGTTCTTCCAGTGTGCATGAACGCAATGTGAACTGGTCGCCCGATGGCCAATACTTAGCTTATGTTTCTGATAAAACCGGCGAGGACGAGATCTATATTCAGAAACAGGACGGCAGCGCAGACCCCTTGCAGATTACAAAAAATGCCGATACTTACAAATACGATATGGCATGGTCGCCAGATGGTAAAAAACTACTTTGGGCTGATAAGATGCTTCGGCTACAATATGTCGACATCGATTCGAAAGAGGTGACCCTCGTCGACCAGGCCAAAGATTGGGAATTCGGCCAGTATGGATGGTCGCCCGACAACAAATGGATCACTTATGCCCGCCCCGACCGGACCGCCGAAACCAAGATCTACATCTATGAAGTTGCTTCAAAAAACAAATACCCCGTTACAGATGGCTGGTATGATGCCGGCGATCCTCATTTCAGCACCGACGGAAAGTACCTTTTTTTTACATCCAACCGCGACTTTAACCCGATCTATAGCTGGACGGAATGGAACCATACCTATACGGATATGACGAAAATCTATTTTGTCACCCTGGCGAAAAGTACACCGAACCCCTTTGCCCCTGAAAATGATGAAGTAAGTATAAAGAAAGATGAAAAAGGTGATGCCGATGCCAAACCGGAAAAGAAAGAAACAAAAAAAGAGGAGAAGAAAGAGGGTGATTCCAAGGTGGCCGTAAATGTTAAAGTCGATCTTGACGGGATTATCGACCGGATCGTCGTCCTGCCAATCGATGCCTCCACATATTTTAATGTTACGGCAGTGGGCGATTATGTTTATTATGTTAAAGGAGGAAGAAGAGGAGCCCCCCCTTCGCTAAAAATGTTCAACCTGAAAGATAAAAAAGAAACTGACCTTGGCGATTACAGGTCTTATGAAATTTCTTTTGATACTAAGAAAATGATGGTCGATTCTTATGGGAGATATGCAGTGATCGATCTTCCCAAGAGTAAAATTGATGTCAAAGACTGGATGGATCTTTCGAACATGAAAGTAATGGTGGACCTGAAGGCGGAGTGGAATCAGATCTACCATGAAGCCTGGCGCCAGATGAAGTATTTTCTTTATGCCCCGAATATGCAGGGTTTAGACTGGGCGGCGATTCAGAAGAAATATGAACCTCTACTTCCCAATGTTAACAACCGGAATGACCTGACTTACATCCTCGGTGAGATGGTTGGCGAGATCAGCATAGGCCATTCCTATGTTGCCGGGGGTGACAAACCGGATCCGAAAAAGATCAAAATGGGATTGCTGGGTGCTAAGATCTCCAGGGATCCTTCGGGATATTATAAAATTGATGAGATCCTGAAAGGAGAGAATTGGACCAAGAACACACGGTCTCCACTCACTGAACTGGGTGTGACTGTGAAGCAGGGTGACTACATCATTGCTGTTGACGGGCAACCGGTGAAAGACCTGAATAACATTTATGAAGCTTTTATCAATAAGGCCGGAGTGCAGGTTGAATTAACCATAAACGGGTCACCCTCAGAGACCGGAGCGCACAAAACGCTTGTGATTCCCACCGATGATGAATCCGATCTCTATTATTATAAATGGGTTCAGAACAATATTAAAAAAGTAAGTGATGCCACCAGCGGTGAGGTTGGTTATATCCATATCCCCGATATGGGAGTGGAGGGCTTGAACGAATTTGTAAAGCATTTTTACCCGCAGCTGAGCAAACGTGCCCTGATTATCGATGACCGCGGTAATGGCGGTGGAAATGTTTCCCCGATGATCATTGAGCGTTTGGCCCGTGAGATGACCATGATCGAAATGAGCCGGAATACAGCGTCGCATCCGGGCAGGTTAGATATGCAATGGGGGCCTAAGTGCATCCTCATCGACCAGTATTCTGCATCCGACGGCGATCTGTTCCCTTACCAATTTAAGAAATTGAAGATCGGGAAAGCCATCGGCCTCAGGACATGGGGTGGCGTCGTTGGGATCCGGGGAACCCTTCCGTTCATCGATGGCGGGCAGTTGATGCGGCCGGAGTTTGCCCCCTATGATAATGAAGGTAAATCATGGATCATCGAAGGCCATGGCGTGGATCCGGATATCATTGTCGATAACGATCCTGCAAAGGAGTATGCAGGCGAAGACCAGCAGTTGAACAGGGCAATTCAGGAAATGAAAGATGAATTGAAATCATGGCCGAAAGAGTTGCCCCCGCCTCCTCCATTCCCCGATAAAACCAAATAAAAAATGGTTGACTCAAAAGTAAAATTATCTTCTAATAGAGCGATTATTTGACTATTCTCTCGACCACCTGTACAAATAAAAGAGGCTGCCTTAATACTTTTAAGACAGCCTTTTTTATTTTGCCTTTGGTATTACTTTTTCCCTGTAATGAGCAAGGAGCCATTAGAAACAAAAGAGGTGCCGTTGGCCGACCTATTACCATAGAAGGTCAAGAGCCAGGTCCCGGATGATTTAGGATAAGTATCCGGAAATCCAACTATTTCATCCTTAAGCCACAATGCTTGATTCCCTGTATAGGTATAGCTAATGTTAAACGGATCTTTGATAATGACCTTGGTCAACAGGATATCGTCTGTAATACATTTGGCCCAGATATCGAAATAATCCGTTCCATTGGGCTGGGAGGTAACAACAAAAACAGGATTGGTTACGGGTACCGGATCATCTGCCTTCTTTTTACAGGAAGAGAAAAGGATAACAGTACTCAATAACAGAATTCCAATGGCTAAAAATGTGTTTTGTTTTTTCATAATACGTTAGTTTTGGTGGGTAAAATATGAAGAATTAGGTACAAATATAGTAAAAAGGTTGAACAATATCCATATTTTACTTATTTTTTTTTGAGTTTATTATCGCATTCACTTTCCTGATCTTTTCATCCATATCAAAATCTCCCGGGATCCAGTGGATCGTTAACCCCGACTTTTCCATTTTTCTGAACCAGGTCATCTGGCGTTTTGCAAACTGATGGATGGCAATGTTCAGCCGGTTAAACATCTCATTATAATCCATTTGCTGCTCAAGGTAGAGCATGATGTAACGGTACTCCAACCCGTAAAATTTGATCTTATCAGCAGTCAGTCCCTGGTTCAGCAATTCCCTTACTTCTTCGATCATTCCATGTTTAAGCCGGGTTTGCAGACGGTTGGTAATTCGTTCACGAAGCAGGTGTCTTTCCCAATGAATCCCGAAAATGAGGGAGGGCATCTGTTCCGGGAAAACAGTTGTTCCGGCCTTTTCATCCGGCGTCATGCTGATCAGGATGGCACGGATCATCCTGTTGCGGTCGAGGAGGTCAGTTGTATTGTGCGGAGTTTTCAGGGAAAGCAGCATATTTTTCAATTCCTCATCCGTTTTTTGAGAAAGTGCCTCATGGGTTTCCGGGCTGGGTTCGGTTTTCTTCAGTCGGTATTTTCTCAATACAGATTCAAGGTACATTCCGGATCCGCCGCACAGTACAGGCAGTTTCCCCCGTGAAGTGATATCGTTATAGGTGTTTAAAAAATCCCGCTGATATTCGAAAATGTTATACTCATATCCCGGGTCGGCAATATCAATGAGATGGTGATGGATTGTCTTTCCATTCACTGTATATTCCGACAAATCTTTACCTGTTCCGATTGACATACCACGGTATACCTGCCGTGAATCCGCCGAGATCACCTCACCGTCGAGCATATAAGCAATGTGAGCGGAAAGGGCGGTTTTACCGCTGGCAGTCGGACCGAGTATAGTAATCACAGTCTTGGAGGTCTATTTAAATAGCGAAATAGCGAAGCCTGCCTACCGCAGGCAGGTAGCGAAATAATTATCAATTAACCCAGAACCTAATACGTAATACCCAATATCCAGAAATTCGTAATCCGTAATTTGTAATTCGTAATTATTTGCTGTCCAGTTCTTCAAAAATGGAATTTTGGCTTTTAAATTCCGGTACAATGGCTTTCATTTTCCGTACCACCTCTTTATCGTGTCCGGAACTTGCAAGCTGGATCAGTTCATCGATCTGAAGTGCGATTTCCCCTATATTATATTTTCTTACTTTGGCGATAAGAATGCGGGGATGATGGGTTGGGATCGTGTTTTCCTTGCTGTTTAGTAGCTCTTCATACAACTTTTCTCCCGGGCGAAGGCCAATGAACCTGACCTGGATATCTTTTCCGAGAGTCAACCCGGACAGGCTGATCATTCTTTTAGCAAGGTCGACGATCCGGACGGATTTGCCCATGTCAAAAATGAAGATCTCTCCTCCATTTCCCATTGATCCTGCCTCAAGAACAAGAGCGCAGGCTTCCGGTATGGTCATAAAATACCGTGTGATCTCAGGGTGAGTGACTGTGACAGGCCCTCCTTTTTCGATCTGGCTTCGGAAAAGCGGAATTACTGACCCGTTCGAACCGAGTACGTTTCCGAACCGGGTTGTAATGAACCGTGGCTCGCCGTTATGATTTAAAGATTGTGCATAAATTTCTGCAATCCTTTTTGAGGCCCCCATGACACTCGTCGGATTTACCGCCTTATCGGTCGAGATCATGATAAACTTTTTCACCCCGTATTTTATGGCAAGATCGGCAAGAATGCGGGTTCCGTTCACATTGGTCAGTATCGCTTCTGACGGGTTACTCTCCATAACCGGCACATGTTTATAGGCAGCTGCATGGTAAATGATGTCGGGTTTAAATTCACGGAAGATGTTTCCCATCCGTAAAGCGTTCCTGATATCCGCGAGGAGGAACCGGGTATGGTGGTCGCGGTAGTTTTCTGTAAATTCCAATTCCAGCTCGTGCATGGAGGTTTCCGCCTGGTCGATCAATAGCAGGTTAAGAGGATGGAATTTCATGATCTGCCGTGCAAGTTCACTCCCAATGGAACCTGCCGCCCCGGTAATGATGATGGTTTTACCTGTCAGTTCTGCTCGTATCTGCCGGTCATCCAGGTGGATCTCCTCCCGTTCCAGCAGGTCCTCAATTTTGATCTTCTTGATCTGGTTGAAACTGAGTTCTCCGTTGATCCATTCCATCATGGGGGGCACAGTGAGGACCTTCACATCGTGTTCGAGGCAGAGGTCAACCAATTCCTGTTTGCGTTGTGTGTCGAATTGCTGGATGGCAAGGATCACCTGTCCGACAGTATGGATATTTAAGAGGTCATTCAGTTTATCCGGATTGACAATATCAATACCTTCAAGCTTTTTGCTCACTTTGCCAGGATCATCATCGAGAAAGGCGATCAGCTTATACTTCGTACTGGCATCCCTGTCGAGGACTCTTTTTGCAGTGATCCCAGCTTCCCCTGCCCCGTAAATGATCACATTCACATGTGTACGTTCGGGGCGTTGCAATTCCAGAAATGCGATCTTGACCACCATCCTGAATGTGATCATGGCCATACAGGTGATGAGGAAATCGATGATGATGATCGAAAAAGGGAAAAAGAAAAATTTATTGATAAAAAAATAAGTGACGAGGTTGATCATCGCGAAGACTGCACTTCCCGAAAAGACCGTAATAACTACATTGAGTGCATCGGAGGTGCTGGTATAGCGTATGATTCCTGCATACGACCGTGCAATGATAAAACTGCCGGCACGGATGATCAAAATACAGCCAAATATCATGGGAAGAGGCTTCAATTCCGATCCCGGGATGGAAAAGTTGAACCGTAGCAAATAGGCAAGCATAACTGAACAGGACACAATAAAGATGTCGATCAGGAAGATCAGCCAGCGAGGCGTATTTTGACGGGTAAAGAACATCTAAATAAATTACGAATTACGAATTACGAATTACGAATTTTTAGTACTGGGTATCAGGTATTAGGTTTTGGGCTTTGGAAATTTCACCATTTCGTTATTTAACCTGGATCCAAAATTACAAATTATTCACTTCCAACGCCCGGAGTTATCAACCTGTTAAAGTTAGCAACTATAAAGGCCGTTTCAGGAGGCTCCTAACAATTTTTTCTAACTTTGTGTCGTTTACAAAAAAGAAACTATGAAAACTACAGCATTTACAAAATTTCACGAGGCCAACGGTGGCAAGATTGTTCCTTTTGCAGGTTACCTGATGCCTGTACAGTTTGACGGGGTGAATCTAGAACATGAAACTGTCAGGAAAGGCATTGGCGTTTTTGATGTTTCACACATGGGGGAATTTTGGGTAAAAGGGCCGAAAGCGCTCGATTTCATTCAATGGGTGACCTCCAATGATGCTTCCAGATTGGTGGACGGGAAAGTGCAGTATTCCTGCTTTCCGAATGAACAGGGTGGGATTGTGGATGACCTGCTCGTTTACCGGGTGAATGCTGAAACCTACCTTTTGGTTGTCAATGCATCCAATATTGAAAAGGACTGGGCCTGGTGCAACAAGCAAAACAAAATGGGCGCCACACTTTACAATGCTTCCGATGAGACCGCACAGCTGGCTGTCCAAGGGCCTTTGGCGCTCAAAGCTATGCAGAAGCTGACGGATACCACGGTGACTGACATGGAATATTATACGTTCAAAAAACTCACATTTGCCGGTGTTAAGGATGTGATCTTTGCAACGACTGGATATACCGGTTCAGGTGGTTGTGAGATCTATATGACCAATAAAGATGCCCCGAAAATATGGAATGCTGTTTTTGAAGCCGGAAAAGAATTCGGGATCAAGAACATCGGGCTGGGCGCCCGCGATACCCTTCGGCTGGAGATGGGATATTGCCTCTATGGCAATGATATCAATGATACAACATCTCCTATCGAAGCCGGGCTTGGGTGGATCACAAAATTTACTCTTGAAAAGGATTTCATCAATAAAGCCAACCTGCTTCGTCAGAAACAGGAAGGCGTTTCGAAGAAACTGGTTGGCTTCAAAATGGTTGAAATGGGAATTCCAAGACATGGATACCCCATTGTTGACGCCTCGGGTAATGTGATCGGCGAAGTGACTTCTGGCACGATGGGGCCCTCGGTTAAAATTCCGGTTGGCATGGGATATGTGCCGTCTGCACTTTCAAAAGAAGGCAGCGTAATATTTATTAAGATCCGCGATAAATCGATAAAAGCGGAGGTCGTCAGAATGCCTTTTTACAAAGGATGATGGCGGCCCCTGCGATTCAGTAATCATCTTAACATTAAAAATGAAAACGATATGACAGGAATTGTTCAGAAAATCAGATCCCTTCAATGGCAGCATTTTGTATTTATTCTCCTGATTGCTGCAGTAGCCATTGGTTCGGATGGTTGCAAAACGACAGGGAAATTGTCGAAGAAAGAGCGGAAAGCCCAGATCGAAATGGCCAAGAAGCAACTTTCGGAAATCATCAACGGAACCAGCACGAGACCACTGGAAGCCCAGGAAAGGACGGTTAACGAGATCGCCAACAAACACTTCAAGGATCCGGAACTGGATAAAATGATCGAAGATGCACGCCAGGTGCTCAAGAAGGCCTTTGCCGAAAGAGATAAGTTAAAACAGGAGAAGATTGATGCAGCGCGAGCCGAATTGCTGGATATGCTGCTGAATAAGGATGATAAATCGGCCGATGAACTTGAATCTGAACTGGCGAAGATCAAGGCCATGAACCTTGGCGATAAAGATATCAACGACCTCATTGCAAAAGTGGAACAAAAGATCGCCGGGATGCGTAACAAAAAAAATGTCCCGCTTAAAAACCAACTTGAAAATTCCTTCCAGGGAATTGCAGATGCATCAAAGTCGGGCAATGCCAACCAGGTGATGTCGCTGACAAAAGGTACCCTGCAGCTTTTCTCTTCCGATGACGCCACGGTTTTGATCATCATCAGTAAGGAAGGGTCGATCGTGGATTATGATAAACCCACTACTATAAAACGATACCTCGAATTTGTGCGCGACCAGAAAGCGAGCAGGAATGCGGTGGATAGTTACCGGCTTGATTCGGGAGGAAAGATAAAGGACCTCGACCTGATTAAGAAGTGACTTCATTTGCAAACGACAGACAAGCATTTGATCATTTAAACCAAAATTAATATCACATGAAAATAAGAAGCTCAATTATAGGATTGATCTGCCTCCTGATTATGACATCAGGCCTTTTCGCACAGAATAAAGATGAGAATATATCCCCGCAACGGAAACAAGCCATCGACAGCCTCGCACTGGAAAAGGTCAGGGATCTCAGCAAGTATATCAGCATTATCGGCAACAAGAGCACGCCCTGGTCTGAATCACAACGGGTCATCGAAAGGGCCGTCGAACTCTTTATGGAGAACAGTGAGATTGGTGTTTCCTCGCTCTCAAAACCGGATGTGGCCTATTTCAAGGTCAGGGAATATTTTGACCGGCTGATGAAACTCAACTACGACAGGGTCAACATCGACTGGTATAAGATCCAATATGTCAGCGACCTCGAACGCCAGCCGGATGGAACCTATGTTGGCGTGATCACCATCTACCAGCGGTTCCAGGGATTCGATAAGGAAAAAGGCCTGATCTATGAAGATACAACGAAAAAGGACATCACGGTATACGTGAAACGGAAAGAAACACAGATCGGCGGAAGGCTGATCGGATTCTGGGATGTTCTCCTGGGCGATATCCGGGTGAAAGAGACCTCAAAATAATGAGAATCTTCTCATTCATTTTTCTTATGCTCCTGCCGGCAGTTGTATTTTGCCAGAATGGTTCCTTCAGTTCATTCACGGGCGATGAGTCAAAGTTTTATGCACAAACCAAGCAGGTCAACCAGTTCTTCAGGAGGTTTAATGCTGAAGAAGATGTAAAGGGAAAGAGAACCTATACGGGCGATAGTATATACAGGGATCTGAAATCCAGGAAAAAGTACCTGAACATTCTTTTTGACACTTACAGTTCAGCTGTCTCCACAGAAGATAGAAATTCCTTCATCGATCAGGTTACCAACAAGAAAAGCCCGGTATTTCTCGATTTTCACGGGAGTGACTGGTTCTCGGAAGTCACTGCAAGTTTTATTTATAAGCATGAGAAAGTCGATATCATTCTCTATATGAAAATTGAAAAACAAAATAACGGGTATAAATGGGTGTTTTCGAATGTTTATTTATCCCGTTTCAATGAACTTTTTTCACATGTGGGAGATACCACGAACCTGAAACTTTTCCTGCATCCCCTCAGCCATGAAGTCGATTTCATGAATATTCACAAGGTCTTCGCGGAACCGGATAAAATGGATTATTATCTTGACCGCTATTACCGCCCTGATCAACTTGCCCTCTTCGTTTCAGAAATAAAGAACGGAAACCTTAAATTTGAATCAGTGAAAGAAGTGAAGTTCCATTTTCTGCAGATCCCCGGCTGGTACTTCGAAGTCTCTTATTTTAACCGCAACAGCAACAATTCCGGCTGGCTGATTTCGAATATGCTGAAGATCAATGAAAAGGATAAAAAAGAACTCTTGCGAAATTATATCCATGAAAATTAAATCTTTACGCTTACCGGCCATCTTGTTATTATCCTTCCTTATGGTGATTGCTTATCCCCAGAAGAAGCCAACAGATCCTTTGCAACAAAGAAAATCCACCCCAAACCCGGCGATAAAGAAATCAACTACGACAAAACAGCTTCCCGGGAAAGGAACAAAATCTAACCCTAAAGAACATGCAAAACCCATCATCACCGAGTTTACACCGGAACAGATCGATGGTTTTCGTACACAATGTTCCGGACTGGTAAAATTTTTTGAAGGCACACTGAATTTCCTCGCCGATAAAAAGAATCCCGTAAAGGAAAAAGTGATCATCATCAGCGACAGCTACCTGAAATTTTTCATGAATGAGAAAGTCCAGGTGGAAGATGACCTCGACGAAAAAAGGATGGTTTCCCTCTATAAGGATATCCCTTCATACTTAAGCGATGTGGATTTTTTCTTTAAGGATGCCCGGTTTCTTTATACTGTGCAGGATGTAAGTGTCCTGAAAAATGACATCGGACAAACCTATTTCAAGGTTACCGTAAACCGGAACCTGAAAGGGATCACGGTCAATAACGATTCCGTAAACTCGAACAAAGTCAGGTATTTTGAGATCAATTATGACGACAGCAAGCAGGAACTGAAAATTGCAAGCATCTATACCACCAAGATGAACGAAAAGGATGGGATGCGGAATTGGTGGAACGGGTTGTCAGAAAACTGGAAACTGATCTTCGGAAAGGATATGCAGGTAGATGCAAATGTTTCGCTGGCACAGGTTTCTTCCTTCAATGATACGGTAGCAATGGTGAACGGAAACCCTGTAAAGACGGATGCAGGAAGGTTTTATGCATTGGTTCTGCAGGTGATCCTGATGAAGGAGATCGATATATCCGGTAATGCCGGCCTGAGCAATCTTGAACCCCTGGCAAAGCTTTCTTCCCTGAAAAAAGTTTCGATTTCCAATACGCCGGTTACCGACCTGATGCCGTTTCGTAACCTGAACCAGCTTGAGGAACTTGATATCTCCGGTTCACAGATTTCTTCCCTTGAACCCCTCCGCTATTCAAATCATCTGCGCTCACTGAAAATGAAGAAGACGCCGTTACTGTCCCTGAATGTGCTTTCGGGACTCACGGCCATTGAGATCCTTGATTTCAGCGGAACCGGTATCGACAGCCTTCAACCCCTGACGGAACTTACAGCATTGAAAGACCTGAGATTCTCTGACACCCGTGTTTCTGACCTTCAACCTATATCGGGACTCATCAACCTGGAAGTGCTCTATTTTAACCATACTCCTGTTGCAAACCTCAATCCTTTGAAGGGTCTTACAAATTTATCGCTGGTATTCTTCGACAATACCGGGGTCAGATCGCTGGATGTATTTGAACATATTCCCGGCATTATAAAAATCTATTGCGACAATACCAAGATAGATCCTGACCGTGCCTTACAGTTCATGCTGAAACACCCGGCTGTTGACCTTGTATTTGAATCGGATGCCCTTGCAAAATGGTGGGGAAGCATGCCTGCCGACTGGAAAAAGGTTTTCAATCTGTACCGGAAACTGGATGATTCGCCGGGGTCCGAGCAGTTGCACCACCTGATCACTTTGGATAGCCTGAACCTTAATGGAAGGATGGCGATCACTTCACTGGATCCTGTCTCAAAACTGACACAACTGCGGATCCTTGAATGTGCTAATACGGCAGTGAACAACCTGGAACCCCTGAAAGACCTCCTGGAAATCACCCTGATCAATGCCACCAACACAAAGGTTCCCAGTGTACAGCCTTTGTCAAAATTGACAAACCTTTCCGTACTGTATATTGAGCACACTGCAGTAAGTGATATTTCCCCTCTGAATTCATTGAAGAAACTGACATTTATTTATGCAGATAACACGAACCTGACTCTAGCAAAGGTAAATGAATTCATGGATGACAACCCGAATTGCCTGGTGATTTCCAGGACGTATGAAAATACCCAGTGGTGGAGCGAACTTTCCCAGGCATGGAAAGATGATCTTCTGCGGTATTTCAATTTTACGGGTACTCCAGATAAGGTACAACTTCAGAAGATCGCAGGTACAGAAAAACTCGTCATCAATGAGGATCCGGGAATCATTAGTTTGCAGCCCATAGTGAATCTTTCCCGACTGAAAGAACTGGAAATTTCAGATACCCGGGTCTCCAGTCTCGAACCCCTGAGCAGGATGACGCAACTGCATGTGCTTCGGTTTCCTAAAAACCCAGTGACACAATTGAATGCTATTTCATCCCTTACAAACCTCCGTGAACTTGATTTTTCAAATACCCAGGTGGAAGACCTGATGCCTATCCAGAATCTGATATTCCTTGAAACACTGAAATTCGGAGGAACACCGGTGAAAAACCTGAAATACCTGCAAAATCTTAAAAATCTGAAAGTGCTGGAGTTTTATAATACAAAAATAAGTAACCTCGAGGTGTTGGAGGCCATGTCAGGATTGAAGTCGCTCAAGATCTTCAATACCCGGATCTCGGAAAAACGGATAGCCAAATTTAAGATGACACACCCGGGTTGTGAGGTTGTTTTTTATTGATTGAAGGATGAGCCCGGAAAAAAATAATACCCGTTGCATTGAGGTGTGTTTCTCTCCGAAATTATTCCCGGAGATTCTTAGCAAAGAAAAATTTATTGTGGTACTGGTCGATATCCTGCGGGCCACCACCACCATCTGTACCGCGTTTGAGAATGGGGTACATGCGATCATTCCGGTGGCTACGATCGAAGAAGCAAAACAGTTAAAAGAACAAGGCTTTCTCGTGGCTTCTGAACAAGATGGAAAGAAACTGGATTTTGCCGATTTCGGGAACTCAGCATTCAGCTTCACACGGGAGCGGGTCGAAGGAAAAACACTGGTGTATTGTACCACCAACGGGACGCGGGCGCTGGAAATGGCAAAGCATTCGGAACAGATAGTGATCGGTGCATTTATCAACATCACCGCACTCACTCAATGGCTCATCGAAAAGGATAAGAACGTGGTCATTCTCTGTTCGGGATGGAAGAAGAAATTCTGCCTGGAGGATACCCTCTTCGCTGGTTCACTGTCAAGCCGTTTGCTGGATACCGGAAAGTTCACTACAATTTGTGATTCTGCAAACGCTTCCATCGACCTGTGGAATGTGGCTAAATCAGATATTTTACGGTACATCGAAAAAGCTGCCCACCGTCACCGGCTGAAGAAACTGGGGCTGGATGATGTGATTCCTTATTCATTCACGGTTGATCAAACGAAGGTGGTACCGGTTTTTGACGGAACTGCGATCAAAAAAATTTAAGAATTCAGAATGCAGGAATTAAAAAACTTTACTTTAACCCTTAACACTTAAAACTTAACACTTTTGATGAATGAAAAGAATTCTTCTAAATTTTCTCCTGATAATTGGAATATTATTAATGTCATTTATGCCTGAAAAACGAAAAAACGCTGAGAAGGATACCGGTGAATTCAAGTGGATAACAGAACAGTTTGCAGATGCAAAAATATTACGATATAAGGTGCCGGGCTTTGAGAATCTGACGCTGCTGCAGAAAGAACTGATCTACTATCTCAGCCAGGCTACCTTAGCGGGAAGGGATATCACTTATGATCAGAATTGCAAATACAATCTTTTGATTAGGAAAACGCTGGAAGCCATTTATACCGAATTTAAAGGTGACCGGAGTGGTGACGATTTTAAAAATTTCACGGTTTATCTCAAGCGTGTCTGGTTCTCCAACGGGATCCACCATCATTATTCGACCGACAAATTTTTTCCTGAATTTTCAAAAGATTATTTTGCTTCCCTGCTAAGGGGAACGAATCTGCAAACCCTGCCGCTTAAGCCCAAACAAACGATCGGGGATTTCATCAACGAGATCACACCAATCATATTTGATCCGGATATTGCACCCAAACGGGTGAACCAGAACCCGGAAGTGGACATGGTTGCCGGTTCAGCCAGTAATTTCTATGAAGGCGTCACCCAGAAAGAAGCGGAAGGATTCTATTCAAGCCTCCGGAAAAATGCCGTAAAAACCGGACAGGATACCATGGTTGCCTTTGGCCTGAATTCAAAGCTTGTGAAAGAGAATGGAAAGGTTGTCGAAAAAACATACCGGGTCAGTGGATTGTATTCCAAGGCCATTGAAGAAATCGTTTTCTGGCTCAATAAGGCCATGAATGTGGCCGAGAACCCCGGACAACGCATCGTGATTTCCAAACTGATCGATTATTACGATACCGGCGACCTTAAAACCTGGGATGAATATAACATTCTCTGGGTGAAAGATCAGAAATCCTCAGTTGATTTTATCAATGGATTCATTGAAGTTTACGGTGATCCCCTGGCAAAAAAAGGAACCTGGGAGGCCATGGCCAATTTCAAAGATGTGAAAGCCACGAAACGAACGGAAACCCTGAGCCGGAATGCGCAATACTTTGAGGATAACTCCCCGGTTGACCCGAAATACAGAAAAAAAGAGGTCAAAGGTGTCACGGCGAAGGTCATCACGGCGGTACAACTTGGCGGTGACAGCGATCCTACAACGCCCATCGGGATCAATCTGCCCAATGCCCAATGGATCCGCAAGGAATTCGGTTCCAAATCGGTTACTATCGACAATATCACCTATGCTTACGACCAGGCTTCACAAGGGAACGGATTCCTGGAAGAATTTGCCGGATCACAGGAAGAGATCGACCTGGCAAAAAAATACGGGTACCTGGCCGGTAACCTCACCACCGACCTTCATGAATGCCTCGGCCATGGATCGGGACAGATGATGAAAGGTGTAGTAAGTGAATCCCTGAAGAATTATCATTCTACCATCGAAGAAGCCCGGGCCGACCTGTTTGCCCTTTATTATATCATGGACAAGAAAATGATTGATTTGGGACTGGTTCCATCTCCTGATCTTGCAAAAGCCGAATTCAACTCCTATATCCGCAATGGTTTGATGACTCAACTTGTCAGGGTTCATCCCGGTAAAGATGTGGAGGAAGCTCATATGCGTGACCGTTCTCTCATTGCGCACTGGGTCTATGAAAAAGGCAAGGTGAAAAATGTGATCGAAAAGGTTCAGAAGGATGGCAAAACCTGGTTCAGGATCAATGATTACCATGAATTACGTTCCCTTTTTGGCCAGTTATTGGGCGAGATACAGCGCATCACGTCCGAAGGTGATTATCCTGCCGCCAAAGAACTGGTGGAAACCTATGCTGTTAAAGTGGATCCCGGGCTGCATAAGGAAGTCCTCCACCGTTATGCAAAACTGAACATTGCGCCTTATAGCGGCTTTATCAATCCTGTATATACCCCGGTCATAGCCAACGGCATCATCAAGGATATAAAAATCTCCTATACCGGCGATTTTACCACGCAAATGCTCAGGTACTCAAAGAATTTTTCATTTCTTCCTGCACGGTAGCCTGATGGCAAAAATCCTCCTCTTCGATTGGGGCAATACGATCATGGTGGATTTTAACCTTCCGGGCCCGATGTTTACCTGGGAAAAAGTTGCATGGGTACCGGGCACTGAAGATGCGTTGAAAGCGCTTGCCGGTTACACCTGTTGCGTCGCCACCAATGCGGGCGAATCGGACTCGGAAGCAGTAAAGAAAGGACTTGCCATGGTCGGCGCCGACAGTTATTTCTCGTTCATTTTTTCTTCCTGGGATATAGGCTTTGAAAAACCGGATCCAAGATTTTTCAAAT
This sequence comes from Bacteroidales bacterium, assembly GCA_017882335.1. Lineage (GTDB taxonomy): Bacteria > Bacteroidota > Bacteroidia > Bacteroidales > FEN-979 > FEN-979. The sequence goes on along the minus strand of JADGPR010000028.1, from coordinate 8,905 downwards.
TTGTGGTCGAAAAACTCAGGACCAATCCGGCAAATTGCATCATGATCGGCGATAACTATGAAAAAGATATTGTTGGCGCAAAAACCACAGGAATGAAAACCATTCTGTTCAACCCATCAGATCGTAAGGGTCCTTTTCCGCAAGCCGATTCAGTGATCAATGGAATGGCCGAATTGCCTGCAACTATTGAAAAATTATGAAGAACCTGATCCTCATTTCTGCATTGATCCTGGGCATGATCCTGCCCGGGCAATCCCAGGTACAATCCCGCTATCCTAAAAACTATTTCCGTTCACCGGTCGATTTCCCTATCACCCTGGCCGGCGGTTTCGGGGATGTTCGTAGAAATCATTTCCATTCAGGTCTCGATGTCCGTACCGGCGGCGAAGAGGGAAAACCGGTGTACGCCATTGCCGATGGAACCATTTCAAGGATCAACATCTCTTCAACCGGTTTCGGAAAAGCCCTTTACATCACGCATCCCAACGGATTCACTTCCGTTTATGGCCATCTGAAAAAATTAAACGGCGCCATCGGGAATTGGATCAGGGAACAGCAATACAGGAAGGAATCATTTGAAATGGATACCCCGATTGACGCGGGAGTTTTAAAGGTAAAAAAAGGTGATGTGATCGCTTATTCCGGTAATACCGGGCTTTCAGAAGGGCCCCACCTGCATTTCGAGATCAGGGATGCAGCGACACAGGAGATCATAAACCCCATGCTGTTTGGCCTGCCTTTCAGGGATAGTGCTCCGCCTAAGATCTATAATGTGAGGATCTACCCCTTTGACGAAAACAGCATGGTGAATTTTACCGGGTTCCCGGTAACACTTGCGGTCAATGCTTCAGGAACTGAATGTAAAGTGAGTTCAAAAGATACAGTTAAGGTTTCGGGCAACATTATTTTCGGGATCCAGGCATTGGATTTCAGCAACGATACAGGATCCAGGGATGGTATCACTTCCATTGAACTTTTCGTGGATACCGTTTGTTACTTTACACAAAAGATCGAGCGGTTTGCATTTGCCGAAACCCGGTATGCCAACAGTGAACTGGATTATCCCCAGCTTATAAAAAACGGCCAGCGCATCATGCGTTCATACATTGCTCCCAACAACAAGCTGTCGATGTACGGGAGAAATAGGAACAATGGCATCGTGAATTTTAATGATAAAAAGGCCCATAAAGTGCTCTATGTTGTGAAAGATGCTTTCGGGAATACTACACGGTTAACCTTCTGGGTCAAAAGCCATTTGCCTTTCCCGGTGGGGATCCGGGGAAACAGAACGCCAAAAGGAACCCTGCTGGCCTGTGGGAAAATTAACCATGTTAGCGCCGAAGGCATCGTTTTTGACCTTTCCGCCGATGCCCTTTATGAAGACCTGGATTTTATTTATTATTCTTCTGCAGCGGTTCATGGGAGCTATTCTTCCATTCACCACCTGCAGAACGAAACTGTTCCGATCCATTCCAATTGCAGCTTATCCATCAAAACCGATGGTGTCCCCAAGGCCCTTATCAGCAAAGCGCTGATCGTAAAAGTGGATGCGAATGGCCATTTCAGCGGGAAATCCAGTATGCTTGAAAAAGATTTTATCAAAACCCAGATCCGGGAATTCGGAAATTATGCTGTTGCAGTCGATACCACTCCCCCGGTGATTAAACCGGTCAATGTAGGGCAAAATAAAAATGTGGGCAAACAACAAAACCTGAGCTTTAAGATCACAGATAACCTCTCGGGAATAAAGTCTTATCGTGGAACACTCAACGGGAAATGGATCCTGATGGATTTCGATGCCAAGAGCAACCTTCTGGTCTATATGTTCGACGACCGGATCAAACCGGGTAAAAACAGTTTCCGGCTGGTTGTCAAAGATGCCGTTGGCAATGAAACGGTTTACCAGGCCACGCTGACCCGTTGAACAGATCTTTTTTCTATATTTGTAACATGCAAGAAACGATCCTGATCCTCGATTTCGGTTCTCAATATACCCAGTTGATCGCACGGCGTGTGCGGGAGTTGAACGTCTATTGCGAAATTCATCCCTACAATAAAATTCCTGAAATCACAAAATGGACCAAGGGTGTGATCCTTTCCGGAAGTCCCTTTTCCGTCAGGGACAAGAACTGCCCTGCCCCTGATCTTTCCGCCTTCAGGGCCAAGGTTCCCATCCTGGCAGTCTGTTATGGTGCGCAATATCTGGCACAATTCGATGGAGGCGAAGTGAAAGCTTCAAACAACCGGGAATACGGACGGGCAAACCTCTCTTTCATCGAGGGATCGAGCCCGCTGATGAAGGGGATGTCAAAAGGCAGCCAGGTATGGATGTCACATGGAGATACCATTATGAAGACACCGACATCCTTTAAGGTCATCGCCGGCACTTCGGATGTGAAAGTAGCCGGATTTTCCATAGATCGGGAACAGACCTATGGCATCCAGTTTCATCCTGAAGTTTATCATACTACTGAAGGAACCATCCTGCTGAAAAATTTTCTGATCGATATTTGCGGTTGTTCCGCATCCTGGACTCCGGAGTCTTTCGTCGGATCCACGGTGGCCTGGCTCAAGGAAACGATCGGTGACGATAAAGTGGTTCTCGGGTTGTCGGGAGGAGTCGATTCAACCGTTGCAGGGGTATTGCTTCACAATGCCATCGGAACTAATCTTCATTGCATTTTCGTCAATAACGGGCTTCTCAGGAAAAATGAATTTCAGAAGGTTCTCGATTCTTATCAACACATGCACCTGAACGTAAAGGGCGTGGATGCATCCGGACTTTTCCTGGATGCTTTGGATGGTGTTTCCGACCCTGAGAAGAAAAGAAAGATCATCGGGAAAATATTTATCGATGTTTTCGAGGCGGAAGCCAGGAAGATCAAGGGCATTCACTGGCTGGCACAGGGAACCATCTACCCGGATGTGATCGAATCGGTATCGGTAAAAGGCCCTTCTGCTACCATTAAATCTCATCATAACGTGGGCGGACTTCCCAAACATCTGAACCTCAAAATCGTTGAACCTTTGAAAAGTTTGTTTAAGGATGAAGTGAGGAAAGTAGGAAGAACACTTGGGATCGAAAATGACCTGATCAGCAGGCATCCCTTTCCCGGGCCGGGACTAGCCGTTCGCATCCTGGGAGAGATCACCCGGGAACGCGTGAAACTTTTACAGGAAGTGGATGATATCTTCATCAGCGGGCTTCGGAATAACGGTTTGTATGATACAGTCTGGCAGGCATTTTCGGTGCTGTTGCCGGTGCGTTCGGTTGGAGTGATGGGCGATGAACGAACCTATGAAAATGTGGTCAGTCTTCGTGCGGTGACTTCCACCGATGGAATGACGGCCGACTGGGCACAGCTTCCCTATGATGTTCTTGCCCGGATTTCCAATGAGATCATCAATAGAGTGAGAGGGGTGAACAGGGTCGTTTACGACATCAGCTCAAAACCGCCTGCCACCATCGAATGGGAATAAACATTCAGGAATGAAAAAGATCCTCTTCATCGTGATCCTGCTATCAGGAGTTATATCCTTGCCTTCTTATGCCCAGGAGAGTCTACGGCAGATGAGATCCACAATAATTGAAAAAGTTAACGGGAAAGAATTTTATATCCATACGGTTAAAAGAGGGCAGACCCTCTATATGATAGCAAAGGCCTATGAAGCTGATATCAACGAGATAATACAGGAAAACCCGGAGGTCAGGGAAGGAATTAAATCGGGACAGAAGATCAGGATCCCTGCACACGGAACTACAGAATCTCTTAAAAAACAAACCAAAGCAATCCCCGAAGATATTAAGCAAACAGCTAAATCCAAAGACGAAGAACTTCTTCCTTGCGGGAAGGACAAATCTTCAATGAAAACCACCTACAACATCGCATTGATGATCCCGCTCTATCTCAGCGATGTGACGCAAATGGATGTCGACCCTGATCCCGATGCTACGGCACAGGAAAACAGGCCGTTGCAATTTGTCCCGTTTTATGAGGGATTCCTGATGGCGCTCGATTCGTTGAAGGAAACCGGCGTATCCCTGAAAGTGACTGTGTATGATGCAGAACGGGATACATTGAAAACACTGAAGCTTCTGCAGAATCCCGAACTCAGGAAAATGGATCTCATCATCGGGATGATGTACCACCGGAACTTCCAATTGGTTGCTGATTTCGCTGAAGAAAACGACATTTCGATCGTCAACCCGCTGTCGGAACGCGACCTGATCCTGGAGGGAAACAAAAAGGTCTTCAAAGTGCGGCCTTCTTTAAAAACCCAGTTCACTGAATTGATTAAGTACCTGCAATCCGGTTTTGAGGACAGTAATATTGTTGTGATCAGTGATCATCAAAGGATGAATAAAGCCACTGCAGATAATATCATGACAGCGATGGAGGAACAAAAAGCGGATGTGCACCAGGCAGATGGATATGGAGAGGTGATCAGCCTTTTATCGAAGAATAAAGGGAATATCATCGTTTTGATTTCGGATAATAAATCCTATGTCCTTGATGTGGTCACAAAACTCAACGAACACCGGAATGAATTTAGCGTGACACTCCTTGGGCTGCCCCGGTGGGACCGGTTTGACGATATTGAGGCCGATTACCTGGTGAACCTGAAAACCCATGTCATGGCTCCCTGGTTTGTAGATTATGATGATCCCGGGGTGAAGAAATTCGTTTCCATGTACCAGGATCGTTATCAGACGGATCCGGAGCCGCTGGCGTTCCAGGGGTTTGATATTACCTTCTATTTTGTTACTGCCCTGTGGAAATACGGCAGATCTTTCGACCGTTGCATTCCTGATTTACACATGAAATCACTGCAGACGGATTTCCGTTTTTCTTCTTCAGAAGAAAACGGGTTCGAGAACCAGTATTGGGAAATGTATGAATACGGCAATTACCGCCTGAAAAGGATCATCCTTAAATAGTGCATCAGCAGAGGGGCAATGCCAGTAAGGGAACATTCGTTGCCTGGAAATTCTTTTTCGTTATTTTATGGGTAAACAGGGTATCAAACACCCCGTGTTTGTGCGGTTGGAAAGCAATCAGGTCGATGGATTGGCTTTCGATCACCTGGTTGATCACGGTTTGTTTGTCCGTCAGCACTTCCACCATCTCAAAGGAAATCTTTCCTGATTTTTCCTCTTTTTCGAACGATTTCCGAAGTTTTTCCATTTTTTCATTTTCTTCGGATTTATCTTCTTTAATCAGGAAATGAATACAGCTCAGGTGGAATGGAAATTCACTGAATAAGGAAAAGATCTTACGAACCGAATCTTCATTCTTGTCGGATAAATCTGCTGCCAGCATGATCTTATGAAACCCTTTGAATTTTTTAATATCCGGAACAATCAAAACAGGGATCTTTGCATGATTGATGATGTGGGTGGAAACCCTTCCCCACATATTGAGCGTTTTTCCGGTTCCGCGGGTTCCCATGACCACGAGGTCGGGATGAAACTCCTTGCACAGATCGTTGAGCTCGCTCTCGATCTCCCCGCCCACAAGGGTGACCTGGAATTCAATGTCTTTCCAGTTGTTCTTTCTGATCTTTTCCTCCAGATCCGCCTGTAAGATTTCCATTTTCTTCTCTGACTGGTGAAAAACTTCCTTCAGCAATTCTTCATTATACATGGTGCTCATGTCGATGGCATCCGGAAAAGAGCTATCGGCGATGATGAACTGGTCTGAATATGTATGAAAAAGGCGTATCACTGCGCCTCCTTTACCGGCTATTTCCAGGGCATAAGTGCATGCAATATCAGTATGCCCGGAAAAATCAACAGGGATAAGGATCTTTTTCATAGAATAATTATTGGTGTTGTGTTCAGGAATTTCCGTGCCTGGAGAACAAAGATAGTAAATTAAGCAGGCGGATGCAATTTTCTCTATTGGAATGCCACTTCAGTAATTTCTCCCTGCGGAGATAAAGTCCTTCTTCGTTGAAGGGTTGATGCATGAGTTCCTCAACCTTTTGCCGGAGTTCCTGAGAATTTGTCCCGATCTCGCAGAGTTCACCGAGTTCCGTACCGGAAAACATCCCCGGGTTCACAAGACAATAGCGCCCGTTGAAGAGGGCATTGAGCAGTTTTAATTTTAACCCGGTTGGCTGGAAGGTGACGAGGATGTTGACCTGTGCAGTACTGATTAGTTCACACATTTCTTCATCCGTCGGATTGGGGATAAGGGTCACATTCGGGAACTGGCTCGCGAGTTTTTCCAATGTCCCGGATGGATTCATTCCGGCAATAATAAAACGAATGCCGGTTTCCCTGAAAACTTCATTTACAAGGTACTCCGCGGCTTTTTCATTCTCCGCTACGCTCAGGTTTCCCTGGTAGAGGGCAAAATCCCCCATCCCCGGCAAGCTTTTTATTTCATCATCCTTATGAAAGCTGGGAAGGTACTCAACCGGGATCCAGGAAAATTTCCCTGAAAGGTATTCATTGTCTTCCCTGGAAACAGTCAGCATCATGGAGGCATGGGAAAGGATGCCCTGGAAAGCCCGCAATTTCAAGCTTGATAAGATATAATAGAATTTTTTCGGGAGGTTCGTTTCGGCTTTCGATAAATGATAATAATACAGGTGCTCAATGTTGCTTTCACGGTAGATCTTGGTTCTGTTCTTTAGTGCAGGATGAGATAAATAATAACAACTGTGAAGCCCTTCAAAAAGGATGGGAAACTCATCTTTCTGCAAGATCTCAAGCAATTTATCGGATCTGCGGCTATATACAATGTAAGGCTTCCAGGTTAACGCTGAGCTCAGTCCGGTTTTCCGGGGATAGTAATGTACCTCCTGGCAGTACTTTTCAAGTTCGGGGGAAGGCTTGCGATCGTACGAAAAACAATGCAAATGGACTTTTACCCCAGCCGAATGCAGCGCCTTGATCTTGAAAAAAACATCGATTGCTCCTCCGTAATTCGGCGGAAAAGGGATCGTGAACGAGATAATATGAAGATGCACTTCAGACATAAGGTCGATAGATGTTCATTAATTCCTGCTCCTCATTTTCCCAGCAAAGGTCAGTGGCTGCCTTTTGCAGGTTATCACGAAAGAAGGATAATTTTTTATCCTGGCTCAGAAGGTTGTCACATTTAGTTGCAAGATACTGCGGATCATGACTTTCAATCATCTCGCCGATCCCGTACTTTTCAACAATGGGTTTCATTTCGGGGAAAGGAGAGACCAATACAGGGACCAGTGCCTGGATATAGTCAAGGAATTTATTTGGCAGGCAGACGTGATAATTCAGACTGACATCTTTTTCGATGGATAAGCCGATATCCGCCATCAGCGTATATTCATGAAGATCTTCAAAAGCGATTGGTCCGGTAAAGATGACTTTATCACTAACTCCTTCTTTAAACGAAAGGCTTTTCAGTTGCTCTATGACATCGCCGGTACCGATAATTAACAGGTACGCTTTTTCCCGGACAAACTTCATTGCCTGGATCGCCTCATCGAGGCCGCGGTCGACATTTACTGCGCCCTGGTAAAGAATGATTTTATGATCTGCGGGAATACCAAGCTCTGACTTGTTTTTTGCAGGACTATTCTTTTTCCTTACCGGTACATTCCTGATCACGCGGATATCATTCCCGTATTCTTTCCGGTAGATTTCTGCAATGGAGGCATTTGCTGCATATACGGAACGTAGTTTCGGGAAAATGTGATCTTCGATCTTTTTCCAGACACAGATCGTCCCCGTTCTTCCGTTCAGTTCCGGAACGCCGCGAAAATATTCATGGCAATCATGCACCAGGGGCAACCGCCGGATCCAGGAAGCCAGGTAATTTGCAAGCAGCGTATCGAGGTCGTTGGAAACCAACAGGCCGGCTTTGTGAAAAAGAAGGAAGAAGAAAAGACGGATGTTGTATTCTGCGTAGAAACAAGGTCCTTTGTTGAACATGAGCCGCATCCGTTTCAGCCGATATGGTCTCGGTTTCAGCGGAAGGCTCTGTTTTCGCCTCCTTCCGACGAGCAACACCCCGAATCCCATCTTCACCAGTGTATTGCAAACCCGGTTCACGCGCTGGTCGGTGGCAAGGTCGTTGGTTACGGAGATGATTACACTTTTCAAGGGCTTTGAACTTATAAGCAAAAGTAACTAAAATAAAATTCCTTTCGAAGGAGACTCAATTTTATCATCCTCATTGATAAAAGATAACCCCAATTCAACTAATTTTGAACGGAATTCAAATGGATATGCAACTCCGGGAAGAAATTTCTCTTAAACCGTTCAACACATTTGGGCTCGATGTCCGGGCCCGTTTTTTTGCTGAAGCCCTGACAGAGGAGGATGTTATTAGCCTGGCAGGGAATCCGCAGGATGTTCATCTTCCCCTCTTAATCCTTGGAGGTGGAAGCAACATTCTTTTTACGAAGGATTTTCCCGGAACCGTGATGAAAATTTCACTGAAAGGGATCTGTGTCATAAAAGAAGATGAAGAAACAGTGTGGGTTAAAGCCAACGCAGGTGAAAACTGGGATGACCTCGTAAAGTTTTGCGTGGGCAATGGCTGGGGAGGACTTGAGAACCTGTCTGCCATACCAGGGATCGCCGGTACCAGCCCGGTTCAGAACATCGGCGCGTACGGTGTGGAGATGAAGGATACCTTCTGTGAACTCGAAGCCTTCGACCTGGAATCCAGGGAAAAAAGGATTTTTTCAAAAGAGGAATGTGGATTTGGGTATCGCGAGAGTATCTTCAAATTGCAAAATAAAGGCCGTTTCATCATTCTCAACGTTACCTTCTGTCTATCGAAAAAACCGATACTCTGCCTCGACTATGGAAATATCAGGGAAGAACTGTCGCTCATGAAAGTGGGTCATCCCGGGATAGCAGATGTCCGTGAAGCGGTATGCCATATCCGGTCGCGGAAACTTCCGG
>JADGPR010000080.1 GCA_017882335.1 Bacteroidales bacterium | reverse complement strand
CGCCTGACTGGAGATTTGAGGCATAATATGACACGGGCAGAAAAACTTCTATGGGGTCAATTAAGGAATAGAAAAATGAATGGATTTCGTTTCCGGCGGCAACATCCCATTGATGAATTCATTATCGATTTTTTTTGTTATGAAGCGAAGCTTGTCATCGAATTGGATGGAGATGTTCACATGGCTTCTGTACAGATGGAAAGGGATATTGAGAGGACAAGAATATTAAACCGCCACGACTTATTTGTTATCCGTTTTAAAAATGAAGAAGTGGAAAAGAATATAAAATATGTGATTAACCAGATAAAGAAGGAATTACTTGAATCAAAGAAAACATAACATATTATCCGATTACTCCACTTCAACGCAGGCGTGGTGAATAATTAGGAGTTTTCTCCTCCCCTGAATGGGGGAGGTTGGGAGGGGGCTAAAAAATCGTAATTTACTTCTTCCCCAACTCCCTGAACCCCTTTACGATGATCTTGAGGTCATTGCGAAGCTTGTAGTCGCGGGCATACATAATGTTGAGCCGCACACTGGCTTCAGGAGAGATCTCTTTATCTTTGAATGCATCGATCGGTGTAAGGATCCCTTTCCGGATCTCCGGCAGACGCTGGTCATGCGGATCACTATGGGTGCTGTATCCCACCAGCGATTTCCGGGAAATCAAAACAGACAAGAGGTTGACAAACAATCGCAGGGGGTTCCTGACAAAGAAAAGGTCGATGGGATAAAAGACCAGGAGTGTAAAACTGACGATGATATCCAGAAGACGCTTGTTGCGGCGATTCGACATTTTCGTGATGGCATTGATATCGATCACATAAAGGTCGCCCGATGTGTTGATGGAATTGCTACCGATGATAGACAGGCTTTCGGGTGGTGCAATCTTGTAATCCACCTGCTGGTCCTTTAATTCCGACATCTTATCTATAATCACCTGGGCAGGAACATCCCTGGCACAAAAGATCACTTCATTGATCTTATGGATCGTGATGATCTCCCTGATCTGTTCCAGGTAGCCCAGGAAACCGTTTGAGTTATTTTTGTGGTTTTCATAACTGACAAGCCCTACAAATGCAGGATGTACAAATGTCTTATCCAGCAAGCTGGAAACACGCTCGGCTTCTTCCTTCTCACCCACAATAATGAACCGTTTATTCTTCTCCGAACCGATCCTTGCACTTTTTATATTGAGCAGGGGCAGTGATACACGCAACAAAAGCATGATGGCCATCCCCCAGGCAGCCCCAAAAATGATGAGTGCGCGTGAGAAACGGTAATGTTCCGGTAAAAGGCTATAAAGAACAAGTATGATGATCGTGCCGGCAAGCATTCCCTGGATGAGCTTGCCCAACCGGATCGGCTTGTCATACCCGCCGCTGAGATAAACACACAATAACCAGATAATGACGTATACCGGCAAGGCAATCCAGAGAAACTCCGGCGGGTAATGGCCTCCTTGTGGGAAGATAATGGCCCGTTCCCAATAATTTTTGATAAAATAGATCCCTGAATAGAGGAAGAATATATCAGCCAATGGAAGAGACACCCTCGCAAAAAACCGGATCAGGATAGAAACAAATGCCCGAAAATAAATAGCGAAATTGATCAGGAAAGAGAAACTGCGCGCATTTTTTTGGGAATAATGCTTTTTTGCGAAGATGATCATCGCATTGTAAAACATGAACACATAATTCAGGCTGCTTTTTTTAGTACTCTCCCCTTTGTAATGAATGATCCTTGCTTCGGGATAATAATAATTTTTATAACCCGCCTGGGTGATGCGGTAACTCAGGTCAATGTCTTCCCCATACATAAAGAAGGTCTCATCCAGGTACCCGATCTTGTCAATAACCTCTTTCCTGAGAAGCATAAAGGCGCCGCATAGGATGTCGACTGAATGAATCTTATCTTTATCCAGATAACCAAGATGGTATCTTCCAAGGATCTTCGACCTGGGAAAGAGTGCCGAGAATCCGAATACCTTATAAAATGCGACAGAAGGAGTCGGCAATCCGCGTTTTGATTCAGGTAGGAACTTCCCCTTGCCATCCAGCATCTTCACGCCAAGTCCACCGGCATCCGGGTGTTCATCCATAAACTGAATGGATTTCCGCAAGGTGTCATCCTCCACAAGCGTATCCGGGTTCAGGAGAAGGAGGTATTGACCGGTTGCTTTGCGCAATGCCTGGTTATTGGCTTTTGAATATCCTTTGTTGTCCTTGTTGTCGATCAGCCGGACTTCCGGAAATTTATCCCTGACCATTTTCACCGAACCATCCACCGAATCATTATCCACTACAAAGATTTCGGCATCCATGCCCTTACAAGCTTTCAATGTGGAATGAAGGCATTGTTCAAGGAAATACCTGACGTTATAGTTTACGATGACAATGGATAATTTCATTCAATAAGCCTCTGTTTTTCTGTAAATTTACATTTTCATCCTGATGGATCATTGCAAGGATCCGTCATCAATCATCTGAACAATATGCTCAATGGCTTTGTCGCTGCCTTCCGGGTCGTATTGCGCCCGAAGGTCATATCCGAAAATTCGGGCAACCGTTTGGTAGATAAAGGCGTTGAAACTTCCCCTCAGTTCTTTCACGATTGCAAAAGTAGAATTTCCTGTTTGACGGTAAATCAGTTTTATCAACAACTTTCCCTGCATAAAATTAAGGTCCTTGATTTCATTGCCAAACTGGGCTTCCAACTCTTTCTCAGCAGCTTTCAGAAATTTCTTCCGTTCCCGCTCGTTTGGAAGGCTGTCGAGTTTAAGCTTGTACTCTGTCAGTTTAACTGCTGCAAGCTTGGCATAGGGATATACTTTCTTGATATTGATCACCAGCCTTTCATATCCTACCAATTCCGACCAGGACTTGAAATCGAGCTGTGGAAAAACGACCACAGTCCTCAAGTCGATATAGGGTACTGTATCTCCTTCAATGATCTTCCCAGGAACCACGATGTGTTTGAGCGTGTCCTGAGAGAGAAGGTTCGGTGCCATACCGAATGAAAGGAAACAGAGGACCATCAATTTTCTCATCAGGCTTGAAATACAATGATACCGGTATTAGAACGAATGCTGAAGCCGGTTATTGTCAGGCAACTTTTAATCGTGCAACATTCATCCGGCCGAATTTTTCCTTGACGAACTGCAAGGTAAGTTTCAGCGATTTCACAGTGCTCTTCGAAGGAAGGTCATACATGGCATCGGTCATAACGGCTTCCATGATGGACCTCAATCCACGCGCGCCAAGTTTGAACTCAACCGATTTATCGACAATGAAATCCAGGGCATCTTCTTCGAAACTCAGTTTGATCCCGTCCATTTCAAACAATTTGATATATTGTCGGGTCAATGAATTTTTAGGTTCGGTGAGGATCCTTCGCAAGGTCGCACGGTCCAATGCATGCAGGTGCGTAACGATGGGCAGTCTGCCAACCAGTTCGGGGATCAATCCATAACTTTTCAGGTCGACTGAAGAAACATATTGCATCAGGTTGTCCTTGTCAATCTGGTCGCGTTCACGATTTGATGTGTATCCGATCTGGTTGGTCTGCAAACGGGCGCCGATCTTCTTCTCAATTCCATCAAATGCACCACCAGTGATGAACAGGATGTTCAGTGTGTTCACCTGGATCATTTTCTGCTCCGGGTGTTTTCGCCCACCCTGGGGCGGAACATTCACCACCGTGCCTTCCAGCAGCTTTAACAATGCCTGCTGAACGCCTTCGCCGGAAACATCCCGGGTAATGGAAGGATTATCACTCTTCCGGGCTATTTTATCGATTTCATCAATGAAAACGATCCCCCGTTCTGCTGCAGCAACATTGAAATCGGCCACCTGGAGCAAACGGGAAAGGATACTTTCCACATCTTCCCCTACATAACCGGCTTCGGTAAGAACGGTAGCATCCGCAATACAGAAGGGAACATTAAGCATCCGGGCGATGGTCCGTGCAAGAAGTGTCTTCCCGGTACCTGTTTCGCCGACAAGGATAATGTTTGATTTTTCGATCTCCACATCATCCTCCTTGGCTTTCTTTACATGGAAGATCCGCTTGTAATGGTTATAAACTGCCACCGCCAGCAATTTCTTGGCTTCCTCCTGGCCAATCACATACTGGTCAAGATGTTTTTTTATCTCCACCGGTTTCAAGAGGGTATAATCGGGCATCTGTTTCTGCCCCTTTGCAGTAAGTTCTTCCTCCATGATCTGCTGCGCCTGAATGACACAGTAATCACAAATGTGGGCATTCAGTCCTGCAATCAGGATGTTTGTATCCCTTTTCTCACGCCCACAGAACGAACAACGTTCCCCGGTTTTTGTCATTTCGTTTTAATTGAATTTCTCACCGCAAAACAGCGGGTATTTATTAAAAATTTGTCATTACCTGAACGTCACAAATGACGTGGAATTACCTAAATCACCTCTCCCCCTTCACCCCCTCTCCTGAAGGAGAGGGGGACGTGAGATGAGGCTAATTAAACGGACTTACTCTTAATCAGGATTTCATCGATCATACCATAGGCTTTGGCTTCCTCCGAAGTCATCCAGTAATCCCGGTCGGCATCCTTCAGGATCTTTTTGTAAGGTTGACCGGAATGTTTGGAGATGATCTCATAAAGCTCTTTTTTGAGCTTCTGGATCTCCCGTGCAGTGATCTCGATATCGGAGGCCTGTCCTTCCGCATTACCCATGGGCTGATGGATCAGGATCCGTGAATGCGGTAAGGCCGTACGTTTTCCCTTGAAACCCGCACATAACAGGATCGCACCCATGGAGGCGGCCATTCCGGTACAGATAGTGGCTACTTCAGGATTAATGTACTGCATGGTATCGTAGATTCCCAGTCCGGCATAAACAGAACCTCCGGGTGTATTAAGGTAGATCTGGATATCTTTCCTCGAATCGACGGATTCAAGGAAGAGTAACTGGGCCTGGATGATATTGGCAACATAATCGTCGATCGGTACGCCGAGAAAGATGATCCGGTCCATCATGAGCCGCGAAAACACATCCATTGTTGCGATGTTAAGCTGACGTTCCTCAATAATGGTCGGGGAAATGTAGTTGGATGAAATTGATTTGTATTTCTCCAGGGTCAGACTGTTAATGCCCTTGTGCCGAATTGCATATTTTGAAAATTCGTCCATGGTTTTGAATATTAATGTTCATGTTTATGATCTTGATCATGCTCGTGATCATGTTCATGGTGATGCATGTGCTCGTGATCATGATCATGTTTTGCTGAAGCTAAGGTAATAAATTCCTCGTAAGAGATCTCTTTTTCTTCAACCGGAAGGTTTGTTTTAAAGACTTCGAGCAGTTTTCCGGTATAAAGTTCATCGTTGATCTTCTGAACCTGTTCATTATTCTTCATGACTGTATCGACGAGAGAATCGAACCGTTTTTCGGCCTCAGGGTCTTCCGAATTCATGGGTATCTGGCGGAGGAAATAACTTTTGATGTAATCCCGGATCTCTGCTTCTTCCACCCGGATGTTGTGCTCACGGATCAGTTTATTTTCGATCAGTTGCCATTTCATTGATTCGGTAAAAGAACCGTATTGTTTTTCAACCTCCTCAGGAGTGAGTTTACTCTCTTTGTGTTCGGTCAACCATCGTTTTAAAAACAGATCCGGCAGCTGAATGGGGATCTCATGAAGCAAAGCATCCGTCACATGGTGGTAAAACAATTTATCCGTTTCGCCGGAAAAACTTGCAGAAGCATCTTTCCTGACCTGTTCACGGAATTGTTCTTCATTGGATATCTCAGTTCCGGGATAAACTTTTCCGAAAAATTCCGCATCGAGATTGGCAGGATCAGTATGGTAGATGTCATTCACGGTTAATGCAAAAGAGATGCCTTCCTTGTTCGCAACCTCTTCCTTGATCCCAAGAACCTTTACTACTTCCTCAGAATCCTCAAAGAAATCAGGTGTGAGCACCACTTTGTCTTCTTTTTTCAAGCCTGTAAAACGCTTTTTGGTATCTTCTTTTTTTAACTGGGAGATGTTAATGAACACGTTCTTCTTTGTGCCGTTCTCAATAATTTCCCCATCAGGACCTGTTTCAACGATTTCCCCTGAGATCATGTCTTCTTCTCCAGCTGTTTCAGGGTGGATACTGTTACCATAGCGTTTGCGCATGTCGGTAATGTAATTATCCAGCATGATATCATCAACCGTAATAACATAACGGCTGACAGGCTGAACAGCGGAAAGGTTCAATCCGATTTCAGGTGCCATCCCCATGTCAAAATAAAATTCAAAATCCTGTTCTGCATCGAACGTATAATCATGGTTCTTTTCTCCGTTTGGGAGCGGGTTTCCAAGAACCTCCAGCTTTTCATCCTGGATGTATTGTGCCAGCGAATCTGAGATGATCTTGTTTACTTCATCGGCAACAATGGCCTTACCATACATTTTACGGACCAAACCGACGGGAACTTTCCCAGGACGGAATCCCGGGATATTTGCTTTGTGCTGAAAATCCTTTAGTTGTTTAATTACTTTCTCTTCATAGTCCTGTTTCAGAATCTCAATCCTGACAGTTGCTGTCAGATCTCCTGTGTTCTCTCGCGTAATGTTCATGAATAAAATTTATTGTTATTAGTTCGTGAAAATACTGGGTGCGGATGAAGGGACTCGAACCCCCACGCCTTACGGCACAAGATCCTAAGTCTTGCGCGGCTACCAATTACGCCACATCCGCCCGACTTCCTGCCTTGAAAAACAGGACTGCAAAGATACACTTTTTTTCATCTTTCGCACGATTTCAGCCATCAACAGGAAGGAGATCCTACTTCAGGAAGATCATCCTCTGATTCCGTCAGGATTTTTTCATATGCCGGATAATAAAATGATAGTTATACAGTTATTTAGATATATACTTTCCAAATTTGAATTTCTGATCTACCCTTTCGACACGTTGTAATTTAATACACAAATTTACCAGGTTATTGCCCTGTATTTTTGGAAACAGCGTTCATTTACCAAAATATTATATAGATTCTTAAACAACTTTTTCTATGAAAAAGTGTCTATCTGTTGGAATTGTTAACGAACGGGTGTTGACAATTTGAATTCATGACGCGCCGGAATAGACAGATTTGCAGGTAAATTGCATTAATACACCAGGGGAGTATGAAATCTTTTCGGTTTGTTTTTTTTGTATTGATCTTTATTTGTTCCCTATCTGGTAATCCTGCTTACAGCCAGGAAATGTTCGGGGCTACGCTTGGAAACTATTCCGGCGTGAATGGCCTCCAGATGAATCCGAGTTCGATGCTTAGCTCCAAGCCCTATCTTGATATCAATCTGCTGGCCTTGGATGTTTTTGTTCAGAACAATTTTTTGTATATGAACAAATATGAGTACCGGTTCACCGACTTTTTCAAATCAGGAACTGAACTGCCTTCCCATCTGGAAAAATATGGAACCGGATTACGGAATTTTTACATCAATTCCAATAAAAATGTTCGGAATGTTTACGCGCAGCTTCGGATCAATGGCCCGGGGGCGATGCTGTTGTATGGAAATCATGCTTTCGCTATAACTACCGGGGTCAGGTCGGTTATTTCTACCAAAAACGTCCCCTATGAAATTGCTAATTTCACATACCTGGGCTTGAATTACCGTCTTCAACACAACATCAACTACAAGGATAACCGGCCATTTAAAGCAGGAGAACTGACCTGGGCGGAAATCGGGATCAGTTATGCCTATACTTTCCACGCCAGGAATCTTGAAAAAATCACTGCAGGGATCACCATCCGGAGATTATTCGGGTATTCAGGGTTCTATGTGAAAGGAAACAGGCTGGATTATGTGATTCCAAACGACAGCACCATCAGCATTCATAATTTTAACGGGCAGTTCGGATATGCCCTTCCGATAAGTTATGATAATAATGGGCAATGGAACGATAAGTTATTCACAGGAGGCGGGTTCGCCGGCGACATTGGCATTACTTACACCCGGTTATCGGGAGTTTATTCGGAAGATTACTTCACAACCTTGTGTTCACAGCAATACAATGATTATCTCTACCGCCTGGGAGTGGCCCTGATCGATATCGGCGCCATCCGGTTCAACACCCATGCAGAGAAATATTCAATTGATGACAGAAGTTCTTACTTTGATAAGATTAACAGGTTCCATTATCAATCAATTCACCAGTTAATGGACACGGTAAGCTACAAGTTTTATGGAGATAGCAAGGCTTCTTTCCGGGGTAATAGTTTTTATATGTGGTTACCGTCGGCGCTTTCCATCCAGTTTGATTACCATTATTTCAAAAACTGGTACGTTAATGCCTCGCTGATCTATGGCTTTGACCTGAGTCCTGCTTCTGTTTCCAGGCCTGCCGAAATTGCCATCACACCCCGATACGAGAGCCGCGGTTTTGAAGCAAACCTGCCGGTTTCACTTTACGATTGGAACAAGCTGATGATCGGCCTTTCCTTGCGGTATTACTACATAACCATCGGTACTGAAAAGCTCGGACAGTTTTTCCGCATCAGCAACTTTACAGGACTCGACCTGTATGTTGCCCTGCATTTCTTTATTGATAAAGGAGACTGCCCGAATATGAGACAAAAAGGATGCACGGATATTGATTACCGGATCAAATCATCATACCGTTGAGGTTTTCACATCCAGTGCATCCCTCAGGGCATTGCCCATCAGCATGAAAGCCAGTACCATCATCATGATGGCCAGTCCGGGAAGGATGGCAAGATGGGCAGAATCCAGGATGATGTAACCATAATTTTCCTTGATCATGGAACCCCAGGAAGGCATGGGGGGTTGCACTCCTATCCCGAGGAAACTCAATCCTGCTTCGAGCAGGATCGCCGAAGCAAAATTCGCAGCAGCAATCACGATCACAACGCCCATGATGTTGGGAAGAATATGGTGAAAGATGATCCGGAAATTCGAAAATCCCAGCGCCCTTCCCGCTTCTACAAATTCTTTCTCCCTGATGCTCAGGATTTGCCCACGTACCACGCGGGCCACCTCCACCCACATCGTCAGCCCGACCGCCACAAAAACCTGCCAGAACCCCTTGCCCAAGGCAAACGTAATCGCAATCACCAGCAACAGCGTGGGGATCGACCAGACAACATTGATAATCCAGACTACCACATTGTCGATCCATCCGCGAAAATATCCTCCCAGGGCGCCAATGAAGATCCCGATCAGAAGGGAAATAAATACGGAGATGAATCCTACCGCCAGGCTTATCCTGGTCCCGATAAGGAGCATGCTGAGATAATCCCTTCCAAAACGGTCGGTACCAAGCCAAAAGGTCCGTATATAGGGCGAACCAACCTCGCTGGAAGGAAAAACTCTTTCCACGGTTTGAGCTGTTGGAGGATCAGAATATTCCAGTATAATGAAACGGTTTCCTTCCCTTCTCCAGGAAGAAACCGGGATGTTGGCAAAACGGCTTTTCTGGCCGAACAGCATCCGGTAAAACAGGTTGTGCCTCACCGGTTCTTCATTCAATTTAACAGGAAGGAAGGTCACTGAAGTTCCGGGCTTCTTTAGACCTAGTTCCAGGTATTGGTCGTTGGCAAAAGGCGTCGGATCCGGCGAAATCAGGTACCCCAGCAAAGCAATCATCACGGTGGTCCCGATAAAAATCAACGACCCGAAGCCCAGCCAGTTTTTCCTGAATTTCTTCCAGGCTAAGGCCGACAAGCTTTCAGACGACTCGTAATGGGTTTTTCTGAAGAACAATTTCCTGTAGTATTTTTTACAAATGTCGGAAAAATAACTGGATGCTGGATGCTGGATGCTGGATGCTGGGTTCTGTATAAATTGATAATTAAGAATGGATAATTGATAATTTGGGATTGTGTTACGAAATTTTCTAATTCGCTATTCTCAGACCCTTTGTATAAAATATTGTAAAAAGATTTGTACTTTTGCCGCTCAATAAACATGGTGGTCGTAGCTCAGCCGGTTAGAGCGTCAGATTGTGGATCTGAAGGTCGTGGGTTCGAGCCCCATCTTCCACCCAGAAAGATTCAATGAGTAATGAGTAATTATGTAATTATTTAAATTATGTAATTACTCATTACTCATTTCTCCGATTACTAATTCCTAATTAATAATTCCGTCCGTTCTGCCTAGTTATTGGCTCCCGACAAGACAAGGATAGAAATCCTGAACTGATCTAATAAGTTGAAAAACTTGGAATTGCGATTGAATCCGTATAAAAGAATATTGCAATTCACCATCTTGAATATAAAGATTTTACCTATATTTGATTTTTGAGATGGCGAAAGATTGACTGTCGTTTATTCATCAATATCCGGTGGATATATTCAACGTCCATCCATCTATGTCAAAAAATAAACGCAATGCGTTTATCCAACCGTTATGCAAAATACAAAATATTATATGAAACCATCAGCATCCCTGCTTATTAGTCTAATATTTTTATTTTCTATTTCGGTTGGGTGTAAAAAAAAATGTAAGGAAAAAGAATTAGCTACTTTTTCCTTTTCTATTCAGGATAAGAAACTAATTCCATATAAAGGGAATGAAACTCTCGTATTGAATTTCAAGAATGGGAATTACGATTCCTTAAAGGGAATTGGAAGAGCTGATTCCTATTACGATGTTTATGAAAATTTGTCAAGTAATAACACGGATTGCAAAAATTATTATACACTAGAATATAATAGGTTTAATTTCCCAACAGTCTTAGTGAATCAATCTGCCTTTCTTATTTCTATAAGTCAGGAATTCACAGATCCATTGTATACTTACAATCAAAAGTATTTAAACATTGAAATAGGTGCAACTTATGCTAAAGGTTGTTTTTATGATGGTAACTTTCTTTTTGACAATGACACAATCGCTATAAACAATGAAAAAGTGTTCTTTGATCCAATCATTACGATTGGATCAAAAGTTTATCTGTCTGTTTATGAGTTGAACTCTGATTTTCATACAGAGACAACCTTTTTTATCACGACTGTGTATTACACTGTTTATGAAGGGATCATTGCTTTAAAAAACAATTCCGGAGATTTTATTTACGTGAATAAAACTAATTGATAATATTTTGTACATTGCATAACGAGCCCTCAATGCGGGGTAAGTCGGTAAGGAAAGTAGTTAGGCTAATAAAATGGAAACGAAAAGCTAATATAAAATCTGCTAAAGCCCGCACTGCGGCTGCATGCGGGGCGTTATGCACTATATAAATAGCTGATAAGAATATATAAACTTCTAACATATGAAATCATAAAAATATTTAAACGAACAATTTTTTCAGAAGAGGTTTTAAGAAAAACAATTGCCTTTGTTGAAAAACTATCTGGTGAAAAAGTAACATTAGAAACTCTTCTTATAAAAAGAGATGATCATTCATGGGATTTAGATAATTTAGATGATTTTTTTATTGAATATAATCATGGTTTTGTATTTACATATTTTACATTTAGGTTTGGAAATAACCTAAAGGTTGAATTTAGCATGAATATAAGAGATTACTTTTATGAAATTTCAATAACTGCTCAAACAAGAGAAGAAATAAACCAAATAATTAATTTGTTAGATTCCAATCAAGAAAAATGCAATATTGACAGATTATTTAGTAAATCTCAGAAACCCAATATTTTTATTGGGCATGGTCAAAAACCTGACTGGAAAGAACTAAGAGATCATTTAAGAGATAAACATAAATATGAACTGAAATTTTACGAATCATCTGATAAAACCAGTGGATATATTTTTGAGAATGTTTTTGAAATGATAGATTCTTCTAGAATTGGAATTTTAATTTTTTCTAAAGATGATA
>JADGPR010000027.1 GCA_017882335.1 Bacteroidales bacterium | reverse complement strand
AAACGCAAAAGGAAGGTCGTTGATTATATTTACGGCCACCTGAGTCCATGGTGGGGCTGGAAGTTAGGTCGCAGGTGGACCAGATGTTTGTCGATGGCGTGGGTTTGGAATTACTCCTACCCCCTGGAATCAAAATTTTTTTTTGGATTTTTTTCCAGGATAATTACCCCCCTCTGACTATTGAAATCTAATGCCCCCTCTGTGGAAAACAGTAAAATAGACCTCTGTGATTTTATAACGTGCAGATATATAGCAATATACTTTTTTAACTTCCATAATTTTGTAATTGACGTTGGTCTCACCCAGTCAAACCCCCTGATCATTTTTACCGATTTCCATCCCCAATTCATCGGGTCTTAACCCCAATCAACCGAATATTCCTGTTCAAACCCTGCCCGCCAGCCTATCTTTGCTTCAACAAACGATAAACAACACAAAAAAATGAAAGCAACAACTACAATCTTAGCAGCAGTTCTGACACTCTCAATGAATGTTCTTTTCGCCAATAATGACGGAGCCGCAGTGATTAACAATATGAACTCATCAACATTCACCACATTAGCACCCGCTACTCCTGCCGAAGCAACATTTGAAGAAACGAACGATGTAACTGCAATTGCTTTCAAACTTGCACCATCCACTCCGATTGAAGCAGATTTTTCAGATGTTATCACCGAAACAACCATAGATATTACCACACTGGCACCAGTCACTCCAAGTGAAGCAGATTTTGCTTCAAATGATGAAACTACAAACGTCAGTGCTCTTGCTCCTGTTACGCCCTCTGTTGCTGATTTTTCAGACGGGATCTAAACTCAAAACATAACTCGTCTTACAAGTTTAAGCCGCTCCGAAAGGGTGGCTTTTCTTTTGTTCACAGCAGTTTATGGTAATTACTAACTTTGATAACCAAACTTCCAATAGAATATGAAAAAAGTAATGTGTGGCAACGAAATGGACAGAATGCCGAACTGGGCGTTTAAAATGATGGCATTCATGTTCAATGCCACTGACTTATTGAAATCGCCAAATCGGAGACTTGATGCTTTTGGCATCCAAAAGGGACAAACTGTTGTCGATTGGGGTTGTGGGACTGGCAGGTATCTCAAACAAGCCTCAGAACTGGTTGGCGATAAAGGAACTGTTTATGCTGTGGATATTCACCAACTTGCAATTGAGGCTGCCGCAAATATTGCGAGTAAGTACAACCTGCAAAACGTTCATCCAGTCCTGACTGATGGCAAATCGGTCAACATTCCACCTCAAAAGGCTGATTTGGTTTATGCCTTGGATATGTTCCATATGGTTAAGGATACCAAGGCTTTCTTGACTGAACTGTGCAGGATCACCAAGCCCGATGGCGTTTTAATTCTTGAAGATGGGCACCAGCCAAGAGCATTGGCAAAGGAGAAAGTCAACAATTCTGGGTGCTGGGAGATAATATCAGAGACAAAAGCATACATGAAGTGTCGACCAAAAAATCAGACCATATGAAAATCTTAGTATTAGGAGCAACTGGCAGAACTGGCAAATTATTTGCCCAACTTGCCACAGCAAAGAACCACCAAGTCAAGGCAATTATCCGAAACAAGAAGGATGCAATCTTACCCAGGGTTAATTACATTGAAGGTTTGCCGACAGACGAACAACTACTGACCAAAGCACTTGAAGGAATGGATGCCGTTGTTGTTTCGTTAAACATCAATAGAACCTCGGATAATCCATTTGCCAAGGTAGTGTCTCCATTAACTCTGATTTCTGATTCGGTTAAGGCTCTGATACCAGCGATGGAAAAGAATAATGTTAAGCGGATTATTACCTTGAGTGCGTCAGGTGTTGGTGATTCCTGGAATTATATGTTCATGGTAGTACGGTGGCTGATTCGTTATAGCAATATCTGGAAGGCTTACGAAGATCATGACCGCCAAGAACAAATTTTACGGCAATCTGCATTGGACTGGACTATCGTGCGACCAGTAATGCTCAATGACAAAGACTCGGATGAATACAAGGCTGTTGTTGGTAAACCCACTGGTGGTAACATCAGCAGAAAAGGTGTGGCGAAATTCATACTTGATTCGCTTGAATCAGAAAAGTATGTCAGGGATTGCGTCACGCTTTTTAGGTAATGCTTACGAAAAAGCATCCTTCAAAACTATATTTTCATCCTTCCTGATTTACTTCAGTTCTAAATGAATTAAAGAATTCATCCTTTTACAAAAAAGTTGACCGTCATAAAATTGATCCTTAATTTTGTGATCAGTTAGGCTGAAGGCCAATACCCATGACATTCACAAGAGAGGTATTAAATTCTTAATCAATGGGTAATTATGTACAAATTGTGCTTATTTAAAAGCAAAAAGAAGCAAGTAAAAACCTGCTTCTTTCGCATGATTCGTTCGTAATTTCGTGCGTAGGCCTCAGAAACAACCAGTTATTTAACTGATTTATAATCTTTTACTATGCACATTTTGTACCCGGAGCCGGAATCGAACCGGCACGAGATTGCTCTCATTGGTTTTTGAGACCAACGCGTCTACCTATTCCGCCATCCGGGCGAGTTGAGTGAAGGGTGAGGAGTGAAGAGTTGTGAGTGGATTGGTGGGGAATGGGCTGCAAAAGTAATTAAAATTTTCTATTCTAAACTAAAGGCGAATAGCGAATAGCGAAAAACGAAAAGCGTCACGCGTTACGCGTTACGCGTAACGATTTGGATAAGTGACCGGAAAAAAGTAATTTCGCCGCTGAAATATCAAATCCCCCAATATGCCCAACAAAGTAAAAATTTTCTCCGGCCGCACCACACAATACCTGGCTGAGAAAATCGCCCGGAGCTATGGCACCGAGCTCGGTACCGTTATTGTTACCGATTTCTGCGATGGCGAATTCCAGCCCTCCTTTGAAGAAAATATCCGGGGAAACGATATCTTTATCGTTCAGTCTACCTTCGCACCTGCCACGAACCTTCTCGAACTGCTCATGCTCATCGATGCAGCCCGCCGGGCATCGGCACGCAACATCATCGCCGTGATCCCCTATTTCGGTTTTGCCCGCCAGGACCGCAAAGATAAACCCCGCGTTTCCATTGCAGCCAAACTGATGGCAAACCTGCTCTCCACCGCCGGGGTCCAACGTATCATCACCATCGACCTCCACGCCGATCAGATCCAGGGATTCTTTGATGTCCCGGTCGACCACCTCTTCGCCTCCTCCATCTTCGTGCCTTATCTGAAAAAAATGAATTATCCCAACCTGACCATGGCCTCTCCCGATACCGGAGGTACCCGCAGGGTGGCGACCTATGCAAAATTCCTGAGCACCGACTTTGTGATCTGCTACAAACAACGAGGAAAACCCAATGAAGTGACAAAAATGGCGCTGGTGGGTGATGTAAAGGGAAGGGATGTAGTCCTTGTGGATGATATCGTGGATACTGCAGGTACGCTCACAAAAGCAGCCAACATCATCATGGATAACGGAGCAAGTAGCGTACGGGCCATGTGCACACATCCGATCTTCTCGAACAATGCACTGGAACGGATCGAAAAATCACCCATCCTCGAAATGGTGGTTACCGATACCATCCCCTTGAAAAAGGAAAGCAACAAAGTAAAAGTCCTCTCCACCGCCAGCCTCTTCGCAGAGGTCATCAAACGCGTTGAAAGCCATGAGTCCATTAGCTCACTGTTCAAGTTCGGAGAGTAGGATCGTAACGCGTGACGCGTGACACGTGACGGGTGGAATAGAAATCTTATCTCTTCCTTTCCTGTTAAAAAAAATATTCCTACTTTTGCAGGCCAATTAGCCAAATGGCGAAATTTGCGTTACGCGTAACGCGTCACGAGTTACGAACTAATCAATTATCAATTATCAATTATCAATTATGAAACAAGTATCATTGAGCGGTTCTCCCAGAGAGAACGTAGGGAAAAAAGATGCTAAAAAACATCGCAAGGAGGGAAATGTTCCCTGTGTTATGTATGGCGGTAAGGAACAGATCCATTTTGTTGCAAGCGACAAGGCTTTCCGCAAACTGATCTTTACCCCCGAAGTCTATATTGTGAACCTGGACATTGCAGGAAAAACGTACAATACAGTTATCCAGGAGGTGCAATACCACCCGGTAACAGACAATATCCTCCACGTTGATTTCCTTGAGATCCAGCCGGAAAAACCGGTCAACATTGGCGTCCCGGTGAAGATTATCGGCACGGCACCTGGTGTTTTAAAAGGGGGTAAGCTGATCCTGAAAACAAGGAAATTGAAGGTCCTGGCGCTTATGCAGCATCTTCCCGACGAAATCACCGTCTCTATCGATCCACTCGATATCGGCGATTCTGTGAAAGTTAAAGACCTTGCAATAGAGAACCTCACCTTCATGGATTCTCCCAATACCGTCATTGTAGGCGTTCGTACGGCCCGCGTGCTGGTGGAAGAAACCCCTGCTGAAGGCGCTATTGTCGAAGGCGCTGCTGCAGAAGGTGCTGAACCAGCAGAAGGCGCTGAAAAAGCTAAGGAAGGCAAAGGAGAGAAGGAAAAGAAGTGACGCGTGACGCGTAACGCGTAACGTGTTTCAACTAACGGGCTCCCCGTATGAAATACCTGATTGTCGGACTTGGAAACATCGGCGACGAATACGCCAACACCCGCCACAACATCGGGTTCGTGGTGGCAGATGCATTTGCCCTCGACCGGAAGGTGGAGTTTAAAAGCGGGAGGTATGCTTCGGTTGCCAGGACTTCGCTGAAAGGGAGAAACTTTATCGTCATCAAACCTACCACCTACATGAACCTGAGTGGGAAAGCCGTGAGGTATTGGATGACGAAGGAAGATATTCTACCGGAAAACATCCTCGTAATTGTCGACGACCTTGCCCTGCCACTTGGTTCCCTGAGATTGAGGAAAAAAGGTACCGATGGTGGCCACAATGGCCTGATCAGCATCAACGAAGAGATCGGCACCACAGGATTTGCACGTTTGCGCATCGGTATCGGCGACGACTTTGCCAAAGGCCGTCAGGTGGATTATGTGTTGAGTCGCTGGACCAAGGAAGAAGAAACAGTCCTGCTACCCAAAATAACGATGGCAGTGGATATCATTAAAAATTTCGCACTGGTTGGGATTGACCGGACGATGAACCTGTTTAATTCGTAACGCGTAACGCGTCACGCAGTTTTAAATCCACCCATTCAGTTTATAATAAACAATCGCAAGCCATTCCCTCATTACCAATTGTTCGTAATGTAGCTGGGTCCAGAACTGGTAGCGAACCGTCATGTTTTTTCCGATGGCAGGCAGCCATCTTTTCCCACCCAGTAACCTGTCATCAAAAGATAGTTCCGATTCGATGGCCGTTTCAAAAGCGGGACACCCGTCGACCAACAGGAAACCTGCTTTCCGGAAGGTTCTCACTGCACGGTAGAGGTGCTCCGGCGAGGTGACGATAAGGAGTGACGCGTCACGCGTGACGCGTAACGCGTAACGCGTAATGCGTGACGATGCAATGTTAAGTGCCTGCGCTCGCGTATTGGTTCCCAGTGATTCGAAGGATATCCTCTTCCCCGAAATCCCGCGTAAAATAAGTTCTTCTTTCATCTGGTAGACAGAACTCAGACTGTCGACGGTATCCCCGGGAAGTGCGATGATGACCTTCGAACGGAAAAAATGATTCCCGAGCCGGGCAGCATACCATGTACGCATCAGCCCCGACTCACTGGGCATTCCTCCGCCTCCCAACACCACAATGAACTCCGGCGGCCGATGGATGCCTGCATGTTTCGTGCTCATGTTGTACCACGTCCAGAAAGGAGCAGAAGTAAGACAGAAGATAAAGAGGATGAGAAAAAGGCATCCGAAAAAGAACAGGATGTATTTCAGGATGCGAAGGATCATTCCACCGTGACTGATTTTGCAAGATTCCTGGGTTGATCCACATTGCAATGGCGCATGACTGCAATATGGTACGAAAGGAGTTGCAATGGTATCGTCGCGATCAGGGGAACCAGGAATTCCTCGGTCTCCGGGATCTCGATGTAGTGGTCTGCCAGTTTTTTTACGGCCGTATCGCCTTCATTGATGATGGCGATGATCTTACCTTTGCGTGCCTTCACCTCCTGGATATTGCTGATGACCTTTTCATAGGTGCCTTTCTTGGTGGCAATCACCACAACCGGCATCTGGTCGTCGATGAGTGCAATAGGGCCATGTTTCATCTCTGCGGCAGGATAGCCTTCGGCATGGATGTAGGAAATCTCCTTAAGTTTCAATGCTCCTTCCAGGGCAACAGGGAAATTGTAACCGCGTCCCAGGTAAAGAAAGTTCCGCACATCCTTATATATCTTTGCAATTGCTTTTACCTGTTCATTTTGCCGGAGTGTAGCCTCCACTTTATCAGGAATGGTCTCCAGTTCTGACAGGATCGTGTGAAACCGCGACTCGGTGATGGTTCCTTTCTTCAGGGCGATCTTGACCGCCATCAGGGTAAGCACCATCACCTGTGCTGTAAACGCTTTGGTAGAGGCAACCCCGATCTCAGGACCGGCATGGGTATAAATGCCGGCATGGGTAGCTCTGGCAATAGAGGATCCGACCACATTACAGATTCCCAGAACGGTTGCTCCTTTCAATTTTGCAAGTTCGATGGCCGCCAGTGTGTCTGCGGTCTCCCCCGATTGCGATATGGCGATCAGGATGTCATCTTCACAGATGATCGGGTTCCGGTAGCGGAATTCGGAAGAATACTCCACTTCCACCGGGATCCTGGCAAGATCTTCAAAAAGATACTCACCTACCAGCCCGGCATGCCAGGAAGTTCCGCAGGCGGTGATGATGATCCGCTTTGCATTGATCAGCTTTTGTTCGTACTCGCGGATCCCCCCAAGGGCGATGATTCCCTGTTCAGGATGCAGCCGTCCGCGCATACTGTCGCGGATCGACCGGGGTTGTTCATAGATCTCCTTCAGCATGAAATGATCAAATCCGCCTTTCTCGATGGAGGTCAGATTGAGTTCAAGATTCTGGATATAGGGTGCTTTGTTCTGGTTCTTGATGGTTTTTATCTTCAATTCCTTGTTGCGCTCGATGATCGCGATCTCTTCATCGTTCATGAATACCACGTTATTGGTATATTCAACGATGGGCGTTGCATCCGATGCAACGAAAAATTCACCTTTACCGATCCCAACCACCATGGGGCTGCCTTTACGCGCAGCAATGAGGAGATCTGGATTTTCTTTCGATATCACCACGATCGCATAAGCGCCGATCACCTGGTTAAGGGCAATACGGACGGCCTCTTCCAGTTCCACCTTTTCATTTTCCTTAATGTCTTCGATCAGGTATATGAGTACTTCCGTATCCGTTTCACTGGTGAAGGAATATCCGCGGTTGATCAACTCACTGCGGAGGGAAGCATAATTCTCGATGATCCCGTTGTGGATGATAGCCAGGCTTTTATTCCTTGAAAAATGAGGATGTGCATTCACCTGGTTAGGCTCGCCATGGGTTGCCCAGCGGGTATGTGCCATGCCAATCGTCCCCGAGATATCCTTGTCTTGAACAAAAAGCTCCAGTTCTGAAACTTTTCCTTTGCATTTATAAATAGACAGGTTGTCATTCAGCAGGCATACCCCTGCGCTGTCGTATCCGCGGTATTCCAATCGGTGTAACCCTTTAATGAGGATGGGATAAGCTTCCCGCGGACCGATATAGGCAATAATTCCACACATAATAATGACTTATGAGGATCAAAGGTAGCAGATTTTGCTGGAATAATCAAAAATGAGGGCTAAGAATCTCCGGTGGAAAAGCA
The DNA here is from genome assembly GCA_017882335.1 of Bacteroidales bacterium. Classification (GTDB taxonomy): domain Bacteria; phylum Bacteroidota; class Bacteroidia; order Bacteroidales; family FEN-979; genus FEN-979. The sequence continues at coordinate 28,184 of JADGPR010000027.1, read as the reverse complement.
AATGGGTTAACCCTGAGGTTAGTGAAGTTTTGTATAGATGACCTGCAATTTGATCCGGTCGGCGGAAAATGCAGGAAGTTGCGGTTTTGTCCCGGTCAGAATCACCCGGTTGGGAACCATGACGTTGGCCGTGGGATCATTGGCCATAAGGTACATGTCATAATTTTTTATTTTCCCATCGAGGATCTGTTGCATATGGCGGGTAATCCTGAACTTATAGGTTCGCGCGGAATTGTTATATGATCCGCCAAAATAGAATGCCCCCTCATTTTCGTCGATGAGGAAGCCCACACGCTCTGCCGAATCCACAACAACCAGGGTAAGTTTAACCGGAGGATGAAGAGTGGTATCGGTTTCAGCATTTTTAATGGTCAGGATCGCGCTGTTGATGGCGATCTTTCCTGATTTCACGAAATTGTTAAGGAAAGGAAGCCGGAGCCGTACCCTTATCCCGCTCAGTCCCTGGATGTAAAGATTATTTTTCCCGAGGGTGGTATCATGCTGAAGAACCTGTTGCCGGAGTTCGGGTGCAGCATTCAGGTAATGATTATGATCGATATGGTTAAACCGCGCGGAATTGGTGGCGCCAACAAAAGTGAATTGCAGTGAATCACTGGTTGCATTATGATAATACATGGCAATGTTCGAGTGCGAACTGGCAGGGTCGAAAGATAATAAAGCGCCGCCAGACTGAGCCCGTGAAGATTCAATATACAACCCTTTCATGAACTCAAAAAAATTGACGTTCGTGCTCATGGAGACTGCCGGAGCGCTGAGCAGTTTGTTTCCGAAATATTTTGAGAGTTTATTCAAGTTGATCCGGATATGGGGCGCTGTTTTGACACCCCCGATGGTCAAGCTATCCTTTGGTGCAGGCTTGAACGTATAATTTGCAAGCGGGACCCCGTATGTTTCAACCGAACGGTTTGAATAATAGATGCTGTCGTAGTAAATACTCTGGCTAAGTTCATAGATTTTCAAGGTTTGCATGGAATTGGTATCGCCATAGATATTTCCATAGGGTATCATCAGGACGATGGAATCAAGAACAGGATTGATCCCGAAATCGGGGGCTACTGCAGAGAGCCAGTATTGCATGTAAAGGCTGGCAGTGGTGGAGCCGAATACCGGATCCATCAAAGATCCCAGTATGCTCTGCGTGGTTTTGTCGGTACGGATGGAATCCTGTAACACCGAATAGGCTACAAAGGAAGCGGTGTCTGAAGTTTTGACATTGAGCGTATCAGAAGGAGGAAGAAGGTCAATCCCGACCTGGTAGGGGTCTTTCTTACAGGAGTAAACAAGCAAAATAAGGATGAAAAAGGAAGCAAGTATGGTTAGAATGCGGAAATGATTCGATTTCAAAGGAAACAGTTTTAGAAGGTTCCGTAATTAATCAACTTCGACTGATTCAGTAACAAGAATTTCATCATAGAAATCGGAATAGGCATCGATGTATTTATCCAATGGCTGGAATTCGAGGTATGGTTTACCGGATCCTTTGACATATTTCTTGAGTTCAGGGTTGATTTCCGGGGAGCCGAAGATGATCCCATCCGAGAAATCGATCGCTGCCTTGATCATACTAACGTAGTTTGCGTTCTTATAGTGTTTGAGGTCCTTTGTTGTGATGCCTTCCATCTTGATTTTATTTGCGAAATCCTTATTCAGCATATCGGGGAAGTCATCGTCGTAAATCGAAAAAATTACTTTTGTATCGGTAAAGAGGGGATTATCCTTATAGGCACGTTTGATATTGAGGGGAACCAGGCTTGTGATCCAGCCGTGGCAGTGCACGACATCGGGGCCCCAACCGAGTTTTTTTACCGTTTCCAGGACTCCTCTGGAATAGAAGATGGCCCGTTCGTCGTTGTCTTTGAAAAATTTATCGTTCTTGTCGGTCAGCATGAATTTCCGCTGGAAGTAGTCTTCGTTGTCGATAAAATAGATCTGCATCCGGGCTTGTTGGATGGAGGCTACTTTAATGATGAGGGGATGGTCGGTATCATCAATGATCAGGTTCATTCCGGAGAGGCGGATCACTTCGTGAAGCTGGTTCCTTCTTTCATTGATATGGCCATAGCGGGGCATGAATGTGCGAATCTCTTTTCCTTTTTCCTGGATACCTTGCGGTAAGTGCCTGCCAATGTGCCCCATTGGGCTTTCTTTCAGATAGGGCATGATCTCCTGAGCAACAAATAGAACTTTTGCTTTTTCCATAAACTCCTTCCGTTTTCCTGAAAATTTATTGAGCCTGCAAAGATACTAAAAATTTTTTAACAAATATCCAAGCGAATCTTGTAAAATAATGATTTTTATTTAATTAAAGTTCTGAAATAAAAAAAAATGAAAAAAAGTTGCTTTGACCATATTACCTTTTGCCTTCCCGACCGATAAAGCCAAAGTAATTAACCCAAAAAGGAGGTATGAAGGGAAAAGACAGACCGGTTAATCGGAAAAAATGATCGCAGGAAGGGTGGTTTTTTCAGGTAGGTGCAATCGTTGCTTCCACAATCTAATGATTGACCGCAGGCTGCCGGCGGGGAATGCGGCAGAGAGAAATAAAAAAAGAGAATCCTATGAAAAAGATATTATCAATTTCCAGTTTTATCCTTGTCGTTTTGCTTGGAAGTTTTCAAAATTCAAATGCGCTTACTCCTGCGCCATCCATGATTGGAATTTCATTTTCATCTAAAGCCTATTGGGATGAGGGACTGAGAAGGTGTGAGCCCAGAGATAAGGGGTGCTGTTTTCACATAGAGTTTATTCCTATTGTTCCTGGACCGGGTCAGATCAATGGGACATTGGAAACAAGGCAGAACAATGAAATTGCATTTTCATTCTCAAAGAGAGGAGGAATTCTTTCCGAAACCTGGAATGAACTTTCAAAAAATGGTTATTTCATGCTTGATGGTGATGGAACTTTCTCGCAAGAGATTCTAAAAAAACTTGGACTACCTGCTAATTTCAAACTTTCTGAAGGAAGATATCCTTACACTGAAAATGGAGATGTTGTTACTGTCATTTTAAAATAATCGGAATAAACAGGCTGTCTTGGAATTTTCTAAGACAGCCTCCTTTAAAATTAAAAATGTTATTCTCAAAATTTTATCCCATGAGAACACTTTCATTATTTTTTTGCTTTTGGATTCTCTTTCAGATGAATTCTTGTATTGTCATCAAAACACGCAAGGTGGATGATGGAACAAAATCATTAACCCGGGAGGATAGTACTAAAATATTCCCATTCGATTACGGATCTATACATAAAACTTATGACTATACTTCGCCATCCAACATCTTTTTTCAAAAAATTGAAGCTGATGATCTGAAAAAAATCATTACTGAGAAGAAATATTCCATGGTGATGTTTATTGCCTCCTGGTGTCCGGTAAGTGAAAAATCATTGATTAAAAACTCCCAGTTAATGCTTAAATTACCTGAAGACTCGATTCAATTAATAATAATAAGCCAGGATTTAAATATTAAAGATTTACAGAAAGAATTATATGAAGCAAACTATAACCATGTTCCCTATTTAATGGTATCCAAGAAATACGGAACTGATGAGGTTTTCAAACAGGAAAAATTCATCAAGGATTTTGATAAAAGGATTCCGATTGGTCGATTCAAGGGTGGAGGTATTCCAACAAATCTTCTTTTCAATAATAAAACAGACCTTCTTTATGTGAAAGGCGGTACTTTAATTACTTGCGATACCATAAAAAAATACACAAACCTGGAATGTAAGAAGAATCAATAGCCCCTCCGCACCCCCTGCCTACCGGCAGGCAGGTTTGCGGTTAAAGTCAACTTATTAGAAGAGACAATGATTCGATGCGTTTTTTCTAAAATGATAGTAGCTGTGAAGAAGAAAGAATTAAAAACATTAACCGCAAAGAACGCAATGGATTAGCAAAGTCCGCAAAAGGATGAATAACAAATTTGAAAAATGGTAACTCTTGAACCATGACAGAAAATGAAATATCACATCAAATAATTGGTAAGGCAATTGAAATACATCAATTTCTTGGGCCAGGATTACTGGAAAGTGCATACAGGGAATGCTTATATTATAAACTTCAAAAGGCAGGAATTTTTGTTGAGAAAGAAAAGCCAATGCCATTGGTTTATAATAACGTTAAGCTTGAATGTGGCTATAGGATTGATATTTTGGTCGAACACAAAGTAGTGATTGAAATAAAAAGCGTAGAAACACTGAATGATGTTCACCTGGCTCAAACATTGACTTATATGAAACTCGGAGATTATAAACTGGGACTACTCATGAATTTTAATGTCGTCCTGTTAAAAAATGGGATCAAAAGAGTTGTAAACAAATTATAATAAAGTATATTACATCACAATAAAATTATGAATTGCACTTAAGGCCTCCGCGCCCTTTGCTTAAACTCCGCGCCCTTTGCGGTTAAAGTCAACTTATTAGAAGAAACAATGATTCGATGCGTTTTTTCTAAAATGATAGTAGCTGTGAAGAAGAAAGAATTAAAAACATTAACCGCAAAGAACGCAATGGATTAGCAAAGTTCGCAAAGGCTTATTCGAGTTAAAATAAACTTATTTAATGTAACGGTCATTCGAATAGTTTTTTCTAAAATGATGGAGATTGTGGGGAAGAAAGAAAAAACAAAATTCAGTATTGGTGTTTTGCCTGTTTCTTGCAACAGCCGCAAATGCCCAATCCTGTTTTCCCCTTTATTCATTGATAAAAGAAAACCCCGGAAGAAAAATAAAGTATGAAAAGGAACTGGATTATTCTTTTTCATTCAGCAGTTATCTCTTCCTCAACTGGCATCATGACAAAAATGCCAACCAGCTCATCCTCCTCCAGAATTTAAAATATAAGTTTTCCCTGCCGGGCGACAGCCTGGTTCGATTCTCCGGATCATTCATTCACAACCTGGGACTTCAGAGCTTTATCGACAGTCTTACAAAAATCCAAACCGACGACAATACCCTGAATACACGCTTCGATATCCGGATTCATAAAAACCTGAATCTTTCCATAAATTCCATCCTCACTTCGCGGTTCATGAACGGATATGACTATTCTGTTGACGACAGCGGAAGGATCGTCAAAATCCTGAATTCATCTTTCTGTACACCTTTACTTTGGACATTCTCCGGTGGTTTTTCTATAAAATGGCAGGGTTTCGGATCACTCAACCTGGGTGTGTCAACGGCAAAACTTACTTATATCCGAGACAAGAGCATATTCGGGAAGCAGAAAGTCACCAAATACTATGGAGTTCCGGAAGGGAAAGACCACGTCTTTGAATACGGCCTCAGCCTGCAATTTCTTGCGGATAAGGAATTCTTCAAAAGGATAAGATGGAATTGCGATCTTCTTGTCTTCAAAAATTACACTGCTCCGGTGGATATTACCCTGAAAAATAATTTCGGGATCCGGATCAACCGGTTCCTTAAAGCAAGTATTCAGACCCGGATTTTTTACGAAAAGACGGTCAGCCGCAGTATTCAACTGGAAAACCTTGTCACCTTCGGGTTTTATGTTCACCTTTAAATAGCTGGTGAACTGGTGACGTGGTGATGTGGTGAGTTAATAATATCAGGAATAATTCTTTTTTCACTCACCAGTTCACCAGTTCACCACTTCTTCTACTACTTTCGGATGAACAGCGCCTTGATGATATGGCTCGCCATCTTCGGATTCTCCTTGAGCCTTCTTGTAGAATATCCAAACCACTCCTTACCGAACGGCACATATACCCGCACGGTATGGCCCTTTTCCACAATGCTTTTTCGTAATTCAGGTGTTACGCCATACAACATCTGGAATTCATAAGCGCTTTTTGGCAGGTTGTATTTGCTGATCAGCTGATAAGCTCCTTCCACGAGAGGCTTATCATGTGTGGCAATACCGGGATACATGCCTTTTTGGATGATGTACTCCAGGTCTGCCAGGTAATGATCGTTGACCTCCTGGTATTTCTTATATGCAATCGCTTCAGGCTCAACATAAATTCCCTTGCACAGGCGAAAATTCAGAGGTGCCTCCGGTGAATGAAGATCTTCCATGTTTTTAATATCTTCAAGGGTCCGGCGGAGATATGCCTGAAGAACCAATCCGACATGGCGCGGGAATTCATTTTTCAGCTTCCGGAAGAGTTCGATCTCACGGTCGGTGCAGGGAGAATCTTCCATGTCCACCCGAATAAAGGTGTTATAACCGGCGGCTTTTTCCACAATCTGACGGATATTCCGGTAACAGATTTCTGTATCGAGAAGAAGCCCGAAGGAGGTGGGTTTCAGGGAATAATTCCCTTCGATCTTTTCTGCCTGGATCCGGTCGATGATGTGAAGGTAGGTTTCCCTATTCTCCTCCGCTTGTTTCAGATCGGTGATAAATTCCCCAAGGAGATCGATGGTGACTTTGATGCCCTGTGAATTCAATTCTTTTGATACCCGGATGGCATCTTCGATGGTTTCACCGGCAATGTACTTTTTGGAGAAAATCCAGACCAGCTTTTTGGGCATGTGCGGGAGTATCCCGGCAATCAGTTTATTAATCATTGGGTTTCAGCTTTTTAAATTAGTTTTATTGAGAAAAGAAGGATTATCAGTCATCAGGAAAAATAAACACCGTAAAAATAGCATAAACTATTTACTTATCAAAAGCCTTAGTAGAGGGCTGGGAAATAAAGATTTGTAATTCATCAGATTAATTTTTAATTTTGCCCACTTTTTGATGAAGGGAGTTTCTGATGAATTATTATTCTCAATTCATTATCCCTGTAACAGGGTTGAAACCGGGATCTCATCAGTTTGACTTTGAAATTGATGATTCGTTCTTTGAAAATTTTGAATATTCTGAGATACGGAATGGAGGGATCCATCTGCATCTGGTCGTTGAGAAAGAAGAAAACCTGTTGGTATTCCATTTTGATTTCAAAGGCCAGGTAAGGGTTCCCTGCGACCGGTGTTATGAACCGTTCGACCTGCCGGTTGGGGGAAAGGAACGCCTTATCCTCAAGTTCGGCCGTGATTTTCATGAGGAAAGCGAGGAGGTTCAGGTAGTTCCAATCGGGGAAAACCATTTTGATATCAGTCCGTTTATCTATGAATATATCCATTTGTCCCTGCCTGTTCGCAGGGTACATCCCGAAAACGAACTCGGGGAAAGCACATGTGATGCCGGGATCATCCATCGGCTGGAAGATCTTTCAACGTCGTCCGGACCGGATCCAAGATGGGACGTATTAGCTAAGTTAAAGAAAAATCGTAAATTGTAAATTGTTATTAATAAATTGTAAGTTATGCCACATCCGAAACACAAAATCTCCACTACCCGGAGAGATAAGAGAAGGACCCATTATAAAGCGGTAGCTCCGACAGTTGGGTTGTGTTCAAATTGCGGATCTCCTGTTCTGTACCACAGGGTTTGCCCTGAGTGCGGATTTTACAGGGGAAAACAGGCCATTGTCAAGGCAACAGCTGAATAATTCCCTGCCGGAATGCATTTTTTCCTGAGGATAAGATCAGATACCGGAATTACCAAGGCAAAGGTAAAACTGATCAATCTTTTTAGGGGCCATCATTCAGATCAGTAATTTAATTCCAGACGAATGAAAATCGGATTAGATGTTTTAGGGGGTGATTTTGCACCAAAAGCTGCGCTTCACGGGGCGATCATGGCCCTGAAGGAATTACCGGAATCTGACCGTATCGTACTGATCGGTGACCAGGAGATCATCCTTGCCTTCTTAAAAGAAGAAAAGATCCAACCTGATAAGTTCGATATTGTGAATGCTCCTGATCTCATCGAGATGGATGAGCAGCCCACAAAAGCACTAGTCAACAAACCTAATTCGAGCATCGCAGTCGGATTCAGGATGCTTAAGCACAAGGAAATTCATGCATTTGCAAGCGCCGGAAGCAGCGGCGCCATGATGGTAGGATCAATTTTTAATGTCAATACCATCCCTGGCATCATCCGTCCAAGTACCCCGGCCTACATTCCTAAAGAAAACGGCGGTTCCTGTGTACTGATTGATGTTGGTACCAATCCCGACAGCAAACCGGATCTAATGAATCAGTTCGGGTTGCTGGGTTCACTCTTTGCTGAAAATGTTTTCCATGTAAAGAATCCACGGGTTGGCCTTCTCAATATCGGGTCGGAAGAAAAAAAAGGAAACCTTACTACCCAATCTGCATTCCAGTTGATGAAAGATTCGAAAGATTACAATTTTGTCGGGAACGTGGAAGGAAGGGAATTGTTCAGGGATAACGTGGATGTGATCGTTTGCGATGGCTTCGTCGGGAATATCGTACTTAAACAAATTGAAGCCATGTACAGGGTGTTTTTAAAAAGAGGGATGAAAGACCCCTACCTTGACCGGTTTAATTATGAAAATTACGGAGGAACCCCGATCCTTGGCATCAATTCTACAGTCCTTGTCGGCCATGGGATATCAAACGGCAATGCCATCCGGAATATGATCCTGATGTCGAGGGAAATTCATGAGTCAAAGCTTGTTCATAAGGTCAAACATGCCCTTGAAAAGTTTGCACTGAATAATGTTTAATCAGCCAATTTTTTCAGCGATTTATTAATTCTCTATTCATGACGAAGATCAGAGCCGCCATAACAGGAATCCAGGGATATGTTCCTCCTTATATTCTCACCAACCAGGAACTGGAGAAGATGGTGGATACCACCGATGAATGGATACTTACCCGTACCGGAATCCGGGAACGGCACATTTTAAAAGGGGAGGGGCTTGGAACTTCCGACATGGGGGCTGAAGCGGTAAAAGGACTACTTGCTAAAACCGGAACCGCACCGGAGGAGATCGGCATGCTGATTTGCGCCACGGTCACACCGGATATGATATTCCCTGCCACGGCAAACATCATCAGCGACAAGGCAGGGATCAAAAATGCCTTCAGCTTTGATTTGAATGCTGCCTGTTCCGGGCTGCTCTATGCCATCGTGACCGCATCCAAATTTGTAGAAACCGGTAGTTTTAAAAAGGTGATCGTCGTAGGTGGAGATAAAATGTCGTCCATTACCGATTATACCAGCCGGGATACCTGTGTGCTGTTTGGAGATGGAGCAGGAGCCATCCTGCTTGAACCCACAACGGAAGAATTCGGGATCATGGATTCCATCCTGATGTCAGATGGATCCGGTATGCCTTACCTGCACATGAAAGCAGGAGGATCGGTGAAACCACCTTCTCATGATACTGTTAATGCACGCGAACATTATATCTACCAGGACGGCCAGGCTGTTTTTAAATTCGCCGTCACCAGGATGGCAGACGTGTCGGTAGAGATCATGGAAAAAAACAACCTGAAATCTGAAGACATTTCCTGGCTGGTACCCCATCAGGCGAACATGCGGATCATTGATGCAACGGCCCGGAGGATGGGTGTGGAGAAAGACAAGGTCATGGTGAACATTGAACGTTATGGGAATACCACCGGCGCCACGATTCCCTTATGCCTATGGGAATGGGAAAATCGTCTCAAAAAAGGAGATAATATTATCCTTGCCGCTTTCGGCGGAGGCTTTACCTGGGGTGCAATCTGGATCAAGTGGGCGTATGATTCATAGAAACGGTTTGTAACTTTACCTGCATCCTCACGTCAAATCAGTAAACAGAAAGCTATGGAACCTAAAAGACTTTTCAGATCACGGAAAGACCGCATCCTTGGCGGTGTATGCGGAGGCCTCGGGAATTACCTGAACGTCGATCCTGTACTGGTCAGAGTGGTATGGGCAATCCTCTTTTTCGCAGCAGGCGTCGGCTTGCTGGCCTATATCCTGGCATGGATCATCATCCCCGAAGAAGTTATAATTTAAAACTATTCCTTCACAATCTTTCCAACATAAATGCCGGGTTTCCCGGAAATCGTCAGTGTGGAAAAATAGATACCGGAAGAAAGATTGCTGACATCTGCAGAAATCCTGTTCCCTTCAAAAGTAAAATTTATCTTCTGTTGTGTTCCAGTGACGCTGGCTACTCTTAAATCACAATCTTTTTCAGTACACTCCACAGGAAGGATCAGGTAACAATGATCCAAAACCGGATTGGGATAGATCATAATGGTTCTTGAACCGGAACCTGTTACAGCGATACCCGCATTCGCTCCCCAGATATTTTGTGCAAATTCCGGATGATCAATAAACGGATTCCGGTTATGCTGAATCAGGTAAACGGCATTGTTCCGTTCGGTCTCTTTTTGTGAAACAGGATCCTGGCTGTTCCATTGCAACATCATGGTCAGGGCCCAGGGTTTGAGCTGCGACCCGGTGACGGCTTCGCTGCCCGGCCAGCCGCTGTCTTCAGTATAATACCTTACCGACATATAAAAATAGGTTCGGGCCAGGTCGCCTTTATATTCATCGATGGGTTCGAAAACAGAGCCGCTATAACCGGGGGTAACACAAGGGCCAAGTTTGCCACCGTTCATGGATGTCCAGGAAGCATTGTTGACTTCCCCATAGGCATTGTTGTTCCGCATCCCGTTCACATAACCGTCAACAGGATAAAGGTGAAATATATCTGTGTACATGGGCTCAACTTCTCCGCCAAACCAACTTTTCGGCCATGAATGTTCCCGGTTAAAACAATCCCCTTCCGTATGGTAAATGCCACATTGATTCGTATTAAAATAATAAACATAAGGGGGTGTGCCATTCGGCACATCTGAATACATATCCCAGACCGAATTGTCCGCCTTTTTATCGGTGGACTCGAAATAATACCAGAGTGATTGGTAAGTCACAATAGTATGGTCCTTGATGATGTTATGCAGAGCCGTCTGCAAAGCAGTTCCATACAAGCCATTGGCAGGATCATAATAACCCGCGGGAACCTGGGAATAGGAGAAAGAAGCAAAATACAATACTACTGCCAGCAGCAAAGCAGTTTTTTTCATATTCGGGAATTAGGGGACAATATGCAAAGATAATACCTTTTCCTTGCATTCGTACTTCTACCTTCGTACTTTAAATAAACAGAATTCCTCCACCATCAAACAACGGTCCTGGATAAAGTTCAATAATGCGGTAATTAAAATCCTCCAGAAATTTCCTTACCGTTGAACCTTCAGGATAGTATAAAAGGCTGCCAATAATAAAAATGGAATCGTTTACCAACCCCATGGCACCGCCGATAAAACCGTTCAAGAATCCGGGAAGAATTATTCCTGTTGGTGAAACGAATATTCCATCCAGTCCCGATCGGTGCAGGTTTTTGTGGATACCAGGATCAGAAGTAATATAGTGGTCATCTTTAAGCAGAAGCAGGTTGCAGCGGGTATATGCTTGTTTTACGGGAATCTTTCTCAGGGTATGACAGTTCTGAAGGATGACCGGATCGGTGAATTCCAGCCTGTGGACAAGGTATTGATTGTTAACAGCAGCATTATAGTAAACTGATGCTGGATGCTGGATGCTTGATGCTTGATTACCTGGGATAAATTGAAGTTGTTGTTCCTGTAATTTATGAAGAAAGATTTCGGGAAGGCTTGGAGAAACAATCAGCGCTTGCGGGGTTTTGCAAATGAAGATATCGGGATGGCCGGATATGGCAGGATAAACGATCCCTTCTGTTTCCAGTTCCAGGAGGGCGCCGTAAGCCGATAACTTTTCTTTGGCTTCCCCGGGGATCTTCTTGTCAATGATGATCAGCATAAAAGGTCTTTTCTTTTATCTCCGGATCTGTCCGAAACTTCACCATCCGGAAATGTTTTTCAAGCAATTTACGGTTCTTTCCGTAGTATCCGATGGCAGGATGCAGATCTGCAGGATTCACCCGGATCTCAATGGATTCACCCGGCTTTTCTTTTAATAGGTCTTGGAAACGATCGGTCCAGGCGGAGGTCATCACCAGTTCCCGGAAGGAGGTATGAAATGGTCCGGCAATATAGTCGTTCCTGTTCAGCAGGCCTTCCGATGGATGAAGGCCGATACGGATGATTTTTATATTGGCTTCGTCGAAAATCCGCAAAATGTTTTTTGTCACCCTTACAGCTTTTTCCAGTTCCAAGGGAATGTATTTCCCTTTCAGGAAGAGATCTTCCAGCGGGGTTCCTTTTATCACGATGACCGGGTAAATCCTGGTCTCGGAGGCTCCGAGATCAACTATCTTTATTGCTGTTTTGAACGATTTTTCTTCCGTATCGCCCGGCAACCCTATCATCATCTGTAATCCCAGTGAAAAACCTGCTTCCCGGATCATCTGGGATGCAATTTCCGTGTCACGGGAAGAATGACCACGGCCGGATCTTTTCAGCACCTCATCATCCATCGACTGTGCCCCGAGTTCGATCGTCTTTACCGGGTATTTCCTGAGAAGATCCAGGATCTCCCGGGAGATAAAATCAGGGCGGGTGGAAAGCCGGATTCCCTGTATCCTTCCATTTTCCATGAAGGGAAGCACGGTTTCGAAATAGGCCCTCTGTCGTTCTGGGGAAAGCCCGGTGAATGTTCCTCCGAAGAAACCCACTTCAACTTCAGCATTCATTTCGGGGATGGTTGACAGGTGTTGATGAAGGAGGGAAATGACATCCTCTGCAGAAGGCACAACTGATCTCCCGCTGATCCGGTGCTGGTCGCAGAAGATGCATTGGAAGGGACAGGCTTCCATGGGAATGAAGACAGGAATGGTAAAATGCCGTTTCTTTTTAGTTTGATTATTCAATGACGTTGATGCACCGGATTTCATCGGGAGTTTCCTTTCCTGCAAAAGTATGGGAATTTCTTTCAGAAAGTGAAGATTTGATCAGGTTGGTGGTAGCGCTATAAGTATTCATCAATTGAAAAGGGAACAAGGTTCATTTCTAACAACGTATTGGTTTTTTTCATAATTTTGCACGTTTTTTACGTGGCAACCTGAAGGAATCGATGAAAACGAGATATCCTGAATATAAAACCCTTGACCTGACGAAGATCGGAGATGAGATCCGGTCGTATTGGGAGCAGAACGGCATCTTTGAGAAGAGTCTCAAAATGACCGAAAACAATGCTCCTTTTATCTTCTATGAAGGACCGCCATCTGCCAATGGCATCCCCGGGATTCACCATGTTATGGCCCGGGCGATCAAGGATATTTTTTGCCGCTATAAAACGATGAAGGGCTTCTATGTGCACCGCAAAGCGGGATGGGATACCCACGGATTGCCTGTTGAGATTGCCGTTGAGAAAAAACTCGGGATCACCAAGGAAGATATCGGCAAGACCATCTCTGTGGAAGATTATAACAAGGAATGCCGCAGGGAAGTAATGAGGTACAAAGACCTTTGGGATGACCTGACCGTGAAAATGGGATACTGGCTCAACCTCGATGATCCATACATCACTTTCGACAATAAATACATTGAAAGCGTATGGTACCTCCTCGGTAAACTCTATGAAAAAGGCTTGCTGTATAAGGGATTTACCATTCAGCCATACTCCCCGGCAGCAGGAACTGGACTAAGCACACATGAACTCAACCAGCCGGGCGCTTACCGTATGGTGAAGGACAACACCGTAGTTGCCCAGTTCAAGGTCATAAGGGATGAAAAATCAAAATTCCTTTTCGATGACCTTTTCGGTGACCTCTATATTCTTGCCTGGACCACTACTCCATGGACACTGCCATCGAATACCGGCCTTGCCATGGGAAAAGACATCGATTACATCCTGGTAAAAACCTATAACCCCTATACACACAAGAAACAGACCGTCATCCTTGCAAAAGAATTGCTTAACCGGTATTTCCCTGAAAAGAATGCGGAACTGAAGCTTGAAAAATATGAAGAAGGGCAGAAGAACATTCCTTTCGTTACCGGATCGCAATTCAGCGGCGAGGCTTTTGAAGGGATGCGTTTTGAACAGTTGCTACCTTATGCACAGCCCGAAGACGGAGATCCCTTCCGGGTGGTGCTGGGTGATTTTGTCACCACGGAAGATGGAACAGGTATCGTTCATATTGCGCCCAGTTTTGGCGCTGACGACTTCAGGGTTGGCAAACAATATGGTCTGGGTTCGCTCACCCTGGTTGATAAGCAGGGAAAGTTCACCGAACCGATGGCTGAATTCGCCGGAAGGTATGTGAAGACTGAATACGATAAACATTTCGATCCTGCGAAAGACACTTCCGTGGATATCGACCTTATCGTAAAACTGAAGAAGGAAAATAAAGCCTTCAAGACCGAAAAACACGAACATTCGTATCCGCATTGTTGGAGAACCGATAAGCCCATCCTCTATTATCCGATGGATTCATGGTTCATCCGGACCACTGCATACAAGGATCTGATGATAAGCCTAAACAAGACGATCAACTGGAAGCCGGAATCCACCGGTACCGGGCGTTTTGGAAACTGGCTCGAAAACCTGGTCGACTGGAACCTTTCCCGTTCCCGTTTCTGGGGAACACCGTTGCCAATCTGGAGAACAGAAGACGGATCCAAAGAGATCTGCATAAGCTCTGTTGTCCAGTTGAAAGAAGAGATAGAAAAATCGGTGAAAGTTGGATTCATGGAATCGAACCCATTGAATCACCTCATTTCCGGCGATGTAACGGGCGAAAGCTACAATACCTTCGACCTGCATCGTCCCTTTGTTGATGATATTATACTGGTTTCAGAAGACGGCTCGAAAATGGTCCGCGAACCCGACCTGATTGACGTTTGGTTTGACTCGGGCGCCATGCCTTTTGCCCAGTATCATTACCCGTTTGATAAATCCCAGAAACTGGAAAATTATTTCCCGGCAGATTTCATTGCTGAAGGAGTGGATCAGACCCGCGGATGGTTTTATACCCTGCATGCCATTTCCGTCATGCTGTTCGAAAGCGTTTCCTTTAAGACCTGTGTTTCCAACGGGTTGGTACTCGACCGCGAGGGGAATAAAATGTCGAAACGGCTGGGCAATACGGTGGATCCGTTTGAAACGATCATTAAATACGGACCGGATGCTACACGGTGGTACCTGCTTACCAATTCGCAACCGTGGGATAACCTGAAATTCGATACTGATGGCATTACCGAAGTACAACGCAAGTTCTTCGGCACGCTTTATAATACCTATGCCTTCTTTGCACTTTATGCCAACATCGACGAATTTGATTATTCCGAACCGGAAGTTGAACATCACAAACGACCGGAACTCGATCGGTGGATCCTCTCGGAACTCCATACGTTGATTGGTTCCGTGGATGGTTTTTACAACGATTATGAGCCTACCAAGGCAGGAAGGGCGATCTCGGATTTTGTGGATGAACATCTCAGCAACTGGTATGTAAGGCTTTCCCGCAGGAGGTTCTGGAAAGGAGAATATTCCACGGATAAGATATCAGCCTATCAGACCCTGTATCATTGCCTGGAAACCATTGCGCAACTGGCTGCTCCCATTGCACCGTTCTTTATGGATAAACTGTTCATCGACTTGAACAATGCCACTACCCGGAAAGATGTGGAATCGGTTCATCTTACGCGGTTCCCGGTTCAGGATATTTCTATGGTTGATTCCGCCCTCGAAGAACGGATGGAGCTGGCTCAGAAGATCTCCTCCATGGCGCTTTCCCTGCGGAAGAAGACCAGCATCAGGGTCAGGCAGCCCCTCGGGAAAATCATGATCCCGTTGTTAAATGATTCCATGAAGAAACAGGTGGATGCAGTGAAACATCTGATCCTGTCGGAAGTGAATGTCAAAAACATTGAATATATCGAAGATACTGCCAATATCCTGTTTAAAAGGGTCAAACCGAATTTTAAAAAGCTGGGCCCCAGATATGGCAAGTTGATGAAAGAGATCGCCGAACATCTTGTCAACCTTGGACAGGAAGCGATCAGTGATTTTGAAAAAAAAGGTGAATATTACTTGTCGATTGATCACCAGGATATCCGGATTACCCTCGATGATATCGAGATCATTTCAGATGATATCCCCGGGCTGCAGGTGGCCGTTATGGGAACTCTGACAGTTGCGCTCGACACCACACTCACCCCGGTTCTCCTGGAAGAAGGTATTGCCCGTGAGCTGATCAACAGGATACAGAACCTGCGCAAGGACAAAAATTTCGAAGTGACAGATAAAATCAGTGTTAAATTGCAGGGAAATGATGAGATTAATTTGGCCGTTCAGAATAATTTACCGTACATTTGCTCTGAAACGCTGGCCCAATCCTTCAACATAGTTAACAGTATTGAAGCTCCAGAGAAGGATGTGATCGAATTAACCGATTTCCTGACGGTAGAAATTTTACTTGAAAAGGTAAATCCCGAATAGGCGGTGGTTGAAACGCCCGCCTGATCAATTTTTCCGGGAGGAAAGAATATTTGAATTTTGAATACGTTTTTCTAAAAATCAACTACAATGAAAAAAGCAACAAGTGTGAAGAATAAGAAAGGGGAAGGCATTGTCGAAAAAGTAAAGAACCGCTATTCGGATGAAGAATTGGAAGAGTTCAGGCAGATCATCCTCAGCAAACTGGAAAAAGCTCATAATGATCTGAAGTTGCTCACGGAATCCTATACTACCGGGAATGATCATGACACCAATGACACTTCTCCCACATTTAAGGTTCTTGAAGAAGGTTACCAGGTATTTTCCAAGGAAGAGAACAGCAAATTTGCAGCCCGGCAGTCGAAATTCATTAAAGCCCTGGAAAATGCCCTGATCCGGATTGAAAATAAATCGTACGGTATTTGCAGGGTTACAGGAAAGCTGATCCCGAAAGACCGGTTGCGAATTGTTCCTCATGCTACGTTAAGCATCGAGGCCAAACGGCAACAGACTTCAATACCGGTGCTTCCTCCGCAGGCTGCCCAGAATTTCTAACATACCGGATATTACGCACCACAATTCTTTTTGACCGTTGAAAAAAGCTGTCATTATTATTCTCCTGGTTTTACTCCTTGATCAGGCATTGAAGTTTTTTGTGAAAACCACCATGTATCTCGGGGAGAGCCATAGTATTTTCGGGAATTGGTTTTACATCCACTTTACGGAAAATGAAGGAATGGCCTTCGGGATGAAATTGGGAGGAAGTTTCGGGAAGTTGTTTCTCAGCTTATTCCGGATCGTTGCCGTGATCATCATCGGCTGGTGGCTTCATAAGGTTGTAAAGCAGAATGGCAGTACCGGTCTTATCGTCTGTATCTCCCTGATCATGGCCGGGGCGATCGGGAACATCATCGACAGTATGTTTTACGGATTGATTTTCAACGACCCGGTTGGTGTCAGTATAAACCAGGTTGCCATGCTATTTCCCAAAGAAGGTGGATATGCAGGGTTCCTGCATGGAAAAGTGGTGGATATGCTCTATTTTCCGATCATTGAAAGCAGGTTCCCGACTTGGTTCCCGTTTTACGGAGGTGAAGAATTTGTATTTTTCCGGCCGATCTTTAATATTGCCGATTCCTCCATTACCATCGGTGTATTTATGCTGATCCTCTTTCAGCGGAAGTTTTTCAATGTCCGGGAAGAAGCCAAGCCCGCAAGCCCGGAGCTGAAAGAAGAACAAACTTCTTAAAACTTCATCCTTTTTCTTCCCCTATTTTACCCGGATCGATCTTCCTACACGCAGGGTCGTATTCAATTTAAGTTTATTGATGGCACAAAGTTCCTTTACGGAAGTGTGGCATTTTCTCGCTATGCCTGCCAGGGTATCTCCCGACCTGATCTTATAATAGACCGCTTTTCCGTCATAATCGGAAGGGTAAAATACATTTCTGGTAACCGGAAAAATTCCCGAGATCAGCTTATTGTTATCAAAATCGATCATTCGCTGTGGATCGAGTGGAATATCTTTGTACCTGACCTCGAAATGAAGATGGGGGGAACGGCTTCGCCCCGTGGATCCTCCAAGACCTACAACCTCATTGGCCTTCACAACCTGGTTCACCATGACCTTGAGTTTTGAAAGATGTGCATAATAGGTTTCAAGCCCGTTGAAGTGACGCAGGATGACCAGGTTCCCAAAACCGCCCCGGTTGTATTTTGCATATCTGACCACACCGTCGAATGCAGCCCTTACAGTATCTCCTTTTTTAAGAGAAACATCCATTCCTTTATGGGTATAGGTGAAACCACGGTAAAGCCTGCCGGAAATGGGAATATGGAACGCCCTTATGTTCGAAACAAGGGTCAGTAGCGTATCTTTTATAGAATCCCTTTTGCTGGCGCCCATGTATGCAAACACCTGGTCGTTGATCCAGCTATGGGAGAATAACCCGGTTGAATCTTCTTCCTGCGACATCATCACCGGCTCATTTTCAAGGTATTCCCATGTATGGTTTCGATAGAGTATCACGGCGCCACTATCAGTTTCAACGGTATCAATGATGTTTGGAATATTCCGTTGGGAAAAACCATAAAAGGGTAAAAGTAAGATCATGAAAAGGATGAAAGAATACTTCATAATCACATATTTCTAAAGGTCTGATTTCTGTTTTTGGTTCTCGCAAATCTAAGGTAAAATATTAACCTTTAAAATAAAAAATTATTATAAATGATGGACTTCTTTTATCTTTGTGCAAATTTCTAAAACCCAATATGGAATATAAAAAAGTTGCAAAAATTGCCCAGATAATCGGTCCAGTCGTGGATGTTGCTTTCGATGAAAACGGTAAACTGCCCGATATTTACGACGCACTTGAAGTGATCAATAATGATGGAAACGCTGTGGTGCTGGAATGCCAGTATGACATCGGGGAGAATAAAGTTCGTACTATTGCCATGGATTCAACCGACGGCCTTCGCCGGGGAATGGATGTGACGCTGAGAGGCGGCCCCATCTCCATGCCCATTGGTGAACAGATCCGCGGAAGGCTTTTCAACGTCATCGGCAAACCCATTGATGGACTTGGGAAAGTTTCAGAAGAACATACTTATCCGATTCATCGTGACCCTCCTCTGTTTGAAAATCTTTCCACGCAGAAAGAGGTCCTATTCACAGGGATCAAGGTCATCGATCTGATTGAGCCTTATTCAAAAGGCGGCAAGATCGGTTTATTCGGTGGTGCAGGGGTTGGAAAGACGGTGATCATCATGGAGCTGATCAATAATATCGCCAAGAAATATTCCGGGATGTCGGTTTTCGGAGGAGTAGGGGAACGGACCCGTGAGGGGAATGACCTTCTCCGGGAAATGATAGAATCGGGTGTCATCCGGTACGGAAAAGAATTCCTGGAGGATATGGAAAAAGGCGGGTGGGACCTTTCCAAGGTCGACCGTAACGAACTCCTTCAAAGCCAGGCGACGCTGGTATTCGGACAAATGAATGAACCGCCCGGTGCACGTGCACGCGTGGCATTATCAGGCCTTACACTTGCAGAATACTTCCGTGACGGGGATGAAGAATCCGGCGGCCACGATATTCTTTTCTTTATCGATAATATCTTCCGGTTCTCCCAGGCGGGATCGGAAGTGTCGGCCCTTCTCGGCCGTATGCCTTCAGCAGTGGGTTATCAGCCTACACTGGCAACGGAAATGGGGATCATGCAGGAACGTATCACATCCACGAAAAGAGGTTCCATTACCTCGGTTCAGGCCGTATATGTACCGGCAGACGACCTCACCGACCCGGCGCCTGCAACAACATTTGCACATCTTGATGCCACCACGGTGCTCAGCCGTAAAATCTCCGAATTGGGCATTTATCCTGCCGTTGACCCGCTGGATTCGACCTCCCGTATCCTTTCACCTGATATTGTAGGGGAGGAACATTACAACACGGCTCAGAACGTAAAGAAGATCCTGCAGCGGTACAAAGAACTCCAGGACATCATAGCCATCCTCGGGATGGATGAATTGTCCGATGATGACAAACTGATCGTTCACCGGGCACGGCGTGTTCAGCGTTTTCTCTCACAGCCTTTCTTTGTTGCAACACAATTTACCGGAATCCCCGGCGTTTTTGTAAATATTGAAGATACCATCAAGGGATTTAATATGATCATGAACGGCGAGGTAGATGAATATCCCGAATCCGCCTTTAACCTTGTCGGGACTATCGAAGAAGCAATAGAAAAAGGGAAAAGAATCCTTAGCGAGAACAAATAAGGTTTGTGGAGGTTATGAAACTTAACATCATTACTCCGGATAATGTCCTGTATACAGGGGATAATGTTTACCTGGTTCAATTGCCCGGCTTCGACGGATCATTTGAAGTCATGAACCATCATGCACCGCTTATTTCCATTCTCAGGAAGGGAAAGATCAAAGTCGAAAACAAAGGAGAAAATCCAATCTTTTTTGATGTTAACGGCGGAGTGATCGAAGTTCTGGAAAACCATGTTCTTATATTGGCAGAGTAGATGAAAAGACAGGTTTTATTGCTTGCATCTGTTTTTTTCCTTTTCGCAGGATTGGGTTGTTACAAAAAGGTTGCTATTCCTGTAGCAGATTTCTCTTTTCATGGCAGCAATGATTCCGTCGTTCCGGATACCCTTACTTTCAGGAATCTTTCCCAAAATGCGTCTACCTATGAATGGGATTTTGGCGACAGCCATTCTTCAACGGACGCCAATCCTGTTCACATTTATACCGTTGCCGGTTCCTATACGGTTGTGCTGAAAGCCTATAGCAGCAGCAGGGAACAATGGGCTGTAAAAAGCAGCAAAATCATCATACAATAATAAAAGGAATTTTTTTTCACCGCTAAGGCGCAAAAGAGATTCCTCCGTGAAAACCTTCAAGCCCCCTCCCGGCCTCCCCCATATGGGGGAGGAGTCAACTATTAAGCAACCTTTTTTCCCCGCCAGGCACAAAAAACACTAAAAAAAAATTAATTCTTAGCGATGCCTTAGTGCCTTTGAGTTCCTGCTTCCCGGCAGGCAGGTTTGCCGTAAAAAATGACTTAGCAATACTCTCCTCCCCCGAATGGGGTGCCAATAGGTGGATAAAAATTAGCAGTACTCTCCTCCCCTGTATGGGGGAGGCCGGGAGGGGGCTGAGGGGGCAAAAAAATGCCGCCCTTTATA
Organism: Bacteroidales bacterium; assembly: GCA_017882335.1. Taxonomy (GTDB): domain Bacteria; phylum Bacteroidota; class Bacteroidia; order Bacteroidales; family FEN-979; genus FEN-979. The sequence continues at coordinate 7,217 of JADGPR010000027.1, read as the reverse complement.
TTACCTTTTCTCTTAAACCCGATAAAGGAAAAATATTGATCTGATTTTTACAGGTTCACAAAAACACAAACATCCAGGTCATAAGGGAATAATGAATTACCCCTTGCTTCCCATACAGCCCCACCCCTGTCCCTCCCCATTCGGGGAGGGGGAAGTGGAATAAGTAGAATCAGAGGATTTTTTAAGTAATAATAAGAATCAGTTGTGGCAAAGTTAAAAGGAGCAGAGGCTTATCCGTTTTATTATGGTGCGAAACCGCAAGAACTTAGGCTGGCTGGGGATTTGAGACATAATATGACACCGGCAGAAAAGCTTTTATGGGAGCAGTTAAGAAATAGAAAAATTGATGGATTTCGTTTTCGTCGGCAACATCCCATTGATGAATTTATCGTAGATTTTTTTTGTTATGAAGCTAACCTCGTCATTGAAATGGATGGTGAAGTCCATTTAGAAACAGCACAGAGTGAAAGGGATGTTGAAAGAACCAGAATATTAAACGGACATGGTCTTAAGGTAATCCGATTTAAAAATGAAGAAGTTGAAAATATGATGAATGATGTGATCATTCAGATAAAGAAGGAATTAATTGAATCAGAGAGGTCAGATTAGTAGCAATTGTCTCCTCCCCCGTATGGGGGAGATAGGGAGGGGGCTGAAAAAAAAGACAGCTTAGAGCTGTCTCTACAAGTCATTGTTCCCCGGAATTCTTAAAAGAAATTTCTTCTGTAATCCTTGATGTTCCCTGCTTTTTTTATGGCTTCATAGATCAGCCCGCTTGAACGGTTTGTGAAACCTGCCTCCTGCTGCATTCTCTCTCCGGTAAAATCTTGTTTTTCAGGTACCTTGTTGATGTTGTCGATGATGGCCATATAAACCCCATATTTTCCTTTCAGCGGTCCGATCACTTCACCTGTCTTGGATGTGAACAACCGGCCAATGATTTCCGGTTCACGGCCAATCACTGAATTATTATACCCGCCAAAAGTCAGCTTGACAGTATCGATCTTTGCCTGCGATTGTATTGCAAGCTGGTAGAAGTTTTGTATCGTCTTCATCGACCCGGTTAACTGGTCGGCCAGCATGGTTATCTTTTTTTCATTGCGGACATTTTGTGTGATCCTCTCTTTCACTTTATCAAGGGGAATATATCCTTTTTCGCCGATGCCCGTTAAGATGGCGACAACATATTTACCTGTCAGGTCGAACACGGGAGAAATGTCACCGATCTTGGTGTTTTCGGCATAAGCCCACCTTACCACTTCCCTAACGGAAGGAAGGCCATTCAGGAAATTGTCCATTTCACGGATGTTTTCAGCGGTCATGTTCGGAAGGCCCTTTTCAGTTGACGCTTTCGAAAAGGCGTCTTTTGTGCGGTTCTGGCCGGCAAAAGCGCTTGCTTTCAGATAAGTTTCCTGAAAAGTCTGGTTGCTGGGTTCGATGTTCCTTTGAAGGATCGCCATTTTTGCCTTCTGGATGGGTTTAGTCTTGGAGGACAACCGGAAGATGGCATATCCGATATTGGTCTCAACAACTTTCATGTCATTGGGCTTCATCGTAAGGCCGCTGTTGAAGAAGATCCCAAAGTTCGGTTGTCCGTCGAGGATCTCTTTGAGTTCTCCGCCATCATCCTTTGCGGTTGGGAAATCGGAATATTTCTGGGCAAATTCCCGGAATTTTTCGGGAGTCTTTTTGAGAACTGTAATCATGCTGTCGGCCCGCGATTTTGCCTGTTCTCTTGTCCGCTTCACACTCTCGTTCTTGAGCGGGCTTCCGGCAAAGGTGATCAGGATCTGGGAGCCTTTCATGGTATCGGGACGTTCCTGGATATCGAGCAGTTTCGCCATATACCAGGTGTTGTTCAGCTCAAAGGGAGCATAAAACGTGCCGGGCTTTGATGAAAGGGCTGTTGAATCAAGTATTCCCGGGAAACTACCTTTTTTCTTATAGGTGCTGTCGAATTTCTTGTCGCCGTTGGCGCTGATATAATTTGGCAGGTCACCGCTGGAAAGAAAATCTTTGTAGATCGAATTTACATCTTCAGCAATTTTTTTCCGGTCGAGGTCGGAGGCTTTCACCTCGAAGAGCACATAATTAAGTTCACGGGCAGGCTCTTCCTGGAAAAACATCTCTTTGTTTTTATCATAAAAGGCCTGATAATCAGCATCGGTAAGTATAACTGAATTATCGGGGATCGTTTTCAGGGCAGGGGAAAAAGAACGGATATTTAATGTTTGGGCACTCTCAGTATAAATCTTCTTTAAGAATGCTTTTGGTATATAATAGCCCTTTTTAACCAGGTTGTTGAATTTAGTCTCGATCCGGTCATCTTTGATCGCTTTCTCGAAACGGAGCCACTGTTCCTTGTTTTTGGGTTCCATATTATCGAGGTTCTTCAGGTAGTTTCTAACCATTGCCGGGTCATAGGCATTTGTTTTGGGATCTTTGAAATACTGAAGGATGAAACGGTGAGGATTTTTGCCCTGGACCTGGTCAAAAAGTTCATCCGAAGAAACAGTTAATCCCAGCTCATCATATTCTGACTGCATAAGAAGGTTCTTCACAAGGGTGTTCCAGGTATTCTGGCGAATCGAATAGGTTTCTTCATCGGTGATTTTATCATTTCCGGTATTCTCCTTCTGGAATTGAATGGATTCTTCCACCTTGTTGGTGAATTCCTGGTACGGGAGGGCTTCTCCGTTTACGGATCCGACCTCGTTGGTTCCCTTCGCCCTTTTCTTTCCGAAATCGCCGATAACGAAGGCTGCGATAGCAACCCCAACGATTATTACTGCAATTCCTGAATGTTTTCTTATTCTACCAATTATCGCCATTATGAATGATTTTTTTAAGAGTCTGCAAAACTATGGAATTTTCGTGAAAGTACAAAGGCTTCAACCAAAATCAGATGGAATCTTTTTTGACCATCAACTGTCCGTACACATGAAGGATCGTATAATCGGAAAAAGATTCGTTGGACCGGAGTCCTTTACCGAACACGACTTTATCCAGGGTTGTGATTTTAACCGGTTCGGAGGTAAAGATCATTCTTCGGTTTTCATCCCAGGTGAGCTGTTCGGTATTAAGTTGTTGTTGTTTTGCTTCATTCCTGACGATCACATTCCCTCTCGCTTCCATGATCCTTGCATAATCTTTTCTTTTGCCGTAGTTGGCCATGATGGTAGTTTCCGTGTGAAGGGCAGTATCGAAAATATTGATCTTAAAACCACGCGGAAATTCCATGTAGGGTTCGGGGGTTGAATAACGGTTCAGCAGAATGCCGTAAACCTTTGCCTGGATCTTGCCTGAATCACTGAAGACCACTTCGATGTTTTTTGCCGACATGACCGGCCCCGAGTAGTTATGTGTGATAGCGTTGATGGTTTCAAGATTGTTTCCACAGCCTGCCAATAGCAGCAGGGCAATAAGGCAACTGCAAAAAATGGAAGGTAGGAACGAAAACTGTTTCAAGATTAAAAATACTTACGTTTTATGAACCACCGTTCATAAATTGAAAAACCAATTACAAAATTGAAATAGGTTTCTTTGATGAGGTTTGATTGAGTTGTTCCACGTGTACCGAGTTCGGCACTCAGGTTGATTCCGGTTTTCATCCCACGGATCGGCAGCCCAAATCCCAGGCTGACTGCAAACTCATTCAGGTGTTTTTGCCTCAGTTGCAGGTAAGTGCTGTTGTACCTCAACCCCAGGCGGTACCTGACTCGCTTGAAATAATTTGTATAATTGTTGATATCGGGAATGAGTTCGGCTCCGGCACTGAAACAGTAACTGTTTACCAGCGAATCATTCGTTCCAAAGGCCCGGTAATTTTTCCAGTTCTGCCATCTGTAATCGGCGCCGATAATCCATTTATCGGGTTTTTCAAAGGACATGCCCAGGCCGAACATTAAGGGTATCGTAATGGTCCCGCGGGTACCTGGTTCGTTCCTGATGGTGTCCTTTGTATATTCGGTTCCGTTGTTTGTGAAATACGTTGTGGCAAGAAGATCGGTCTTTGCATTAACATTTGTGTTGGTTCCGAAAATGGCACCTGCAGTGAGACTTAAATCCTTTTTCAGTTTCGCGGAATATTGGATCCCATAATCGAAATACAGGCCGCTGACGGTAATGTTATTGGCTTCCCTGAAATTCATATAATAGGTGGAATCAGGGAATGTGGAAGAAGATTCACGGACCATGGATCCAAAAAGATACGAAGCATTGATCCCGATCGATAAATTTTTCGTGAGTTTAAATCCATTTCCCCAGAGAAAACGGTTGATTCCTCCCGAACCTGAATAGATCCTTGTAACCCGGCCGATCTGCGGTACGACATCATCGAAAGACACATTATATCCGACATTACTATAAGGGAGCAGGCCCAGCGTCGTTTTCCACCATTTTGCAACAGGGAAACCAAAGGTCAGGTAACCTACCGATGCATATGTCCGGCTTGCGGCTTGTAGATTGGTTTTCAGTTGAACATAATTAAAGATGACTCCTCCTTCAAACACGAAGGAAGTAGAATCAAAGGCAGTATAGGAGGCAGGATTGATGAAATTGATATGATAAGGACTTCGTATGCCGATGCTGGTTCCACCCATGGAAAAATTCCGTGCATTTGCATTGGCAGTCAGATCACCAATTCCATAACGTGAATAAGGCGAAGTAATAATTGTCTGAGCAGAAAGGGAATAGTATAGGAAAAGAAACAGGGCAGACAGGCAAAAGCGATAATTACAGAGGTTTTTTATCATTAAAGGCAAGAATTTGTTGGAGTCCGTAGATGACAATATTTGGTAATGCAAAGATGCTAATTTTAAGCCGATTGACAAAATAATTCAGATCACCGCCGCTCAGGATAACCTTGATTCCCGGATATTCTTTCTGATAGTAGACAATCATTCCTTCCATTTCAGCAGCCATCCCGTTAATAACCCCCGAAAGAACAGACTTATCTGTATCATTTCCCATAAGAAAATCAATCTCTGTGTAAGTTAATAACGGAAGCTGCTTTGTAAAAGTATGCAAGGCGCGGAAACGCATGTTCATTCCTGGAGAGATCGAACCGCCAAGGTATTCCCCTTTTTTCGTGACAATATCATAGGTAACCGCTGTTCCGGCATTTATGATCAGTGCAGGGTGACCGGGAAATTGATTAAATACTGCAACAGCCGCAGCCAGCCTGTCCTTACCAAGTGTTTCAGGCGTGCGATAGAGATTCAATATGGGCAAAGGGGTATACTCATCCAGAAGAATAAACCTGAAATGTTTTTCCATGAAAGATTGAAGGGTGGTGGGCACCTTGACCACCGATGAAAGAATACAGGAATCGATCCCACAATTTTGTTTAACGATTTCCCTGACAAGAGAAAGACTTATATGCTTGTCTGCCTGAACCCAAAGAAGGTTGCCTGCATCGAACAATGCAATTTTCTGATTCGTATTTCCAAGATCGAGGATAAGGTCCATATATTTAAATTACGAATTACGAATTACAATTTTTTTTTGAATTTTGATTAACGATTAATGATTTTAGAAAAAAATGCTAATCGTACATCGGAAATCTGACAATACAATCGGAAATCTAAAATCGTCTAATAGTAAAACGAAGCAAAGGTATTGCAATTTCAAAAATTCTTTCTATTTTTGCCGTCCCAAATTGATCTGGCGTCGTAGCTCAGATGGTAGAGCAGAGGACTGAAAATCCTTGTGTCACTGGTTCAATTCCAGTCGATGCCACAAGACAAATGGCGAAATGGTGAAAACCGTTGCGCCACCTGCCTGCCGGTAGGCAGGTTTTTCTTTTCATATCCTGCCGTTTGTTGTCAGAAAAAATTCCTGTTCCTTTCATGCCGCGTCAGACGTTACACGTTACGCGTCACGCGAAAATGCCGGGTTTCATTATCAATTCCGCGGGTTATGAGATGATCAATTTCTGGACATTTAAAATTTTGTTAATATTGAAGTTGGTAAATAAATTTAACACAGGTATTATGACATAAAAAGTCATGTAGCTTTACAAAATCATTTAAAAAAAAACTCATGGCAAAAACAGTTAAAAAAGTAGTAAAGAAAGCCGCTCCCAAAGTAGCAGCCAAAAAAGCAGCGCCCAAAAAAGTTGTTAAGAAAGCTGCGCCAAAAAAAGTAGTAAAGAAAGCTGCGCCAAAAAAAATAGTAAAGAAAGCTGCGCCAAAAAAAGTAGCCAAGAAAGCCGTTGCCAAAAAAAAGTAGGATAAGAATTGCTTTGCTTGGAAAAATAAGTTATTTACTTTGTGCTTTTTATTCGGTTGGTGGATTCTGCAGGAATAACTGATATCCGGTTTTCAATTATGACAATATTGGTTGCTCCTGAACATCATTAGTACGGATTCCAGCATTCAGGTTTTCCGCAATCCATATTGGAGAGCCTCTTTGTGTTATTGAGCAAAATGGTAAAATGGCGAAAACTGTTTTGCCACCTGCCTGCAGGTAGGCAGGTTTTACATTTTAGATATTACCCCCTGCCGGCAGGCAGGCGGCAGGCAGGTTTGCCTGTTTTCTTTTCTTCGTATTGTTATCTGCTTAGAATGTTAATTCCAAACTTCAGTTCAGGAATTGCTTTCATTCTCTTTCTTGGCTTTTTCTTTTTGCAACTCCATAGTCAGCGCTGTTAACCCTGTAAGACCGCCCAATTGCATGGTTTCCACCGCTGAACTGGGTACGATTACGATTGTAGAATTCTGTTTTAAACCCTCATAAAGCATGTTCATTGCTCTCAAGTGTAAAGCGATAGGATTATCAAGATAAGTCTTTGCTGCTTCTCCGAATTTCTCCGCCACTTGCCGTTCCGAATCTCCAAGGATCACCCGGGCCTGCCGTTCTCTTTCCGCCTGAGCCTGCATCGACATCGCATCTTCCAAAGCCGGAGGAATCAGTACATCTTTGACCTCCACCGAAATAACATTCACACCCCATGGCTCGGTGCGCTCATCAATTATCCTCTGCAGATCCTTACTGATTTTTTCTCTGCCTTCCAGCATGTCTGAAAGCATGGTCTTACCGATGACATCCCGAAGAGCTGTTTGAGATGCCCAGCTTATTGCGCTTTGATAGTCGGCTACATCAAGAGCCGCTTTTTTAGGGGCAATGACTTTCCAGAACAGAACGGCATCTACATCCACCGGCACCGTATCTTTGGTAAGGGTTTTCTCTGTCTTGAAAGTTGTTGTGATCACGCG